>VBLP01000450.1:22089-24930 GCA_005887925.1 Deltaproteobacteria bacterium | reverse complement strand
TTCGGCTCGTGCGACAGCATCGCCGCGTAGCGGCCGTCGAACTCGAGGTGGACGCGCGCCGGGAGCAGGGCGGCGACCTCGGCGACGACGCGGCGCTCGTCGGCCTCGGTCCACGCGGCGGGCGCGGCGAAGTACACGCCGTCGGTGTCGGCCTCGAGCAGGGTGACGCCGCGCGCGGCGAGCTCGCGGCACAGCAGCGCGAGGACGGCGCGGCCGTGCTGGGTGACGCGGTTGGCGGCGTGGACGTCGGCGAACCGGGTCAGGCCGGTGGCGCCGAGGTAGCCGTAAGCGGAGTTGACGACGAGCTTCATCGCCGCCGACATCGCCTCGGCGACGTAGCGCTCGGGGGAGCCGGCGGGCGCGGCGCGGCCGCGGGCCTTGGCGGCGAGCCGGTGCTCGACGAGCCGGTCGACGATGGCGAGCAGCACGCCGAGCCGGTCGCGCGCCGGGCCGATGCGGTACTCGCGCATCAGCGACGGGTACAGGCTCGCGACGTCGGCCTTGACGACGCGGTGCGCGACGCCGGCGGCGAACAGGTGGAGCGCGGCGCCGCTGTGCGGGGTGCCGTCGCCGGGCTCGTGCGCGGGCAGCGCGGCGCCGGAGCTCAGGTAGGCGCGGACCAGCAACGGGTCGATCACGCCGGTCGCGGCGCCGGCGTCGGCGAGCCGCTCGTAGCGCCGGGGCGCCATGCCGGCGAGGGCGAACGCGGCGCCGCCGAGCAGGCGGGCGAGGCCGGCGACCTCGGCGACGTCGGCCGCGGCGTAGCGCCGGACGCGCGCGGGGTCGCGGCGGAACACGTCGTGGATCTGGGCGCCGGGGATGTGCTCGCGATCGTCGGCGGCGAGGCCGAGGTGGCGGGCGACTGCCTTGAGGCCGTGGCCGGGCAGGTCGCGGGCGGCGAAGTCGTGGCGCAGCACGGCGTCGAGCGTGTCGATCAGCTGGCGGCCGGGGACGGTGTAACGGATCCGGCGCTGCGGGTTGCCGGGCGACGCGATGCCGCGGCGCGCGGCGCGCGGGCGGAGGCCGGGCGGGCCGGCGCGGCCGAGCGCGAGCGGAACGCCGAGGAGGCGGGCGCGCTCGGCGAGGAACGGCAGGTCGAAGCCGTGCAGGTTGTGGTTCTCGATCACGTCGGGGTCGCGGGCCTGGACGTGCTCGACCAGGCGGGCGATCAGGTCGGCCTCGTCGGCGGGGCGATCGCCGCGCGCCTCGAGCAGCTCGATGGCGCCGCCGGAATCGCGCACGGCGACGAGGAAGATCCGGTCGCGCGCGGCGTCGAGGCCGGTGGTCTCGAGATCGAGCTGGAGGCGGCGCAGGTCGTCGAACCGGAGGCCGCGGAAGTACGTGCGGCCGGTCGCGACCAGGTACTGCTCCTCGGGCGGCAGCACGAGCAGCTGGTCGTCGGGCAGGTCGCGGAGGTGGCCGACGGGCCGGCCGAGGCGGCGCGCGGCGCCGTGCAGGATCGCGGCGGTCAGCGTGGCCATGTCGCCGGCGCGGACCAGGAAGCGCAGGGCGCCCGGACCGGCGAGCTCGCGGTACGTGATGCGGGGTGCGCCGTTGCGCGCGTCGCGGGCGTGCTCCGGGCACAGCCTCGGTCCCAGGTGCGCGAGATCGTCGAGCGATGCCAGGATCAACCAGGGACGGAACCGGACGTCGTCGCGCACCAGCCCGGCCGACGGATCGCGCCGCCACACCGACGCGCGGCCATCGGGCTCGGCCCACACCGAGACGATGCCGGGCGTCGGGTCCCAGCCCCACAGCCATGCATCCTCGATCGCCGGCGCGGCGGGCGGCGGCATTGCTGCCGGCGACGCGATCGGGTCGGTAGATGCAATCACGAGGCGGTCACAGGATGGTCATGGGCGGCCGCCGGGCGGCGGTCCTCTTCACGCATAGCATTCCCGGCGCGATCGACGCGGGGCAGATCTCCGCGGGGAGATCTCCTGTGGCGCCGATCGCTTGCGGCGCGCGGCGACCTGGTAGGCTCGCGCGCGTGAAACGAGTCATCGCAGTCGGGGTCCTGGCAGCGGCGGTCCTGGCAGCGCGGGCGCGCTCGGCGCATGCCTGAGGCACGTCGCCGCCGGTCGGTCCGACCGGCCTGCCTGGCGAGTGCGACGGCAGCGCGCCGCCGACCTGGCAGGTCACCGGCGCGGTCAGCGGGTTCTCGACGCAGATCAACTTCGGCAGCACGCGGCTGGACGTCGAGCAGCTGGCGGCGACCGCGACGGTCGGCAAGTTCTCGACCCCGCGGCTCGGCTGGTCGGCGACCGCCGGTGGCTTGCTCGGCGGCCAGATCGACCACCGCGACATCTCCGCCGGCGCGACCGTGGCCGGCACGCTGAGCTGGTTGCCGCTCTACGAGGGCGAGACCCGGCCATTCGTCGCGGTGACCGCCAGCCTCGGCCTCGGGCTCGCGCGAGCGCCCGCCGACGACGAGATGACGCACAGCTGGTGGGCGTTCGACCTGCGCGGCGGCGTCACGGTCGGCAAGACCCTCGCCGGTCGCTGGGTGCCGTACGTCTCGGCGCGCGCGTTCGGCGGGCCGGTGTTCTGGCAGCACGGTGGGTCGGGTGTGACCGGCAACGATCGCTACCACGTCACGCTGGGAGCGGGCCTGATCGTCCGGCTGCCCTTGCATGTCGACGTCACGGCCGAGGCCATGCCGCTCGGGGAGCAGAGCGCTGCGCTCGGCGTGACGCTGCACCTGTGACACACCGGCCGCCGATCACCGGCGGGGACGCGTCACGAGCGGCGGACGCGAGCGACCGGGAGCTGGGTGCTCGACAGGGTCCGGATGCGCCACACCGCGCCCACCACGTCGCCGATGATCGCTGCGATGACGAG
>VBLP01000450.1:7798-22051 GCA_005887925.1 Deltaproteobacteria bacterium | reverse complement strand
GATGCCGCGCAGCCACGCGCGCGTGGACATGTGCGCGGTGCCGAACGTGATGAAGCAGCCGAGCAGCAGCGCGAGGCCGGTGCGGCGGCGGCGCTCGATCTGCATGCGCACCGAGTCACCGGACGCGTCCTCGGCCTCGGGCGCGGCGGATTCGCCGGCGTCGGCGTGCTCGCCGTCGGCGTCGCCGGCATCGGCCACAGCGCCGTTGGCGCTGTCGCCGGACACGGCGTTCGCAGACGGCTCGCGGAGGTCGCGCAGCAGCGCGGCGGCTTCCTCGGCGTCCTCCTCGGCGACCCAGATGTCGAGCGACAGGAAGCTCGCGCCCAGCGGGCCGAGCAGGCTCGCGTGATGCTCGGCGCCGATCACGACGGGGATGCCGCGCGCCGCGAACATCGAGCGCACCAGCGCTGCATCGGGCGGATTCGCACACGTCCCGATCCGGACACGGCGGCTCACGGCAAGGTCATAACATGGCCGCTGCGTTGTGCACCCGGGTGCCGGTTCGCGCGGCCGGCATTTTCCGCTCGGCCGTGCTGCGGCGCACGGGGGTGCAGCGCTCTGCGGCGGAGTTCGCCAACCATCTGGAATTACGCATCATCGAGCGATCTCCGACCGCTGCCGGACCGCACTGAGCGCGCGCGAAAAGACCCTACCCGGGGGCCGGCTTGTATGATGTCGCGGTGAGCGCAGCGCCGAGCCAGTCGCGACTGCTCGCGATCATCGAGCTGCAGAATGCGATCGCGGCGGCCGCGATGACGGCGGACGAGGTGATGCACATCGTCGCGGAGCGCGCCGGCACGCTGCTGGCGGCCGAGGCCGCGGCGGTCGCGCTGGTCGAGGGCGACGAGATCGTCCACCGCTCGGTGGTCGGCAGCGGCTGGCGCGAGGCCGGCAGCCGCGTGCCGCGGACCGCGAGCCTGGCGGGGCGCAGCATCGCCGAGCGCCGCGCGCTGCGGATCGATGATGCGGCCGCGGAGCCGCTCGCGATCGATCCCATGGGGGAGATCCCCCGCCCCGCCGGCGGAGCCGTCGGGGGCCCCACCCCCGGCGCTCGGCATTCGCCGATCGCCGAGCTCGGCATCGGCACCGGCATCCGCTCGGTCGCATGCGTGCCGCTGCTCTACGGCGAGATCGCGGTCGGCGCGCTGGTGGTCGGGGCGGCGGGCAGCGCGGCGTTCTCCGATGAGGATGTCGAGACCCTGCGCATGCTCGGCCAGATCGTCGCGATCGCGCTGCACCGCGCCTACACCTATCCGCGGCCGCGCTACGACAGCCTGCAGGACGCGCTGACCGGCCTGGGCAATCGCCGCGCGTTCGACGAGCGGCTCGACGCCGAGCTCAACCGCAACCGCCGGTTCCGGCACTCGTTCAGCCTCGCGCTGGTCGAGCTCGACGGGCTCGAGACCGCGATCGACCGGCTCGGCCAGGCCGCGGGCGACGAGATGCTGCGCCGGGTCGCGACGATCCTCAAGCAGCACACGCGCATGATCGACGGCAGCTTCCGGATCCGCGCCGACGAGCTCGCGATCGTGATGCCGGGGACCTCGCTCGAGGGCGCCCAGGTCGTCGCCGAGCGCTGCCGCGCCCACGCGCTCGAGGCCAAGGTGTGCGACGGCGGCGTGCGGCTCGGCTTCGGCGTGGTCGCCGCGGCGGCGGTCGACGAGACCGCGCCGGAGATCTTCGCGCGCGCGAGCGCGGCGCTGGCGCAGGACACGTCCCGCGGACGCTAGCCGAGACCGAGCGAAGCCCGGGAGCTCGGGCCTTCCGGCCAGGAAGGCCGAGGTTCCGGACCAGCGCAGCGAGGGATCGGCGGAATACGATGGCGCACCGCGGGTCACGACGGCAGCGTGGTGGCCAGCTTGCCGCGGCGGAACACCCAGAGGGTATCGGGCTCGCCCTGCGTCCAGGTCTCGTCGCGGGTCAGCGGCGCGGTCGCGACCACGGCGACGCGGTCGCGGGGCGTGGTCAGCTCGGAGAAGTCGACGCTGAGGTCCTCGTCGGCGAGCGTCGCGCGGCGGAACGGCGCCTTGCGGATCAGGTAGTGCAGCTTGGTCGAGCACCGCGCGAACAGCTGATCGCCGTCGCCGAGCAGCATGTTGAACGTGCCGCGCTCGCCGATCCGGCCGGCGTGGAGCGCGACCGCGGCGGCGAGGTCATCGCGCGACCGAGGCGCGGCGGGAAAGTCGTGCTCGAGCGCCGAGAGCAGCGCGCAGAACGCGTGCTCGCTGTCGGTCTGTCCCATCGGGCGGAACCCGCCCAGCGGCAGGTCGGCGGCGTTCTTGATCGTGCCGTTGTGGGCGAACACGAAGTTCTTGCCCCACAGCTCGCGGACGAACGGGTGCGTGTTGGCCAGCGACACCTTGCCGCGGGTCTTCTTGCGGACGTGGGCGATCGCGAGCAGCGTCTTGATCGGATGCTCGCGGACGAAGCACGCCAGCGGCGAGACGCAGGCCGGCGCCGGCTCGCGGAACACGTGGGCGACCTTGCCGTCGTAGAGCGCGAGGCCCCAGCCGTGGGCGTGGGGGCCGCGGCGTCCACCGCGCGCGCTGAGGCCGGCGAACGAGAACGTGATATCGGTCGGGACGTTGCATTCCATCCCGAGCAGCTCGCACATACCGGGAAAGTATAGCGCGCCGTCCGAAGGTTCTGCGCGCAGGGCGATCGCAGGCTATCCTCGGCGCGATGAGACGACCTCCGACATGGCTCGGCGTGGTGCAGGCCGGTGCGGCCCTCGGTCTGGTGTTCGCCGCAGTGTCGACCTACGACTTCGTGCAGCACCTCGACCGCCAGGTCCACTCCCTGCACTGCTCGTTCATCCTCGGGGCGAGCCACACCGGCGAGTCCGGCTGCCAGGTCGCGATGATGAGCCCGTACTCGTCGGTGCTGCGCGGGCAGGTCTGGGGCGGCGTGCCGATCTCGCTGCCGGCGATGTCGGTGTTCGCGTTCCTGATGCTCCTGTCCGCCGACCTGCTGCTCACCCGCCGCAAGGACGACCCGCGCGCCACGGGGTTCCTCGCGCTCGCCACCGCGCTGCCGGCGGCGACGTCGCTGGTGATGCTGGTGATCTCGCTGACCCAGCTCGGCACCGCCTGCAAGCTGTGCGTGGGGATCTACCTGGCGAGCGCGGCGTGCCGCAGGGGAGAGGTTCCGGCGCCGGGACCGCACGGCGAGCGGGCCTTCGTCGGCCGCGCCAGGTCGTCATCGGGAGCCCGCCTGGTCGCCATCGACGGTGAGCCGGCGTCGACCGGCTTTCTCGCCACGGCGTTCGCGATCGGCGTCGGCTTCGTCGCGCTGCCGGTGGCGCTGTACCTGGCGATGGCGCCCGACCACAGCCGGTTCATCGGCACGTGCGAGGCGCTGCCGCGCCCCGACGACAGCTACGGCGTGATGGTGCGGATGGCGCGGGGCGGCGCGGGCGGCGCACCGGCGCCGGCTCCCGCGATCGAGGTGCTCGATCCGCTGTGCCCGGCGTGCAAGGCGTTCGAGCAGCGGCTCGCGGGCTCGGGGCTCGCGCCGCGGCTCGATCGCAAGGCGGTGCTGTTCCCGCTCGACAACACGTGCAACTGGATGGTCACCGAGGCGACGCACCCGGGGGCCTGCACGGTGAGCGAGGCGGTGCTGTGCGCCGGCGAGCGCGCGCCCGAGGTGATCGCCTGGGCGTTCGAGGTCCAGGACCGGATCCGCAGCGAGGCCAGGGCCGACCCGGGCGCGGCGGCGCGGATCGTCAAGCAGAAGTTTCCCGAGCTGGCGAGCTGCGTCGGCTCGCCGGAAGCGCGCTCGCGGCTCAACAAGTCACTGCGCTGGATCGTCGCCAACAACATCCGCGTGCTGACGCCGCAGCTGTTCATCGACAAGGTCAAGCTGTGCGACGAGGACGTCGATCTCGGCCTCGAGTACATGCTGTCGAACATGCTCGACCGCCGCGCGCACGGGACGCTGGCGCCGGTGCCGCTCGAGAAGCCGGGCGCGACCCCTGCGCCGGCCGACAGGCCGGCCGACAGACCGACCGATAAACCAGCTCCGCCGTCGCACCGATCGGCGACAACCGGCGCAGACCGCGCCTCCGGCGGCGAGAGCGCGGGCAAGACCGAGGACAAGACGTCGGGCGACAAGGCGTCGGGCGACAAGGCGTCGGGCGACAAGGCGTCGGGCGACAAGGCGTCGGGCGATAAGGCGTCGGGAGACAAGGCGGGCGGCGGGGCCACGGATCACCCGGTGACGGATCCGTCCGAGGCGCCATCCGGTCGCGCGCCCGCCGAATCACCGGCCAGCAAGCCGGGCGCAGGCTCGCCGGGCAGGCCGGCCGAGGGCCCCGGTGCCGGCACCGACGACTCCGTTCCGGTCGCGCCGCCGGCGGGCTCGGCCGACAAGCCGGCGGGCAAGCGCGGCGACATCGAACTGCCCTCGCCCGAGCGCGGATCGGGAGGCCAGCCATGAGCGGCGAAAGCCCAGGAAGAGGGGTGGGGACCCCGACGGCTTCGCCGGCGGGGCGGGGGTCCTCCCCCGTGGGATCGACCGGCGAAAGCCGAGGAAGGGGGGTGGGGACCCCGACGGCTTCGCCGGCGGGGCGGGGGTCCTTTCCCGTGGGATCGATCGGCGCGCGCATCGCGGTCCTCGTCGTGCTGCTCGCGATCCCCGCCGGGCTGACCGGCGCGTGGATCCGCGGGGCGGACGCGCGGCTCACCGACCCGCGGGCGCCGGGCGAGGTCGCGCCGGTCGCCGCCGCGTCGGACGTGGCGTACTGCAACCCCGAGCTCAAGCGCATCCTGCGCCGCGTGCTGATGAGCTGCGGCCTCGTCGGCGGCAACGCCGCGCGCGGCTGCCAGCCGATCCAGGCCAAGAACGTCGCGACCATGTCGGGCCACGACTTCAACGCGCTGTTCAAGCCGATGCAGGACCGCGGCGGCATCATCCAGTTCGACCAGGACAGGTACGACCTCGACGCGTCCGACCTCGCGCTGGTCGACCAGGTGTTCGCCGATCAGCGCGGCGCGAGCTGGCTCTTCGTCGTGGCGCGCGCGTCGCCCGAGGGCAGCGCGCTGCACAACCGCGAGCTTTCCAGGCAGCGCGCCGAGGGCGTGATGACCCACCTGCGCGAGCGGTTCAAGGACCCCGATCTCGACAAGGAGGTCGGCCTCCTGTGGCTAGGGGAGGAGTACGCGCAGCTCGAGACCGAGTTCTGCGCCTGGAAGCGCAGCTCGACCGGCGCGTGCACCACCGATCAACTCAACCGGAGCGCGTTCGTCGCATGGATCGACTGTCAACTCTGATCGCGGTGGCGACGCTGGCCGCGTGCGGCAAGTCCGATCCGGGCGAGCTGCCGCCGCGCACCAACGGCGCCAAGGTCAATGCGCCGCAGGCCGCGAGCACCGAGGCGTTCTGCGATGTCCACGCCGACGACGCGCGCGGCGCGGCGTTTCGCTGGCCCACGCTCGCCGGGGGACCGGCTCCCGGCGCGGCGGCCGGCTGGCGCTGGGTCAACCTGTGGGCGACGTGGTGCAAGCCGTGCATCGAGGAGATGCCGCGGCTGGTCGCGTGGCGCGACAAGCTCACCGCCGCCGGAAAGCGGGTCGAGCTCACGTTCGTGTCGGTCGACGACAGCGACGCCGATGTCGCCGGGTTTCGCCGCGACCATCCCCAGGCGCCGCCGTCGCTCCGCGTCGCCAGCTCCGAGCAGCGGACCGCCTGGCTGCGCTCGCTCGGCGTGTCCGACGGCGCGATCCCGATCCACCTGTTCGTGAGCCCGGCGAACCGGCTGCGCTGCGCGCGAGGCGGCGAGATCCGCGAGCAGGACCGCGGCGTGGTCGACCGGCTGCTCGCCGAGTGACCGTCAGTCGGGCGACAGCGACATCACGTGGCCGTGATCGGCGTGCGCGCGGCCGGCGAGGACCTCGTCGTACGTCCGCGTCACCGCGTCGGGGCCGCGGCTGGTCGTGATCGTCATCCAGCTGCGCGACGGATCGAGCATCGGCACCAGGAAGTTGCGCCAGGCCTCGCCCAGCTTGCGCCGCACGACCTCCGGCGTCCACTGCTTGTTGCGGTGCGCGATCCACGTCGGGGCAAAGAACGGCACCGGCTCCGGCCCCGGGAGGCCAGCGGGGCTCGGCCGGGTGTCCTGGTGCGTGGCTCCGACGACGAGCGTGTAGCGCAGCGCGCTGCCCAGGTGGTGATGGACGGCCGCGCGGACCGCCGAGCTGCCCGCGATGTCGACGTACACCGCGCGCTTGCCGGGCAGCGACGCGATCTCGTCGTACGTCATCACGCGATCGAACAGACCGAGCCGGTTGACCAGGCCGACGTTGCGCGCCGAGGTCAGGCCGATCATGCGCCTTGGGTTGCCGCGCTTGGTGTCGCCGGCGCCGAGCGAGAACGCCATGCCGCACGCCAGCTTGCTCGATGCGCTCGACACCAGCGTGACCTCGGTGTCGAAGTAGCCGTACTCGCGCAGGTAGTCGGCCAGGAAGTACGATGTGCCGAACAGCGGCCGCAGCACGACCTGCTGCGACTCGGTATCCGGATGGTAGCTCGGGTCGCGGGTCGTGCGGACGTAGTGGTTGTAGACCGGGCTGAGATCGCGGCGATGCGCCGCGCTGTCGAAGAAGCCCGCGGCGTCGACCCGCTTGGGCTGGACGACCAGGTGCGACGACATCGGAAAATAGCCGTAGAACCGCTCGCCCACCGCCACCTCGTCGCACGTCGAGCGCACGATGGTGCCGAACCCCCACACCGGGATCTTCCCCCAGCCCACGCGCGCTTCGGGGAAGAACTTCCAGTACATCAGCGATTCGCCGCGCAGCGCATACGTCACGTTATTCGCGGTGAAGCCGAACAGGTCGACGCGCAGCTCGGCCTCTCTCGGTGCCAGCGGACCGCGCGGCGTCATCATGATCTCGTGCTCGTTCAGGCGGTCACGGCGAACCACGAAGTGCGTGACTTCCATACCGCCAGGATCATCTATCTCTCAGCGGCTGTCACTCGTCTCGTCACTGGCCCCGTTGCTCGAGCGACCGACAATGTCGGTGCCGTGCGCGGAGGCTGTGACGCCGGCCGCGCGCTCGCGGTGTCACGGATCACCCCGCAGCGGATACGGCGCGGGCGAGCGGGCGGGCGAGGTCGCCGCGGCGGCCAACGGCGACGCGCTCGAGGCCGAGCCTGCGGGCGAACGCGGTGAGCTCGCCGGCGAGGGCGGCGGCGGTGGCGGCGGGGGCACCGGGCTCGGCGTAGGCGGCATGGACGGCGAGGGCGCCGGCGGCGCGGTCGGCCTTGAGGTCGACGCGGGCGACGAGGGCGTCGCCGAGGAGGAACGGCAGCACGTAGTAGCCGTGGGTGCGCCTGGGCGCGGGCGTGTAGATCTCGATGCGGTAGCGGAAGCCGAACAGGCGCTCGGTGCGCTGGCGCTCCCAGACCAGCGAGTCGAACGGCGACAGGAGAGTGCAGGCGGAGATCGGGCGCGGCGACGGGGCTTCGGGGTGGAGGTAGCCCGGCTCGCGCCAGCCCTCGACGGCGGCGGGGACGAGGCGGTCGGCCTCGACGAGCTGGGCGACCAGCGGCCGGGCGACCGGGATCGGGATGCGGAAGTAGTCGGCGAGGTCGCGCACGGTGGCGACGCCGAGGGCGCGCGCGGAATGCAGGAGGAGCTCGCGGCGCGCGTCGTCGGGCGTGGGCGTGGGTGCGGCGAGGACATGAGCGGGCAGCACGCGGTGGAGCGGGACGTAGAGGCGCTCGAACGTGGTGGGGGACCGGGTCGCGGTGATCTCGCCGGCCCAGAACAGGTAGGCGAGCGCGCGCTTGGCGTCGTGCCAGTCGCCCCACCATCCACCTCTGCGCTTGGGCGGGGCGCTTCGCGGATCGATCCCACGGGGGAGGACCCCCGCCCCGCCGGCAGAGCCGTCGGGGTCCCCACCCCCCCCGATCGGGCTTCGCCGATCGAGGTCGCGGGCGGTGACGGCGCCGCGGGCCTCGACCTCGGCGCGGACCTCGGCGACGTAGGCCGGATCGCGCTGGGCGATGACGCGGACGACGCGCCAGGCGCGCGACGCGGCCTCGGCCATCCGCCAGCGCAGGAGCGGCTGAAGCTCGACGGGGAGAAGGCTGGCCTCGTGGGCCCAGTACTCGAAGAGCTCGCTGCGCTGGCACAGCGCAGGGAGGGAATCGCGGCCGTGCGCGCCGAGCCGCGCCCACACCGGCAGCTCCTGGCTACGGCACACGACGTTGACCGAGTCGATCTGGATCAGCGCGATCGCGTCGAACAAGCCGCGGACGTGGCGCAGGGTGGCCTGCTCGGGCCGCGCGCCGAGACCTTGCGCGGCGAGCGCGATCTGGCGGGCCTCGCGGGCCGAGAGCTGCGCTGCCGGGTGGTGCGTCGCTGCCGCTCCCGCGCGCGTCGAGCGCGCACGCTGTTCCGGATGCGTGGATCTCGCAGCGCCGGTGGTTCGCACGGAGCTTGCGTGCTTCACCGCGGCGGGGGTCCGCACAGAGCTCGCTTGTTTCGCGGGCGGCGTGGACTTCACCGAGCGGGCGGGTGTGGACTTCGTCGAGGGCATGGCGCGTGAGGCGCGCCTGGCAGGCGACGACGGCGTTCGCGGGCTCGATCGGGTCGCGGCGGATGCCGGCGTCGTTGGCGCAGCTCGTGGCGGTCGGCGTGCCGTCATCGGCAGACATGGTGCCACGGCGCCGCCGGCGCGGTCAGGGGCGCTCGCAGTCGTCGAACGGGTTCTTGAGGCCGTCGACGCAGCGCTTGATCCGCTTGAGGACGCAGATCACGGCCTCGTCGCGGCCGTTGAAGTTGACCTCGACGGTGCCGGGCTTGTAGCCGGTCTGGCGGCAGGTGATGGTGAGCCGGGAGCCGAGCGGGGCCTCGAGCTGCACGCCGCCGGGGCCGCGGTAGGTGTAGCCCTCGTAGAGCTCGGCGCCCTCGGGCTGGGTCAGCACGCGGACCATGATCGTGCCGCGGTGGTTGGGGGTCTCGGGGGCGCCGTCGACGCCGGCGTCGCGCGGCAGGGCGGCGATGCGGCGGCGGGCGTCGGGCTCGGGGATCACGATGAGGTCGGCGTCGTCGGGGATCGAGGCGTCGTGGGGGCCGGGGGGCGGCTCGGGGGCGGCGTCGGCGAGCTGGGCGATGACCGCGGCGTCGCGCGGCCCGTTGTCGACGACGGCGCGCCGGGTGGTGACGACGAGGGCGAAGGCGCCGGCGGCGCCGCCGAGGATCAGCGCGAACAGGAGGAGCATCGGCCAGCGCCGGTGGCGGACCGGGGCGAGCTCGTCGGTGAACACGTGCTGGAACGACAGCGGCCGGTCGTCGGCGGTGAACTCGGGCTCGTCCTTGATCCGGCGCACGCCGGAGGCGGGGCCGGCCGCGGCGCGCGCGGGCTCGACACCCTGGTGCGTCGAGGGGCGCGGGCTGGACTGCGCGCCGGGCTGGACGGGCTCGGACGAGGCGAGCGGCGCGGGCGGCGTGGCGGGCTGGACGCCGGGGTCGGCGCCGGGGATCGGCGCGAGGGTGTAGACCGGGCTGCCGGTGACGCTGTGGGCGACGACGGGCGGCTGGATCGCGTCGAGCGCCTCGAGCAGCTCGCCCATGGTCTGGTAGCGCTGCTCGCGCTTCTTGGCGAGCGCGCGCATCACGATCGCCTCGAGCTCGGGGCCGATCGCGAGGTCGGGGCGGACCCTGGACGGCGGCTCGATCGGATCGAGCATCTGCATCGCGAGGGTGCGGACCATGCTGTCGCCGCGGTGCGGGACCCGGCCGCAGATCATCTCGTAGAGGATCACGCCGAGCGCGTAGATGTCGACGCGGCCGTCGGTGTCGCTGCGGCCGGCGGCCTGCTCGGGCGCCATGTACTCGGGCGTGCCGAACACGGAGCCGGCGCGGGTCAGCCGCGGCTCGTTGGTCTTGCCGCGCGGCGGCTTGACCTTGGCGATGCCGAAGTCGACGATCTTGACGAAGTCGGGGCGGCCGTCGCGGTCGAGCAGGAACACGTTCTCGGGCTTGAGGTCGCGGTGGACGATGCCCTTGTCGTGCGCGGCGGCGAGCGCGCGCGCGATCTGCGCGGTGATCCGCAGCGCGCGGGGCTGCGGGAACGGCGCGCCGAGCCGGATCGCGGTGCCGAGGGTCTGGCCCGGCACGAACTCCATGACGGAGTAGGTCATGCCGTCGGGCGTGGTGCCAAAGTCGGTGACGTCGACGATGTTGGGGTGGCCGATCCGCGACGCGGCCTTGGCCTCCTGGACGAACCGGCGGATCGTCGCGGTGTCGCGCATCGCCTCGCGCTTCAGGACCTTGATCGCGAGCGGTCGCTCGATCACGGCGTGGCGCGCGCTGAACACGACGCCCATGCCGCCCTCGCCGATCTTCTTCTCGACGTAGTAGCGGCCGTCGAGGGTCTGACCCACGAGCTTGTCGTAGTCGTTGTCGGCGGGGCCCCGGAGCAGCTCGAGGGCGTCGCTCGGGTCCTCGGAGGCCGACTGCACCTTGATCCGCGGCGGGTCCGACGGGGCGCGCACGGGCGACGGCGCGGCGGGTGCGGGGCTCGACCGCGGGCGGGTCTGGGTGATCTCGCCGGTCGCCACGGTGGCGGCGGGCGACGGCGTGAGTGGGAGGGTCCGGTGGACCTCGACCTGGGTCGTCTGATCAGGGGCCGCGCCGGGGACCGGGGGGGGCGCGCCGGGGACCGCCGGCATCGGCTCGGACACCAGGTTTCGCAGCACGACGATCCCGGGCTGATCGGCGTAGCGGATCAGCGACGTGCGGTCGAACGGGCAGAACCCTGGTTCCTCGAATCGCCGGTGGCACGTCGGGCAGAGATGCAGCAACTCACCGTCCCTGGCGGGTCTCGTTGTAGAGCATCGCGCCCGAGGTCAGCTTGGCCTGGAAGTACATGAAGATCTCGTTGTCGGCGGCGACCGCGATCACCGGCGTGCCGTTGAACGGCATCGCGGCGACGGCGCGGCCGAACGACTGGTTGTCCTCGGGCTGGGCGTCGTTGAGCGTCGCCGACGGCGAGCTCTCGATCCCGGTGCCGGAGACCTTGAACAGCTTGACCTGGCCGGTCGCCGCGGTGCGCAGCTTGGGCAGCGACACCGAGCCGCCGACGGGCAAGAGCGTCGTCGCGTCGTAGACCTGAAGCAGCGCGGCGTCATCGGCGCTCTGGACGTCGTGGTGGCCCTGGAGCAGGACGTGGTTGGCGTCGACCGGGAGGATCTGCGAGCCCTTGCCGGGCGAAAAGCCGGTGTCGTGGCTGGCCGTGAACGCCATCGACCCCACGCAGCCGGTGGACACGCTGGATGGGTAGCGATACAGCTTGCCGTTGGCGCCCCATGCGAGGACCTCGTCGTACATGCCGTTGCGCCAGGCGCCGAGCGCCTGCGGCTTGATCGCGGTGGTGCCGTCGACCAGCTTGCAGACCGGCTGCGGGTTGGGCTGCGGGGTGACGTACGCCAGGGTGACGATGTCGCCGGAGGCGATCAGCGGCCGCGCCGGCTGCGGCTGGTTGTTGTCGGGGCGGTTCGGCGGCTGCACGTAGGTCGCCGCGTCGACGGTGGTCGGCGTGACGAACAGGTTGATCGTCTCGGGGGCAGTGGTGCCGATCGTGCCGATCAGCACGAGGATGGAGCTGCCGCCGCCGTTGGCGATCAGCGCGGCGTTGTCGCCGGTCGGATCCGCGAGCACGATCGGCTGCGCGTCGAGGTTGCCGATGCCCTGCGTGCCGAGATCGACGATGGTCGAGTCGAGCTTGGCGTCGCCCTGCGCGCTGTAGTCGAGCTGCGAGTAGGTCGGCTGGTTGGCGCCGATCACGACCAGCGCGCCGCCGCTGGGCGAGGTCAGCTTGCCGCGCTGGATCGCGACGCCGTAGTCCGCGGACCGGACGCCGGGCTTCTCGGTCGAGCTGACCCAGGTCTGGCCCGACAGATCATCGAACTCGGTCCACTTGCAGGCGCCGAGGGCCGCCGCGGCGGCCACGAGCATCATCGCGGTGCGCATCACCACCTCATTCCCATGCCGAGGCCGGCGTAGTCGGGTCCGATCTGCGGGGTCAGCGCGAGCGCGCGCACGTCGATCAGGCCGGCCGATGGAGCGCCCTTCTCGCGGAACGTGTAGTACACGGCGGTCAGGAGCGTGATCCCGGCGATCGCGAACGTGCCGTCGGCGGCGATCGCGAAGATCTTGCCCTTGGTGAACCGCGGGTCGTTGGAGTCCGGCGGCGGATTGCCCGCGGCGATCTCCTTCTTGAGGTCGTCGCGGTACTTGCTGGCCTGGAGGCCGAGGAACACGCCGCCGCCGCCGAACCCGGCCGCGAGGACGTAGGCGATGATCGCGTCGCTGCGGCTGGGCGTGGGCGCCAGCGTGACCCGGATCTGGGTCTCGGTCTTGGCCTGGATCGTGACGCGCTTGCTGTAGGGCTTGAAGTCAGGCCGCGTGACCGTGATGGTGTGCTCGCCCTGCTGCAGGCTCTTGAGGCAGGGGCCGCGCTCGCACAGCACCTTGCCGTCGACGACGATCGTCGCATCCTCGATGCCCATGCCGGTGATGTTGAGCTTGCCGACCGGCGAGCCCTTGAGCTGGGCCTTGATCGCGTGGGTCTCGTTGGGGATGACCTCGACCTCCTGGCGGTACTCGTCGTAGCCATCGGCGCTGATCCAGAACGTGTGCTTGCCGGGCTTGATGTTCTGCGACAGCGGCGTGCGGCCGACCGAGCCGACGGTCTTGTCGTCGATGTAGATGTCGGCGCCGGGGACGTTCGAGGTGATATCGACCCAGCCGAGGAAGCTCTGCTGCGACATCGCCGCCGCGAGCACGAACAGCTTGGTCGGATCGGCGGACACCGGCTTCTCGATCACGGTGAAGCCGCGCTTCTCGATGATCACCTTGTGGTCGCCCTCGAGCGTGCCCGACCACGGCGTGGTCGCGAACGGCCCCTTGCGCTTGTCGTCGAGGTAGATCGTCGCGTTGGACGGATCGCTCTCGATGACGATCAGGCCGCGCGGCTTGACGTCGCCGAGCTGCTGGACCTCCTGCGACGGCTTCGCCGGCGCCGCGGCGCTGCCCGAGCCCTCCGACGCCGAGCCGGTGCCGGCGGGGGGCTGCTCCTTGATCCGCTTGATCTCGGCCTCGAGCACGCCGATCACCTTCTCGACCTGCGGCTTGTCGCCGGCGCGCGGATCCTCCTGGAGGTAGCGCTTGTAGGCGTCGACGGCCTTCTGGTACGCCTCGGGGTCGGACGCCTGCTTGCCCTTCATGTGATAGCTGGCGCCGGCGTTGTAGAGGAACTGGGGGAAGTTTCGCGCGGCGAATGCGTCGACGAAGCCCTGTGCAGCCTCGTCGTACTTGCCTTGCAGGTAATCGAGCTGTGCCTTGTCGAATGCGGCCTGCGCCTTCTTCAGGGCATCGGCCGTCTGACCATGCGCGAGCGGCAGCGCCAGCGCGCAGATCACCATCCCAACCACGAACGCGACGCGTGATCTCATTATGCTCTCCCGGAAGCATCCAACGATATCACACCCGGGCGCCCGCTCGCTCCGATCGCAGGCCGACCTCCGCGACACGCCGTCGCGCTCGCCTCGCCGAGGAGCCGCGGCCGGGGTGGCTCGCGTTGCCACCAGGCTGCCGCCGCCGTGCGCCCGGTCACCGGGTGCGAGAATCGCGCGCCCGCTTGAGCTCGCGGAATCGGAAGATTCCCGTGGTGTGCTCGTCCGAGAAGTGGATCCCGAGACCGTAGTTGCCGACCAGGTGCATGTCCTTGATCGTGAGGTCCTCCGGAACGGTCGCCGGATCGAGCAGCCGCTCGCCGGTGGCCTCCGACTGGCAGTTCGCGCAGCTGCACCGGAGGCGCAGCTCGCGCGCGCCCCAGAGGTCCTCGTCGCCTTCGTCCCACACGAACCGGACCTCGCGCTTGCCGAGGCCGATGATCTCGAGTGGCATGGGCATCACTGGGTTCTACCACTTGCGGCGCCCGGCGCGGTGGCCGCGGCGTGCTAGCGTGCGCGAATGGCTGGCCAGCGTCGAGCGCTGTCGATGCCGCGCGCGCCCGGCCGGATCGCGGCCGACGGCGTGCGGGCGAGCGCCGAGGCGCTGGTTGCCGCGCTGCGCGCCCCGCACGTCGACCACGAGATCGCCGAGTCGCTGACCCATCCGTTCCACAGCTACCCGGCGCGGATGCACCCGGCGACGGCGCGGGTGCTGGTGGAGCTCGTCGGTGGTGGCGCCGGGCCCGGCGCGCCGCTGGTCGATCCGTTCTGCGGCTCGGGCACCGTGCT
>VBLP01000450.1:0-7723 GCA_005887925.1 Deltaproteobacteria bacterium | reverse complement strand
GCAAGCAGCTGCACCGGATCGGCCACGAGATCACCGGGCAGGTGCTCGCGGCCGGCAAGGCGGCGCGGCGGGCCCAGGTGGCGGGCGAGCCGGCGCCGCTGCGCAAGCCGGCGGGCTTCGACCCCAACGCGCGCAACCGCCGGCTGGCGCGCTGGTTCGCGACCCACGTGCGCCGCGAGCTCGAGCTGATCGCCTGGCACCTCGACCGGCTGCGCGCCGGCGATCCCGAGGTCGCCGACATCCTGACCGCGTGCCTGTCGGCGATCCTGTACAAGGTCTCGTCGCGCGCGTCCGACACCGATCCCACGTGGGTCGAGCGCAACGTGCCGCGCGGCGCCGCCGCCCGCCACTTCGCGCAGCGGGTCGAGCTCCTGACGGCCGGCCTGCATGACCTCTCGCGCGGCGCGGGGCCGCCGCCGGCGGTGCACGAGCTCGACGCGCGCCGGCTCGGCGATGTCGTCCCTGCCGGCAGCGCCGCGGGCGTGATCACCTCGCCGCCCTACGCCGGCACCTACGACTACGCCGAGCACCAGCGGCTGCGCTTCGACTTCCTCGCGCTCCGGCACCGCGAGCTCGACGCGGGCGAGATCGGCGCGCGGCGCAGCTTCGAGGCCGACCCGGGCGCCGGCGCCGCCTGGCACGCCGCGCTCGCGACCATGCTCGACGCGATCGCCCTCGCCCTGGTCCCCGGCCGCGCCGCGGCCCTCGTGATCGGCGACTCGGTCGCGCGCGGCCGCGCGATCTACGCGCTCGACGAGATCCGCGGCGCGCTGACCGACGAGCTGGTGATCGAGGCCTGGGCATCGCAGCACCGGCCGATGCTGGGCGGCCGCGAGCACCGCGCATTCGGCGACCGCCCGAAGGCGGAGCACATTGTCCTCTTGCGCCGCCGCGGCGCGAACCGCGCGGGCAGCTACTGATCGAAGCGGAAGCGGCGCACGCCGATCACGGTGAACAGGACGGCGAAGCCGTAGACCGCCGCGATCGGCTTCGCGACGTCGGCAAAGCCGGTGCCCTTGCCGACGATGAGCTGGTAGTAGCCGTCGAGCGCCCAGCCGTGCGGCACGAACAGCCCGACCTGCTGCATCACGTGCGGCATCAGCGCGCGCGGGAACATCGCGCCGCCGACCAGCCCCATGATCATGATCAGCACCGATCCGAGCGACGAGATCTGCTTCTCGGTCGACGACAGCGAGGCGATCAACAGGCCGAGCGCGGTCGCGCTGCACGCCACGCCGACGGTGAGCACGGCGAGCGCCGGGAGGCTGCCGCCGATCGGCATGCCGAAGCCGAAGGCGCCGATCGCGAACAAGAGGCCGACCTGCAGCGTGCCGAGCGCGATGTACGGCACGAGCTTGGCGAACAAGAGCTGCCAGGTTGACACCGGCGATGCCAGGAGCCGGCGCCACGTGCCGCTGCGCCGCTCCTCCGCGAACGACAGCGCACAGGTCAGCGCGATGAAGAACCCGAACAGCACGGCGTTGCCGGGCACGGTGAGCTGGAACGCGCTGGACAGCTCGTCGAGCGTGCTGGTCGCGCCGATCGGCGCGCGGACAGCGACGACATCGGGCAGCGCCGCCTCGCGGAGCACCGCGCGGGTCACCACGCCGACCACCGCGCCGCGCAGCGGGCCGGCGACCTGGGGCGGCTCGCGCGGATCGAGCAGCAAGGTGGCCGGGTGGCCGTGCATCGGGTCGAAGTCCGGCGGCACGATCAGGCCGACCGCGGTCTGGTGGCCGGCGACCTGGTCCTCGACGGCGCGCGCGGTCGCCGCCGGGACCACCGCGAACATCTGCGAGGCGTCGAGCGCGCGGGTGATCAGCTCGCCGTTGCCGCCGGCGCCGTTCCACACGGTGATCGGCCGCGCCTCGTGCTGCTTGCTGTTGTCGGTGTTGAACACGTAGCCGAAGATCGCGATGAACAGGACCGGCAGCACGATCAGCCGAACCAGCACCCGCGGATCGCGACGCAGCAGCTGGATCTCTTTGCGGAGCGTCGGGATCAGCATCAGGCATCTCGCAGTCCGCGCCCGGTGAGCGCGAGGAACACGGTCTCGAGGTCGGCGCGCTGCGCGCCGATCCGCTTGATCTGCGCGCCGGTGGCCTCGATCGCCGCGAGCGCCGGCGCGTAGGCCGGCCGCGGCTCGAAGCGCAGCACGGCGCCGGTCCGGGTGCCGCCGAGCGGGGCTGCCGCCGCGGCCGCGGCCGCGATCGCGTCGCCGTCGCCGTCGATCTCGACCTCGAGGCCGCCGGCGCCGTGCTGGGCGCGGAGCTCGGCGAGCGTGCCGCTGGCGACCACCGCACCGGCGTCCATGATCGCGACCCGGTCGCACAGCTCCTCGACCTCCTCCATGTAGTGGCTGGTGTAGAGGATGGTCATGCCGCGGGCCTGCAGCGCGCGGATCGAATCGAAGATGTGGCGCCGGCTCTGCGGATCGACGCCGACGGTGGGCTCGTCGAGCACGAGCAAGGTCGGCTGGTGGATCAGCCCGGCCGCCAGGTTGAGCCGCCGCTTCATGCCGCCCGAGAACGTCTTGACCAGGTCGCCGGCGCGGTCGCCGAGCCCGGCGACGCCGAGCGCCCAGTCGATCCGTCGGGCGAGCTCGGCCCCGGTCAGGCCGTAGAGCTGGCCGAAGAACGCCAGGTTCTGGCGCGGCGACAGATCGTCGTAGAGCGCGAGGTCCTGGGGCACCAGGCCGATCGCGCGCTTGGCGGCGAACGCGTCGCTGCGGATGTCGTGACCGGCGATCCGTGCGGTGCCCCGGCTCGGCGGCACCACGCCGCACGCCATCGAGATCGTCGTGGTCTTGCCGGCGCCGTTGGGGCCGAGCAGCCCGAAGATCTCGCCGCGCCGGATCACCAGGTCGATCGCCTGGACCGCCGTGCGCGCGCCGTAGTCCTTGCCGAGGCCGACGAGCTCGAGCACGGCGTCGCTCGCGGCCGCTCCGTTCTGGCCCGGGCCAGCGTTGTCTCGATTCACCTCGCATCGCCTATCATGCGCGCGGGGCGGCGGCACGGCGGACCGGCGCACCTCGTGGATGAACCGTCGGAATCGCGGCCTGAACCGGCCTGGCGCCCGCGTATTGTAAGCCGGACCATGTCCGGCACATGGCAATGGCTGGCATCGCGCATCGCGACGTCCTGGTCGATACTCGGCCGGGCTGATGGACACGGTGTTCTTCGAATCGACGGGCGACCGCCACGCGTGGACGATCGGCGGCCTGACCGCGCTGGAGCGGCGGATCCGCGAGGTCGCGCGGCAGGGCGCGGGGCGCGCGGTGGTCGCGGCGTCGCCGGTCGCGCTGCCCCGGCCGCTGCCGATCCCGGTCGAGTTCGTGCCGGTCGGCAGCCCGCCGCCCGACGGGGCGCGCCGCGAGCGGGCCGACGTGATCGCCGGGATCGAGCTCGACGGTGAGCCGGCGCGCCGGCGCGCCGAGTGGACGCTGATCCGGCAGATGAACAAGTCGTTCGAGGGGCCGGTCGATGCGCTGATCAACTGGCGGTTCTCGATGCGGATCACGCGGCTCCTGGCGCGCCGGTCGCTCGCGGTCACGCCGAACCACGTGACGATCGCCGCGATCCTCGTCGGGCTGACCGCGTCGTGGCTCGCCGGCGGCGGCGGCCATGCGCGCTTCGCGCTCGCGGGCGTGCTGCTCGAGGTCAACTCGATCCTCGACTCGTGCGACGGCGAGCTGGCGCGGCTGCGCTACCAGTACTCGCGGCTGGGCCAGTGGCTCGACAACCTGTCGGACGACGTGGTCGACAACCTGTTCCTGATCGCGGTCGGCGCCGGGCTCGGCGGCGGGTGGCGCTGGCTCGGCCTCGCCGCGGCGGGCGGCCGGCTGCTGGTCGCGGTCACGACGTACCTCTCGGTGTATCGCCGCACCGGCACGGGCGACGTGTTCGCGTTCCGCTGGTGGTTCGAGACCGACAAGGCCACCGCCGCCGACGTCTACGATCCGCGGTCGCCGGTGACCTGGCTGCGCTCGCTCGGCCGCCGCGACACCTACGTCTTCGTGTGGATGATCGCGCTCGTCGCAGGATTTCCGCAGTGGGTGATCGGCCACGGCCTGGCGATCGCCGCGGTCAACGTCGCGCTGCTGGTGCTGCACGTCACGGTGTTCCGCGGCCGCGCGCGGTGAGGTCGCTCGCGCGCGCGCGCTTCACCGGTCGTGGCCGGCGTGCAGCGCCTCGCCGGCGAGATCGTCCACATCACCGTCGAGCGGACCCCCAAGGCCGGTGACGCTCACTCCCAGGCGATGTCCATCGAGTCGTCGTCGCCGATCGCCTTCTCGAGCATCGCGAGCAGCTCGGGATCGGCGCCGTTGTCCGAGAGCAGCTCCAGCGTGTCTCGATCGACGAAGTAGTCCTGATCCTCCTCGTGCTCTTCCTCGAGCTGCTCGACCAGGAACGCGAGCTGCTTGTCGGAGATGTCGCCGATGGCGTCGCCGGTATCGAGACGGATCAACCGAGGCATGCCTCGAGTCTGCCCAGCGGGCGCCGCCGTGGTCAACGGAGGCGTGCCACAAGCCGCCGCTGGATCGAGGGAGATCCCGCTACTTCACCTCGTCACACTTGGCGACGCCCTCGAGATCCACGGCGGCCAGGGCGCAGTCGATCCGGCTCTTGGCGGTCTTCTTGGTGCAGGCGTCGATGAACTCGGCGGACTTGGCCTCCGACACCGCCTGCTTCTGCTTGGCGAGCTCGCCCTTGGCCGAGTCGCTCGCGGTGGCTCCCGCCTTCTTGAACTCGAGATCGACCAGGTGATCGAGAAGCTGCTTGCACTGTTCCTCGGACGGCGCGTTCTTGCAGCCGGTCGCCAGCAGCACAACCCCGAGGATCCAGCGCTTCATCGCGACATCGTATCACTGGCCGGCGGGTACCGGCAGGGTCTGCCGCACCGCCGCGATCCGGCGCTGCACCCGCCGGGTCGGCGCGAGGGCGGCGGCACGGTCGAGGGTCCGGGCGGCGGTCCGGGGCGCGCCATCGGCGGCCCACGCCGCGGCGAGGTGGACGAGGATCTCGGGATCGAGCGGCGCGAACCGCGACGCGCGGTCGAGCGCGCGCACCGCGTCCCGGGAGGCGCCGCGGCGCAGCAGGAGCCAGCCCCAGCTGTCGAGGATCGTCGGGTCGCCGGGGGCGAGCTCGCGGGCGTGCCGGAGGTAGCGCTCGGCGTCGCCGAGCCGCTGGCGGGTGTCGGCGAGCAGGAAGCCGGCGAGGTTGAGCGCGGCGACCAGATCGGGCCTGGCGCGGATCAGCGGTTCGAGCAGGGCCAGCGCGCCGGCGGCGTCCCCGGCGCGATCGGCGAGCCGGGCGCGGGCCAGCACGGTGGCGTCGCGGTCGTCGGCCCCGGCCCCGAACGGCGCCAGTATCGCGCGCGCGGCGTCGACCCGGCCGAGATCGACGAGGGCGAACGCGGCGATCAGCGCGCCGTCGAGGTCGAGCCTGGCGCCGGCCCCGGGGCCGGAGGCGCCGAGCACCGCGGCGGCCGCGGCCGGGTCGTCGGCCGCCAGCGCCGCCACGGCGGTGAGCCTGCGCGCGTCCGCCGCGAGCTTGCCGTCGGGGTCGATCGCGGTGAGCGCCGCGGTGGCGGCCGCGCGGTTGCCGGCGGCGATGTGGACCTCGGCGAGCGCGATCGCGCCGGCGTCGTGATCGATCATCGCCATCCGCTCGGCGATCGCGCGGGCCTCGGCGATCCGGCCCAGGCCGCGGTCGAGCCGGGCGATCACCGCGAGCGCGTCGGCGTCGCTGTGATCGTCGTCGAGCAAGGTCAACAGATCGATCGCCGCGCCGCGATCGTCGGCCTCGCACAAGAGGCCGAACAGCTCCTCGGCGATGTCGATCGCCTGGCCGCTGCGGTCGAACGCGCTGCGGGTCTCGACGATCGCCTGCTCGAGGTGGCCCTGGCGGCGCAGCGCACGGGCGAGGTCGAGCCGCGCGTCGATGTGGTCGGGATCGCGCTCGAGCACGGCGCGCAGCTCGTGGGTCGACGACGCGAGCTCGCCGCGCATCGCGAGCCGCACCGCGAGCCGGTAGTGGCCGTCGATCGACGCCGGGATGTGCGCGATCAGGATCCGCAGCGTGGCCTCGGCGGCGTCGGCGCGCTGCAGCTTGGCGAGCCCGAGGTAGGCGCGCTCGTCGTCGGGCGACAGCTGGATGGCGCGCAGGTACGCGCGGCTGGCCTCGGCCGGATCGCCGGCCGCGAGCAGATCGCCCGATGCGAGCCAGACCTGCGGATGCCCCGGCCAGCGCTGCCGCGCGCGCGCCAGCGTCGCGACCGCCTCGGCGGTCCGCTTGGCCTTCATCTGCAGCCGGGCGAGCTCGACCGCGACCATCGGCTGGTCGGGCGCGGCCGCGGCGGCGGCGGCGAGCGCATCGGCGGCCGCGTCGAAGTCGCCCTCGTATGCCGAGAGCTTGCCTTCGAGGTAGTGGGCGTAGACCTCGCGGGGCAGCGGTGTGATCGGCGCGACCGGCACCGGGTGCGAGCACGCGGCGACCCCGAGCGCGAGCAGGGGGACCACGAGAGGCCGGGCGGCGGACATGGTTACAAGGGGATGTTGCCGTGCTTGCGGGGCAAGTTGGCCTGCCGCTTGTTCCGCAGCGTACGAAGCGATCGGATGATCGTCCAGCGCGTGTCGCGCGGTCGGATGATCTCGTCGATGTATCCCAGCGACGCCGCCTTGTACGGGTTGGCGAAGCGCTCGCGGTACTCGTCGGTGAACCGCGCCCTGGCCTGGGCGCGCTCGGCCTCGTCGGCGATCTTGTCGAGCTCGCCGCGGAAGATGATGTTGACCGCGCCGTCGGGGCCCATCACGGCGATCTCGGCGGCGGGATACGACACGTTGACGTCGGCGCGGATGTGCTTGGACGCCATGACGTCGTAGGCCCCGCCGTACGCCTTGCGGGTGATCACGGTCACCTTGGGCACGGTGGCCTCGGCGAACGCGTAGAGCAGCTTCGCGCCGTGCTTGATGATGCCGCCGTACTCCTGGTTGGTGCCGGGCAAGAAGCCGGGCACGTCGACGAACGTGACCAGCGGGATGTTGAAGCAGTCGCAGAACCGGACGAACCGCGCGGCCTTGATCGACGCGTCGATGTCGAGGCAGCCGGCGAGGTGGGCGGGCTGGTTGGCGACGATGCCGGCCGGCCGGCCGTCGAATCGCGCGAACCCGCACACGATGTTGCGCGCGTAGTCCTTGTGGACCTCGACGAAGTGGCCGTCGTCGACGACGCTGGTGATGATCCGCTTGATGTCGTAGGGCCGGTTCGACTCGAGCGGGACCACGCTGTCGAGCGCGGCGTCGGCGCGGTCGGCCGGATCGCGGGTCGGGCGGGCCGGCGGGTCCTCGGTGTTGTTGCCGGGCATGAAGCCGAGCAGCTCGCGGATCCGCGCGATCGCCGCCAGCTCGTCGGCCTCGTTGAAGTGCGCCACGCCGCTCCTTCCGGCGTGGGTCGCGGCGCCGCCGAGCTGCTCCTTGCTGACCTCCTCGTGGGTCACGGTCTTGATCACCTCGGGGCCGGTGATGAACATGTAGGAGGTGCGGTCGACCATCAGGATGAAGTCGGTGATCGCCGGCGAGTACACCGCGCCGCCGGCGCACGGCCCCATGATCACCGACAGCTGCGGGACCACGCCGCTGGTCAGCACGTTGCGCAGGAAGATGTCGGCGTAGCCGGCGAGCGACTCGACGCCCTCCTGGATCCGCGCGCCGCCGGAGTCGTTG
>VBLP01000068.1:19812-35250 GCA_005887925.1 Deltaproteobacteria bacterium | reverse complement strand
TCCGCGCGCGGCGGGCGCCGAAGTTCCTGGCGACCCTGCCGGCGAACAACGCGCCGAAGTCGATCGCGCGGCCGCAGACCATCCTGTCGCTGCCGCCGCCCTTGTGGTGACGTAGCCTGGGACTGTGTAGCGCGTAGCGCCCAGCTGAACGCGTACACGCGACTCGCCGAGGGCTGCTGCGCGGATGGGCGTCGGGGCCGCGCCCGCCGAATCACCACCCGTCCTGCGCGGGCCCCGCTAGGTATGTGCGGACAAGACCCGGCCAATCCACATCACGGTCGCTGCCCCGACCCCATCCGCTCGCGGTCGGTCTCGGCTCGCGTTGACGTAGCCTGGCTCGGCGGCGGCGAGACCGCGCCGCTGTTCTGCAGATCCGCCGAGATGATCTTGAGGATGCCGGCGCCACCGCCGCCACCGCCGCCACCGCCCGTGCCACTGCCGTTCTGGCCGGTCGTGGCCCCGGCGGCTGCGAAGCTGCCGTTGCCACCGTCTCCGGCAGGCGCGGAGGCACCGCTGCCGCCGGGGGCTGCCACGCCGGGTGCCGCCGGCTCGCCGCCGCTGTTGCCGTCGCGGCTGGCATCGCCGCCCTCGCCGCCACCGCCGCCGTTGGCAAAGCAGATTCCGGAGATCCTCACTACCGGCGCCTCGATGACGATCATGCCGCCCGCGCCGCCACCACCACCGCCGCCGGATCCCAGCTTGCCGGAGTTGCCGCCGGCGCCGGAGGCATCGATCGCGCCATCGACCAGAAGCTGCTGATTGGCGAGCAGCGCCACCGCACCGCCGCCGCGGCCGCCGGTGCCACCCGTGGTCCCGCCGACGTTCGCGCCGTTGCCGCCGGAGCAGCCGCCGCCGAGCGCGGTGATCGCCAGCGCCGGCGGCGCGATGCCGCCGATACCGCCGCCCGCGGTGCTGCCGCCATTGCCGCCGGGACTTCCGAAGCTGCCGCCCCAGCCGCCACCGCCCTGCCCGGCCGCGGTCGGGTTGGTGGAGCTCGTCGAGCACGGTCCGCTGTCCCCCGCAGGGCCGGCGGAGCCGCCGCGATGACTTGCGGCGTCGAGTGTTCCGGAGATCGTCAGCGAGCTGGCGGAGAGCAGGATCAATCGCTTGCTGCCGATCACGGACACCTTGTTGCCGGCGGGGATCGTGATCGACACCGCCGCGATCACACATGCGTCCACCGGCGGCGTCGCGACGTACGGCACGCACAGGTTCGACGTCACCGTGTTGAGCGGCTGCGTCATCAGCGTCATCGGCGACGTCGGCGGCTTGACGCAGATCCGCACGAACGTCCCGGCGCACAGCTGGTCCGCTGGAGCGTCGATGGCGGCGTCGATGCTGGCGTCGCCGGTGGCCGCGTCATCGGCAGGGCCGGACTCGCAGCTGCCATTGCGGCACGTGTAGCCGCTCGGACAGCTGTCACCGACGCCGCACTTCAGCTGATTGTAGTGGGGCCCGAAGCATGCCTGGGTGAGCACGAGCAGCGCGAGCGCCGGCGACAAGCGTATCGCGTTCCAGCGTCCGCGCTGCGGGCTGCCGGTATCGGCGGTGCGGGCTCGGTGATCATGAAGCACGCGGTCATCTTGCCGTGTTTCGAGGAGGTGCGCTGTGCGCGTGATCGCCCTGGAGGCCGAGCGATTGCGCTCGGCGATGAAGCATCGCTCACGATCCGGCATCGCAGACCGCCACCATGTCGGGCGGAGCGCTCCTCAGCTGGGCGGCGGCGAGACCTTGTGGGGGTCGCCGCTGTCCTGCTGACTCGGCGCGAAGATCTTGATGATCCCCACGCCGCCGCCGCCGCCACCGCCGCCGCCGGCGTCGACGACAGGGTTGACGATACTGCCTCCGTTAGCCCCGAGCAGGGAGCCAATGGTGCCGAGCCCGCCAGCTCCGCCGGCACCCCCGATCGAGGCACCACTGCCGCCCGAGCCTGCCATGTCGGGCGCGGCGGATTCGCCACCGCCCCCGCCGGCAATCAGCGAGCTGCCTTCTCCGCCACCGCCACCGTTGGCGAAGCACCGGCCGGGGATCAACACACTGGGCGCATCGAGGACGATCATCCCGCCGGCGCCGCCGCCGCCCCCGCCGCCACCGGCGGCCGCGGCCGCTGTCTTGCCGCCGTCGCCGCCTGCCCCCGACGCCGTGACCGTGCCCGCGATCGAGATGGTCTGACCCGAGAGCAGCAGCAGCGCGCCGCCGCCGTGCCCGCCGCTACCGCCACTGACCCCCGCACCGTCGCCGCCGGCGCAGCCCCCACCCAGCGCGGTGATTGCCAGGGAGGACCCTGCGATCCCGCCGATTGCGCCATCGGCGGAGTGACCACCGTTGTTGCCGGGTCCGCCCAGTGTGCCGCCCCAGCCACCGCCACCCTGTCCCAGGACCGTTGGGTTGGTGAAGTTGGTCGGACACGGACCGGTGTCGGCCGCAGGCCCGCGGAGCCCGGCGCGATGACTGCCCGCATCCAGCGTGCCCGCGATCGTGAGAGCGCCCGTGGCGAGCAGGATCAGCCGCCGCGGGCCGGTCGCGGTGACCGTGTTGCCGCTCGGGACCGTGATCGTCTGCGCGGCGATCACGCAGGCATCGACCATCGGCGTCGCGTCGTACGGCTGGCATTTCATCGCCCCCGCATCCGACGTATCGATCGTCTGGACCGACAGCTCGAGCGCCACCGGCGGCACGTCGACGCACACCTTGACGAAGCTGCCGAGGCAGACCCGCGAGCTGGGACCATCGTTGCCGATGGTGCCGTCACCCGGCGCGGCATCATCGGGAGTGCGAGACTCGCAGTTTCCGTCCCGGCACACATAGCCGCTCGGACAGCTATCCCCGACTCCGCACTTCAGCAGGTTGTAATGCGGACTGAAGCATGCCGGAGCCAGCGCCAGCGGCCCGACCAGCCGCGATCGGATCACGGCCAGGCCCCGGACAGCGCGATGCCGACGCCGTCGCCCGACACCACCGGCGCCACCGTCAGCTTCTCCGTCGATCTGCCTTGCGTGAAGCCGAACCAGTACAGCGCGGCGCCGCCGGCGATCATGGCTGCGCCGCCGGTCAGCCCGACGATCGCGATCGTGTTGGCGCGCTCGCCCGCGCGGACCTTCGCCGAGTCGTACATCGCACCCGGCATCGACAGCTCGTTCGACAGCGACCGCGCGTGGAGGCCGAAGCCCGCGCCGATGAGTAGCCCGGCTGCACCGCCGGCGCCGGCCGCGATCCCCGCGATGCGCAGCGGTCGCCCGGGGGCCTCGGCGGAGGCATCTCGCGGAGGTGTCGCGCCGGGCGCCGCGCCCGCTTCTGCAGCCCTGCGCGCCTCCTCGGCCCTGCGGGTCTCCTCGGCCCTGCGGGTCTCCTCGGCCCTGCGCGTCTCCTCGGCCCGGCGCGCCTCGGCCGCCCTGCGCTCGTCTTCGGCCCGGCGCGCCTCGGCCGCCTTGCGCTCCTGCTCGGTCCGGCGCGCGTCCTGGAGCTTGCGCGCCTCCTCGGCTCGCGCCGTCTCGATCTCGGCGATCCGATCGCGCGCTTCCTGGGCGTGCGGACCGCCGGGCTCATCGGACAGATAGCGCCGGTACAGGCCGAGCGCCTGCTCGACGCGGCCGGCGAGGCGATGGGCTTGCGCGATGTCGAAGATCAGCGTCGGGTGCGGCACCAGCTGGTACGCCTTCTGGTAGAACGTGATCGCGGTGTCGTAGTCGCCCGACTTCTGCGCCGCGAGCCCGGCCTCGGTGTATTGCCTCGCCACCTGGGTCTTGGCGATCGGGGTCGCGGGCTGCGCGGTCGCCCGGATCGGTGTGCTCAGCACCGCGATCGATCCGAGCAGCACCAGGTGCAGGAATACGCGGTTCATCGGGTCTCCGCTAGAACGGGTTGTAGCTCTGATCACGCGTGGTCCTGGAGCTGCGCGGCGGCGTGGCGGGCCGCACCAGCTTGACGCGCTCGGTGATCGGGTGGGAGGCGTGGGCGACGACCGTGCGGTCGACATAGCCCGCGAGGCGGATCACCAGCTTGACGTCGCGATCGCGGCGCGGCAGCCGGCCGTGAAACGGCGTCGTGCCGACCACGGTGCCGTCGACCACGACCTGGGCACCCGGCGGCGAGCTGTCGATGGCGACCTCGACGGTCGCGGGCTCGGGGGGCAGCTGCGCAGCGCGCTCGGGCGGTACCGACGGATCGGCGGCTCGCGACCCCGGGTCCGGGGCCGTGTTCGACGGCACCGCCGGTGTGGCGGTCGAGGCGGCCGGTGTGGCGGTCGAGGCGGCCGGCGCGGCGGTAGGCTCGGCAGCCGGAGCGGCGGAGGGCACCGCGGGTGGCGCAGCTGGGGACGGCGCAGTGGCGACGGGCGCGGCCGGCCGCGACATCGGGCGGACGTCGCCGCCGCGCATCACCAGGACCACGACCCCGACGGCGATCGTCGCCATCGCGGCGATGAACGCCACGAGGCGCAGGCGCGCTCGCCGCCCCGAGCCCGGCAGCAGCATGCTCGTGCTCGCGGATCCAGACAGCGTGGTGACCGTCGGCGAGGTCGCCGCCGGGAGCGCGGCGCGCGGCCCGGTCGAGCCCAGCGCGCGCTCGGGCGTCAGCGCGTCGATCGCGCGGATCAGCTCGTCGGCGCTCTGCACGCGATCGGCCGGCGACTTGGCGAGCAGGTGGTGCACCAGCTTGTCGACCGACGCGGGGATCTCGCCGGCGCCGGATATCGGCGGAACCGGCAGGTGGATGTATGGTCGACCACGACGCCGCGGCACTGCTCCGGTGCCATGTAGGTCGGCGTTCCCATCACGGCGCCGGTCTTGGTGACGTTGACCGTCGTCGTCGAGTCCACGGCGAGCTTCGCGATCCCGAAGTCGAGCAGCTTGATCCGCTCGCCGCCCGGGACCTCCGGATCGGGGACCAGGAACACGTTGTCCGGCTTGAGATCGCGATGCACGATGCCCTTGGCGTGCGCGGCGCCCAGCGCACCGGCGATCTGGCGGGCGATCGCGAGCACGGCGGGCCAGCGGAACGGCGACCGCGCCGAGCGCCGCGCCAGGGTATCGCCCTCGAGGTGCTCCATGACGATGAACGCGGCGCCCTCGGAGGTCCAGCCGAAGTCGTAGATCTCGATGATCCCCGGGTGGCGGATCGCGGTGGCCGCGCGCGCCTCGTTGAAGAACCGCGTCACGACGTCCTGCTTCTGCGACAGCTCGGGGAGCAGGACCTTGATCGCCGCCGGCCGGCCGAGCAGCGTATGCTCGCCGGCGTAGACCGCACCCATACCGCCCCGGCCGATCACGCCGGTCACGCGGTACTGCCCGATCATCGCGCCGCCCATCGGGAACCCGATAGTACAGCAGCGATCCGCGGCCACATGCATGACCTGACTCTATCGATGTCGCGCTGGTTGCGACGTAACAGCCGCATGATCGACGCGGCATCTTCGATCGCGCCGTGCCGCAGGTTGCGGCATGCGAGCGCAGCGGCGCTGCGCGCCGTGATCGAAGCGACACGCGTCGCGATCAGGTGGCGGCGCGCGCCAGCATCAGCGACACGATCGCGCCGTACGCCTCGGTCCAGGCGGCGTTGAGCTCCGGCGTCCACGCGGAGCCGGCGACCTCGGCGAGGGTCGCGAGCAGCGACGCCCCGACCCAGTCGTACATCTCGCGCGTCACGCCGTAGCCGACGTGCTTGGCGCCGAGCGCCCCCAGGGTCTCGGTCAGCCACGGCGCGTCCTCGAGGTGATCGAGCACGGCGATCAGCGCGCCGGTCAGCATCTCCTCCTGGCGGGCCATCCCGCTGGCGGGGAACATCGGACGGGTCTGCGGATACCGCTCGAACAGGACCTCGTAGAAGCGGTGCACGAACCTGGGATTTGCGGTGGCGACGACTTCGAAGCTCGCGCGCAAAAGCGCAACGTTGAGCGCCATGAGCACCTCCGGGAGTACCTTCTCGCGTCGCCGGCGCCGTGGCTACCGGGACTGCCTCGGATCGCATCACCGGCGAGCGGGCGCGGTCGACGACGCGCCAGGTCGTGTGAGCCGACCAAACCGGCTAGCCTGCCGGCATGGCTGACGTCGATCTCGTCGCGATGCTCAACGCCCAGCGCGGTGGCTTCAACATCACGCTCGGACTGACCTTCACCCGGGCGTCGCCCGACGAGGTCGCCTGCGAGGTGCCGGTGGGACCACACCTCACACAGCCCTACGGCCTGGTCCACGGCGGGGTCTACTCGTCGATCGTCGAGACCCTCGCCAGCGTCGGCGCGGCGCTGTTCGCGATGCCCAAGGGGCTGGCTCCCGTCGGGCTCGAGAACGCGACGTCGTTCCTGCGCGCCGTGCGCGGCGGCGTGCTCGCCGGCGTCGCGCGGCCGCTGCAGCGCGGCCGGACCACCCAGGTGTGGGAGGTCGAGATCCGCGACGGCGACGGCAAGCTCGCGGCGACCGGCCGGGTCCGCCTGCTGTGCCTGGAAGCCGGAACCGCCATCGCGGGGGAGACCGTCCAGGTCAAGCCCGGCTGATCGCGGCCGATCGCCCCGCTTCGCATGATAACCATCTGGATCTACTAATATCTATTATCTTATCAAAGTATCCGCCTTGACGGACCTTCCGTTATAGCGGATACCTTGCCCATGAAGCGTCTGCTTCCCGCGCTCCTGGTCGTCGCGGCCGCCTGCTCGAAGGAGCCGGCCGGTGCCGGCAAGGACGCCCGGGACATCGCGCTGCTCAATGTGTCCTACGATCCGACGCGCGAGCTCTACACCGCGGTCAACGCCGCGTTCGCCCGCGACTGGGAGGCCCGGACCGGCCAGCGGGTGACGATCGAGCAGTCGCACGGCGGCTCGGCCAAGCAGGCGCGCGCCGTGATCGACGGGCTCGAGGCCGACGTCGTCACGCTCGGGCTGGCGTACGACGTCGACGCGATCGCCAGGACCGGGCTGATCGACGCCGACTGGGCGACCCGGCTGCCCGCGCACGCCGCGCCGTTCACGTCGACGATCGTGTTCCTGGTCCGCAAAGGGAATCCCAGGGCGATCCGGGACTGGGATGATCTGGTGCGGCCCGGCATCAGCGTGATCACGCCCAACCCCAAGACCTCGGGCGGCGCGCGCTGGAACTACCTCGCCGCGTGGGGCTACGCGTTGCGGCGCGGCGGCGACGCCCAGGCCCGCCGGTTCGTCGCCCAGCTCTATCGCAACGTGCCGGTGCTCGACTCGGGCGCGCGCGGCGCGACCACGACGTTCGTCGAGCGCGGCATCGGCGACGTGCTGATCGCGTGGGAGAGCGAGGCCCTGCTCGCGCTCGACAAGCTCGGCAAGGACAAGGTCGAGCTCGTGGTGCCGTCGGTGTCGATCCGCGCCGAGCCGCCGGTCGCGGTCGTCGATCGCAACGTCGACCGCCGCGGCACGCGCGAGGTCGCCACCGCCTACCTGCAGTTCCTGTACTCGCCCGAGGGCCAGGGTCTCGCCGCGCAGAGCTTCTACCGGCCGCGCGACCCCGCGAACCAGCCCGCCGGCTTCCCCGCGATCCAGCTGTTCACGATCGACGATCTCGGCGGCTGGTCCCGGGCGCAGCCGATGCACTTCGCCGACGGCGGCGTGTTCGACCAGATCACCGCGAAGTAGCCGTGCGTCGCTCGCCCCTCCCCGGCTTCGGTCCGACGATGGGGTACACCCTCGTGTACCTGTCGCTGATCGTGCTGATCCCGCTGGCGACGCTGGTGGTCAAGACCGCCGAGCTGTCACCGGGCGAGCTGTGGGCCCTGGCGACCAGCCGTCGCGCCATCGCGTCGTACCAGGTGACATTCGGTGCGTCGCTGGTCGCCGCGCTGGTCAACGCCGCGTTCGGCACCGCGATCGCCTGGGCGCTGGTGCGCTACCGCTTCCCGGGGCGCGCGCTGGTCGATGCGATCGTCGACGTGCCGTTCGCGCTGCCCACCGCCGTGTCGGGGCTCGCGCTGACCGCGGTGTTCGCGCCGACCGGCTGGATCGGGCGCTGGCTCGCCCCGCTCGGCATCCAGGCGGTGTTCACGCCGCTCGGCATCACGCTGGCGCTGATCTTCATCGGCCTGCCGTTCGTGGTGCGCACCGTGCAGCCGGTGCTCGAGGACCTCGAGGCCGAGGTCGAGGAGGCGGCCGCGGTGCTCGGTGCGACGCGCTGGCAGACCCTGACGCGCATCATCGTCCCCGCGCTGACCCCGGCGCTGCTCACCGGCTTCGCGCTCGCGTTCGCCCGTGCGATCGGCGAGTACGGCTCGGTCGTGTTCATCTCGGGCAACAAGCAGTTCGAGACCGAGATCACGCCGCTGCTCATCATGACGCGGCTCGAGCAGTTCGACTACGCCGGCGCGACCGCGCTCGCGCTCGTCATGCTGATCGTCTCGTTCGCGATGCTGCTCGCGATCAACGGCCTGGGCGCATGGGCGCGCCGGCGCGCGGGGCACGCATGATGGAGACCCGCGGGATCGCCGCGCCGCTCGCCGCGGCCGCCACCGACGAGCCGGCCTGGGTCCGACGGATCGTCATCGCGGTCGCGATCGCGTTCGTCGGCGCCTTCGTGCTGGTCCCGCTCGCCGCCGTGTTCGCCGAGGCGTTCAAGGCCGGACTCGCTGCCTACGGCCGCGCGATCACCGATCCCGCCGCGCTGTCGGCGGTCAAGCTCACCTTCCTGGCCGCCGCGATCGCCGTGCCGCTCAACGTCGTGTTCGGCATCGCCGCGTCGTGGGCGATCGCCCGGTTCCGCTTCCCCGGCCGCTCGATCCTGACCGCGCTGATCGATCTGCCGCTCGCGGTGTCGCCGGTGATCGCCGGCATGGTGTTCGTGCTCCTGTTCGGCAAGCAGGGCCTGATCGGGCCGTGGCTGACCGGGCACGGCATCCAGGTGATCTTCGCGCTGCCCGGCATCGTGCTCGCCACCACATTCGTGACCTTCCCGTTCGTCGCGCGCGAGCTGATCCCGGTGATGGAGGCGCAGGGCGCCGAGGAGGAGGAGGCCGCGATCGTGCTGGGCGCCACCGGCTGGCAGACGTTTTTGCGCATCACCCTGCCCAAGATCAAGTGGGGCCTCCTGTTCGGCGTCGTGCTGTGCACGGCGCGCGCGATGGGCGAGTTCGGCGCGGTGTCCGTGGTGTCCGGCCACATCCGCGGGCGGACCAACACCCTGCCGCTCCACGTCGAGATCCTCTACAACGAGTACGAGTACCAGGCCGCGTTCGCGGTCGCGTCGCTGCTGGTCGTGCTCGCGCTCGCCAGCCTGGTCGCGCGCCGCATCATCGGGCGACGCGTGGAGGCGACATGACGATAGAAGTCCGCGGGCTCACCAAGCACTTCGGCGCGTTCGCGGCGCTCGACCACGTGTCGCTCGACGTCCCGGGCGGCGGCCTGGTCGCGCTGCTCGGGCCGTCCGGCTCGGGCAAGACCACGCTCCTGCGCATCCTCGCCGGCCTCGAGCGCCCCGACGCCGGCACCGCGCGGATCGACGGCGTCGATCTCGCCTCGCAGTCGGCGCGCCAGCGCAACGTCGGCCTGGTGTTCCAGCACTACGCGCTGTTCCGCCACCTCGATGTCTACGAGAACATCGCGTTCGCCCTGCGCGTCCGCCGCCGGCCGCGCGCCGAGGTCGACGCCCGGGTCCGCGAGCTGCTCGCGCTGATCCAGCTCGAGACCTTCGAGCGCCGCCTGCCGGCGCAGCTGTCCGGCGGCCAGCGCCAGCGCGTCGCGCTCGCCCGCGCGCTCGCCGCCCGGCCGCGCGTGCTCCTGCTCGACGAGCCGTTCGGCGCGCTCGACGCCCAGGTCCGCGCCGAGCTGCGCGGCTGGCTGCGCCGCCTGCACGACGAGATCCACCTCACCACCGTGTTCGTCACCCACGACCAGGACGAGGCCTTCGAGGTCGCCGATCGCGTCGTCGTGATGAACCGCGGCCGGGTCGAGCAGATCGGCTCCCCCGCCGAGGTCTTCGAGCAGCCGGCCAACGACTTCGTCATGCGCTTCCTCGGCCACGTCAACGTCCTCGACGCCGAGCTCGGCGATGGCCGCGCCCGGATCGGCGAGGTCACCCTCGCGATCGGCGGCCACAACGGCGACACCCGCGGCCGGGTCTACATCCGCCCGCACGACGTCGAGCTCACGCGCACCCCGGCCGACGGCGCCGTCGCAGCCCACGTCGTGCGCGTCACCCCGCTATCCGGCGGCCTCAAGGTCGACCTCGCCGTCCCCGCGATCGGCTCGCGGCTGCGCTGCGACCTCGACTGGAAGCGCGGCACCGCCCTGGGCCTGCGCGACGGCGACGACGTGTTCCTCTCGCTGCACCGCGCTCGTGTGTTCGCCACCGACCACGGCGCCGCGTCATAGCAGCGGCCGCGCGCCCTCCCACGCGCCCCACCCGCCACCAAAAGACGCAGGTCACGCAGCGGCCGGCCCACCGCCGCTTGCTAGGCTCGCGGCCATGCCCGGATCCGCCGCGCCCGACCTGACGCTGTACGCCGAATCGAGCTGGATGTCGCCCTGGGTGTTCCACGCGCTGGTCGCGCTCGAGGAGAAGTGCCTGCCGTACAAGCTCGAGGTCGTGTCGCTGCCGCTGCAGGGCGACACGCGGGCCGAGATCGAGCGCCGCGCGCTGATCGCCAGGGTGCCCGTGCTGGTCCACGGCGAGACCTGGATCTCGGAGGCGCTCGCGATCTCGGAGTACCTCGCCGAGACGTTCCCGTCGCCCGACCATCCGCGGCTGTTCCCCGCCAACCTCGCCGAGCGCGCCCGCGCCCGGCAGATCATGCTGTTCCTGCGCACGAGCCTGTTCGCGCTGCGCGAGGCGCGGCCGACGTCGTCGGTGTTCGGCCGGCCGACGCCGCGCCCGATGTCGGACAAGGCCCGGCAGGAGGCGGCCGAGCTCGAGCGCATCGCGGTCACGATGATCTCCGACGATCGGCCCTCGATGTTCGGCGCCTGGTGCATCGCCGACACCGATCTCGCGCTCGCGCTGATGCGGCTGATCGCCAACCAGGACCCGATCGATCGCCGGCTGGTCAACTACGCGCTCGCCCAGTTCGATCGCAGGAGCGTGCACCGCTTCGTCGCGCACCTGCCGACCACGCGCTGATCAATCGAAGCCTTGGACCGCGAGCACCCACGCAACGCGAGGACCTCGAGCGCGACCGCGGCCTGGTCGACGGCCTCGAGCTCGCCACCTCGGCCGGGGACGTCGCGGTGCGGCCGTCGAGCTCGGCGATCGGGCTTGCTCCTTACGCACCGGTCGGGCGAGCCGGCGTGCTCAGCCCGAGATGCGTGCGCCGCACTGCAGGCATCCAGACCTCCAAGGCGCACCAGGTTGCAGCGGCAAGCGGACTGCTCGGAGCCAACGTGTCCGCGATCAGCGTCTGCCAGCGCGCGGCCGCTTCAGCGTTTCGCCCGGCAGCGGCGTGTGCCTCGACCTCCTCCATGCTCGGTAGCACGGCGATCCGCAGGTGATGCTCCATCTCGTCGGCGAGCTCGGCGAGCTTCAGGATCGCGATTGTTGCGGTGCCCCGTGGCGTGAGCCCGGACGGCGACCACTTCCAGTCGCGACGCGCAAGCGCGGTCTGCAGCGGTTTCCAGACGATGTGATCGAGCGGGTCATCGATCGCCGGATCGATCAGCAACGGCCGCTCTCCCGAGGTATCGAAGAACGGGTTGCCTCGTCGACCACGGTGCGGCCGCTTCGGAACCGGTAGCGGCGACGATCCGGGCTCCAGGGGAAAGAAATTCGCCTTGTGACCTTGATCGTTGCAGCGTGGGCACGCGAACAGCAGGTTCGCCCAGGTCCAGGTCAGCCACCAGTAGTGCCCGCAATCGACCTGCGGCGGCGCACCGCGATCGTGCCGTCCGGCGCCGGCCTTGGGGCGATAGTGCTCCACCGGGCTGCTGCCGTACTGCACGCGGAGCTCGCACCACGCGCATTTCTTGTGCTGAGCCAGGTACAGCGCATCCTTGATCGTCGGCGTGTTGTAGCCGACCAGCGTGTCCGATAGCTCGCGACTGCCGGCACCGTGACGGTTATACGTCTTAACCGCCGCCGACAGCCGGGTACTGCGGGCAGTCACGAGCGCGCTGGGCTCTTGGCCTCGATCGATCCGGATCATCGCGAGCGACGGGACACGGGATCCTGGAACTCACCGACCCCCGAGGCGAGCAGCTGCTTGCGCAGCCGGAGGAGCTCGCTGTGCTCGCGATCGGTGCGGAATGGATCTTCGGCCAGCACGAGATAGCGCCGCAGGGTTTCGCCGTGCGGATTGGGAGTCAGCCGGTCCACGCCGAACCATGTGTTGTAGATTTCGCTCCCTGTCATTGGCCTGGGATCGGGTTGTGGCCAGTTATGACCATTCATTGTCGTCAGCTGTCCCGTGTTCGGATCCCAGCCTGCTCGCACGACATCGCCGGACTCGGGATCGATCTGGAGCCGGACCACCTCGTGCGGCGCCAACCCCGCGAGGATCACCGGCGAATGCGTCGTCGCGATGAACTGGATTTTCGGAAACACGCGTCGTAGCGCAGTCACGAACGTCGCCTGCCAGGACGGGTGCAGATAGAGATCGATCTCGTCAAGCAAGACCAGACCTTCCATGTCGATGGTACTCAATGCGGCCTTCGATTCCAGCAAGACATGGCCGATCAGGTCCGCGATCCAGGCGAACGTCGACTGGTAGCCGTGAGACAGCGCTACGCCCGCGATCTTCTGCACGTGTCGTCCCATTCGCTGATGGAAGCGATCGCTCTCGATGAGATCAATCGCGCGACTGGCACCGCCCTGTCCCCGGAGCTCGAGTTTGGTGATGTGTGGCAGGAAGTCGGAGCCGCCGAGCTTGATCGCCTCGTTGAGCATACGGCTGTACAGCCGCGAGGTCGTACCCTTGCTCCGGTTCTCCTGGGCGTCCTTCAGAGCGAAGTGATTGGAAAACGAGGTACTGGCCAGGCGCGCCTGGCCGTCGAACAGTGGTTGAAGGCGCTCGATCGACGGGCGATCGAACGGCGGCGTCAAGGTAGCATCGGGCAGCGCACGAGAGATGCCGTAGCCGGCGACGAACCAGCGACGGGTGTGACGTTCGCGCGCATGATCGAGTGGATCTCGGATGTCGGTGCTGACGTTATCCGACTTCTCCAAGTCGAAATACCGAGCCTGGGCGTCCAGCGACGTCGAGCCGACCTCCAGGCCGACATGGGAGCTGAGCCCCAGATGCGCCGGGATCTTTTTCAGCAACGGATGGTTCTCACCATCGCGTCCCTGAGATGAAAACTCGAACTTGGCATCGATCGCGAGCGGCGCGCTGCCGCGCCGATCGCGGAGATGCTTGACGATAGGGCCGGCGAGCGTATTCACCTGCTTGGAGCCGGTCGCCGCCAGCGCGATCGCCTGCAGCAGCGTGGTCTTCGCGGTCCCGTTCTCGCCGATCAACACCGTCCACATCCGGGGCTGACCGGCATGGCAGAAGTCCACCGTGAAGAGGCGGAGGCGCTTCAGATTCTGAACTTGCAGCCAGCGAACGTACATATCGCAGGCATGATCCTACACCGGCTGCACGACGGACGCCTGTATCTGCAGCATCCCGGCGGGCCGATCGGCGGCGGCGACCACTTCAGCAGCGAGCGGCGCGGGCCCGATGGTCGAGCTCGGTCGGCGGAGCTCGGTCAGCGGAGCTCGGTCGGCGGCGGCCGGTGGTCGAGTTTGCGCACCAGGTCGGTGGTGGTCTCGGATGCGCGACGTCGACGGTGCCGCGATACAGGCAGGCGGCGCCAGCTCGCGGCAGGTCTCGGATGAACCCCGACCAGGCTACCCTTGATCGCTAACCGCAGCGTAGAGACGTGGATGGCGATGAGCCAATTTGGTTCCCGACGATGAGGTGGCGGGCGGCGGCCCGATGACCTCGGAACACGAACTGGCTGAGGCTGTAAGGAGGCGAGCGACGATCCTGGTCCCCGCGATGACAGATCATCACCAGCAGCCGGCTTGGCGATCGCTACGGCCGCAAGATCCGCTTCCTGCTCGGCGTGGCTCTGTTCACCGCCTCGTCACTGCTGTGCGGGCTGGCGAGCAGGCTGCCGCAGATATTGACGACATCCTGGAACGCACGCTCGAACGATGGGGAGAACGAAAGTACTAGGAGTACTCGGACCTCATCGAACAAGCCCTCGTTGTCGTCGCGCAAGACCCGACGCGCGGTCGCACGCCTGCTGCCGCGACTCAACCCGGGATCCTCGGACACCACATCAAGCAACCGGGCGTAACGCGCGACACATCGTGTTCTACACATACGACCCGACGAACGATGGTGTGACTGTCCTGCGCGTCCTGCACGACTCCATGGACTTCAAGCGGCACCTTCCAGAGTGATCGCCTCTCCGTCTCACTCGACGGTGAACTCAATCTCGTCCTTGGGTTCAAGCGATGTAGAGTCGAGTGGTCCCTTACCGCAAAATCATACGGCTGGGGCCAGCACCCCTACTCGACATCGCCATCGAGGCGCATGGATACGCTGCAGCCGGCACGCAGCGCAGGCCGCGATCAGATCGCGTCGCCGGCGCCGGTGTCGTCGATCCAGGCGACCGGCATGGTGGCGGAGAGGGTGACGAACGCGTGCTCGCTGTGATCGAGGACGATCACGCCGGCGGTGCCGCCGGTGAGCCGGCGGAGCTCGGCGAGGGCCGCGGCCGTCGCCTCGCGGGCGGTCATGCCGGTCGCGGCGTAGGCCGAGATGGTGCGCGCGAGGGCGACGCGGAGGATGGCCTCGCCGTCGCCGGTGCACGACACGGCGATCTCGCGGTCGGCCCAGGTGCCGGCGCCGGGGATCGGCGAGTCGCCGACCCGGCCGGAGCGCTTGCGCATGGTGCCGCCGGTGGAGGTGGCCGCGGCGAGCCGGCCGCGCCGGTCGCGGGCGACGGCGCCGACGGTGCCGCCCTCGCGCTCGCGCTCGCGCTCGACGGTATGCGCCTCCTGCAGGCGCTGCCGCTGGCGCGGGGTGACCAGCGAACCGGGCGGCGCCGGGGTGATGCCGACCTCGTGGGCGAACTGCCACGCGGCCGGCCCGACGAGGAGGACGTGCTCGCCGGCCTCGAGCACGGCGCGCGCGAGCAGGACCGCGTTGCCGAGATCGGGGACGGCGGCGACCGCGCCGACGCGGCGGCTGTCGCCGTCCATCACCGACGCGTCGGTCTCGACGGTGCCCTCGCGGGTCAGCGCCGCGCCGGTCCCGGCGTTGAACTCGGGATCGTCCTCGAGGACGCGGACCGCGGCGACGACGGCGTCGAGCGCGTCGCCGTCGGCGTCGAGGATCGCGTTGCCGGCTTCCGCCGCGGCGCGGACACCCGCGCGCAGGCGGTCGTAGCGCTCCGCCGAGACCAGACCGCAGCCGCCGTGAACCAGGATCGCCTTCGCTCCTCGTCTCGCCTGCACGGGGCGGTACTGTACCCAGGTTTCGGGCCGGCGGAAGGCTCAGGGCGGCGCGTCG
>VBLP01000068.1:0-19767 GCA_005887925.1 Deltaproteobacteria bacterium | reverse complement strand
CCGCGGCCGAGCCCGCCGAAATCGCGCCACGCCGAGCCCTTGATCACCCTCTCGCCGGGACCGCCGGGGGTCGTGGTCCAGTGGTAGACGTTGCCGGCGAGGTCGAGGACGCCGTAGGGGCTGGCGCCCGCGGGGTAGTTGCCGACCGGCGTGGTGTCGCCGGGGCCGCGCACGGCGCTGTTGAGCTTGTCGGGCTCGTAGAGGTTGCCCCAGGGGTACGCCATGCCGCCGTCGCCGCGCGCCGCCTTCTCGAGCTCGTCGGCGGTGGGCAGCCGCCGGGGCTGTCCGCGCTGGCCGCCTCGCCAGCGGCAGTAGCGCTCGGCCTCGGCCCACGCCACCGCGACGACCGGGTGGTCCTCGCGGCTGCTCGGCGGCCGGCCGTCGCGCCAGACGAGCCGCGGCGCGAAGCTCGCGAAGTCGCCGGTCATGCCCTCCGCCTGCCAGGCGGCCTCGTCGATCGCCGGCGGCGCCGCGCGCTCGGCCACGACGAACTCGGCGAACTGCGCCTGGGTCACCGGCATCAGGTCGATGCGGAACGCGGGCAGCGTGGCCGAGTGGCGGTCGGCCTCGCGCTCGAACCAGCGCTCGGCGCGCGCGGTGTCGCTGCCGGTGGTGTCACGGAAGTTGTCGTACGCGGTGGCGCGCTCCTCCGGCGTCGAGCCGGCGACGTAGCGGCCGGCCGGGATGTCGATCATGCGCTCGTCGGCGGCGAGCGACAGCGACGCTTCGGCGGGCGCGGCCGGCGGCACGGAGCTCGCCCGGCCGGCGCAGCCCAGCGCGATCGCAGAGACCGCGGCGCGGATCACGGCGCGCCTCCGCGCCCAGCCGGCGCGGCCGCCTCTCCGCGCTGCTGCTCGATCAGCTCGGTCATGATCCGCGCGAGCTCGCCGAGATACTCGGGATCGCGGTCCAGGGCGGCGGCATCGAGCCGGGCCGTGGTCAGCGCCGGCGTCAACCGGACGATCGCACCGACGCGGTCCTCGAGGATCCGCGCGACCGGCCGCGGCTGGCCGAGGTCGACGTGGATGATCGACGAGAACACCACCCTGCCCTCGGCGCCGCGCAGCACCGAGGTCGCGAACACGAAGCGGCCGTCGCGCGACCACACCGGGCCGCTCTCGTCGGTGAGCGGCAGGTCGATCAGCGGGGTGATAGCACCGCGGGCCGCGCGAACACCAGCCGCGCTCCGTCGGGAGACACCGCCGGCGACGAGTCCGCCGGGCCCGCGGTCAGCACGCGGATCGCCCCGCCCGGGGCACGCTCCTCGAGGTGGGTCTCGATCGCGTGGCGGCCGGTGTCGGCGGTCACCGCGGCGTAGATGATCGCGCCGTCGGGCGCGACCGCGGGGGTGACCTCGTGCCCCGCACCGCGGGTTAGCTGGTCGAGCGCGCCGGGCTGGCCGTCGTGGATCGCGAGCCGCCACAGGTTGAAGTCGCCGCCGTCGCGGGTCGACGCGAACACCAGGGCGCTGCCGTCGGGCATCCACGCCGGGTGGGCGTCGATGCCGGGGCCGGAGGTCAGCCGGCGCGGCGGCATCGCGACGCCGAGCGCGGCGATCCACAGGCTGGTCTGGTCGAGCGGGCGATCGCGGCTGGACATGAATGCGAGCCACTTGCCATCGGGCGACACCGCGGGGTTGGTGTCGCGGACCACGTGGCTCGCCGGCTCGACCAGCTCGAACTGCCGATCGCCGGCCTCGTCGATCGCCACCAGCCGCGCGCCCTGCGCGCCGCGCTCGGACGCGACGATCGCGATCCGGTCGCGCGACGCTGGCTTCGGGGTACTGCGCGCCGCGCACGCGGCCAGCCCGGGGGCGATGGCGAGCGCGGCGAACGCGATGGCGAGGATCGGGCGCGGCGGCAACGCGCCGAGTCTACTGCTTGGGCGGCGCCTCGGCCGGAGCCGGCGTGCCCGACTTGGGCGCCTCGGCGGGCGCCTGGGTGTCGGTCCTGGGCGCCTCGCCCGAGGTCCCCCCGGCCTGCGACGCCGGCGCATCGGGCTTGGGCGCCGGCGGCGGGCGTCGCTTGGTCAGGTTGGACATGTTCATGTCCTTGGCCACGTCGCGCTTGTCGGGGGTGACGCCGAAGTAGATGCCGACCGCGATCACCATGACCAGCGCGGCGCCGAGCAGGCTGAGCACCCAGGCCAGCGAGCTCGCGCCCGCGCCGCGGCGCTCGAACGAGGTGAACCGCTGCTCCTGGTCGGCGGGCCACGATGTCACCAGCGGCCGGCGGGAGAACACCGCGCCGATCGCCATGAGGACCCCGGTGCCCAGCAGCGCGAACCCCGAGATCACCAGGATGATGAGGATGATCACCGAGGCGAGGGTGTCGAGGGCGGTCGGCGTTACGTTCATCGAGGTGCTCCCGGTACTCGATCTCTAAGGGGAAATCGGGTGTGTTGCAATGGATCGGAGGTTCGGCGGACGGTTTGGACGCGTCGTGCGTTGAAACAGCACCAGCCGTGCGAGGCTCCGGGGCCAGGCGTGCTGGGACAGAACATCGGCGTTATGACACCAGGCATCTCCAGGCGTTCCGGGTTTGTGGGGCCGCGGGCGGCGTTTGCGGCAAGTGTAATGATCCTGGTGGGTTGTGCGCAGAAGAGCGACGCCGACCCCGGTGTCGCCACCATCTCACCCGCGGCGCAGCCGGTCGCCGCCGTCGCGGCCCCGGTGCCTCGCGAGGCGTGCCTGGGCGTCGCCGACAGGGGCATCTGGCCGGATCTCGACGACAAGATCCAGATCGAGCTGCCGGCCGGTCTGACCGCCGACCGGGTCACCGCACGGATCGACGAGCGTCACCGCGTGCTGGTGCTGCAGATCGACGGCGCCGCGCGCAAGGCGTATCCGCTCGGCGGACCGGCGCGGCTCGCGGTGGGTAGCCGCGTGCTGCAGCTCCGGCCCGGCGATCGCGCCGAGCTCGCCGGCCTCCTGACCGCCGAGCGGATCGCGACCGGCGCCGCGGAGCACGATCGCGATGGCGACGGCATCCCCGACCCGCTCGACGTGCTGATCGGCGCCAAGAAGACGGTCGCCAACGCCGACGCGTACACCCCCGAGGCCGAGGGCTACATCGCGATGGCCTATCCGATGGGCGACGTGCCGCGCAGCATCGGCGTGTGCACCGACGTGATCATCCGCGCGCTGCGCAACGCGGGCATCGACCTGCAGAAGGAGCTGCACGACGACATCCGGCGTGCGCGCTCGGCGTATCCGATGGTCAAGGGCACCGGCGATCCGAACATCGATCAGCGGCGGGTCGCCACGATCCTGCCGTATTTCAAGCGCCACTGGCAGCTGCACACGAGCCGGCTCGACGATCCGGCCGACCCGCTGCGCCCGGGCGACGTCATCTTCATGGACACGTTTCCGCGCAAGCCGGGGCCGGATCACATCGGGATCCTGTCGGACCGGCTCGACGAGCAAGGGCTGCCGCTGGTGATCAACAACTGGACGGACGGCACGGTGACGCAGGAGATGGATCTGCTGACGTTCGTGCCGGTCCTCTACCGGTTCCGCCTGCCGCCGTAGAGGTGCTACCTTCGCGAGGTAGATGAGGTCGGCCACGTGCGTGATAGGGGTGGCGTTGCTCGTGCTTGCGGCACGGCCGGAGCCCGCGCAGGCGGACGACGCCGGGCCCACCAGCTACCGCCTGGTGATCGACCGCGTCGACCTCGAGCCGGCATCGATCGGCGGGCTGCGACTCCGCGTCGAGCTCTCGGCGCTGGCGCTGCAGGGCCAGCTGCTCGACCTCAGCGATCCCAAGTCGATCAAGCTGATGTTCGGCAAGAGCCAGCTCGACGCGCCGTTCGCGCGCGGCCACTACGGCGAGACCGGCGCCGACACCGCGATCGTGTTCGTGGTCCAGATCAACCTGGTCTACGCGGACGTGCTGCCGTCGATCCAGGCGAGCCTCGACGACGCCGTGCTGGCCAAGCTCGGCGACAGGAGCCAGGTCGCGATCCTCGGGTACGGCGACAGCACCGACGCCGGCAAGCTCGGATCGCTCAAGTCCGCGCGCGGCAAGCTCGGCCAGCTGTCGCAGGACGGCAGCGCGGGCGAGCCGGCGCTGCTCGACACGCTCGACCGCGCGGTCCGGCTCCTGCGCAAGGCCAGGCCCGTGCGCGACGGGGCCCCGCTGCGCCGGCTGATCGTCGTGATCGGCGATGGCCGCGACCGCGCCGGCGATCACGAGCGCGTCACGCAGGTCGGCGTGCGCGCCGGGCGCGACGGGATCCGGATCCACACGATCGGCTTCGCGCCCAGCAATGTGCGCCGGCCGCTGCTGGTGCTCGGCGAGCTGTCCAGGCAATCGCTGGGCACGTTCCGCTGGGTCCGCACCGCCGGCGCCGACTCGTGGACCCGCACGTTCCAGCAGCTGAACGACGAGATCAACAAGCAGTACGTGCTGACCTACTTCGTGCCTGTCGATGCCGACGTCGCCGGCAAGAAGCTGCACATCGCCACCGTCGGCCGCACCCTGGCGACCTCGAACGAGATGAAGGTCCCCGACGCGACCTGCGGCCGGGACCCGTGCGCGGGCTACTGCGTCGACGAGGTCTGCGCGATCGAGCGCGAGTCATCGAGCCGCGGCGTGCTCGGCTGGCTGGTGCTGGTGCTCGGCCTCGGCCTCGGCGCGATCGCGGTGCTCGGCGTGATCGGCTACGTGCTGCAGCGCCGCCGCGCACCGGAGATCCCCGGCGTGATCCCGCTGCCGGGCCAGGCGATGCCCGGCCAGGTACCAGGCCCGATACCCGGTCAGATGCCCGGCCAGCCGTCCGCGGGCCAGGCGCCCGCGCCGCCGGGCAAGCCGGCCAAGCCGGCCAAGCCGCCGAAGTCCAGGCCGCCGAAGAACCAGCCGGTCGTCGGACCGCCGGCCGGCGGCCCCGTGCTGCTCGTGCTGACCGGCCCGCGCGCCGGCCAGCGCATCCCGCTGCAGAACGGCTTCACGATCGGCAAGGCGCCGACCTCGAGCCTGGTGCTCGACGATGGCTACACCTCGACCCAGCACGCCCAGATCGTCATGGACGCGAGTGGCGTGTGCCGGCTGTTCGATCGCCAGTCGACCAACGGCACGTTCGTCAACGGCGTGCGCGTGACCGATGCCGTGCTCGACCACGGCATGAGCGTCCGGATCGGCTCCACCGAGCTCAGGTTCTTGGCACAATAGGGAGTCCCCCTGAGGATCGAAGAGGGATCGAAGATGGATCGAAGATGGTGAAACCGAGCGGTAACCTGATCATCGGCGGGGAGGTCTTCAACATCAACGCCCCGCTGGTCAACTGGCACGAGGGTCCCAAGTGGGACGCCACGAGCGAGTACTGCATCCCGACCAACACCGAGCGCGCCCCGCCGTGCATGACGACCGGCGGCGGTCAGTACCCGTACGGGCCGCCGCCCTTGCCGTACACCAGGCGCTACGCCTGGCGGCCGGGCCTGGGCCCCAACCCCAAGGCCTCGGCGGTCAAGGCGGTGGTCAAGCAGTTCGTGGTCCACCACGACGGCTGCGCCTCGGCGGACATGTGCTTCAACGTGCTGCACAACGAGCGCGGCCTGTCGGTGCACTTCCTGATCGACAACGAGGGCACGATCTACCAGACCATCGACCTGGGCCTCATGGCCTATCACGCCTCGGACTGGAACACGTACTCGATCGGCGTCGAGCTGTGCAACTTCGGCGAGGCGTTCCGCCGCCCCGACTACTACGAGGGCGGCCGCAACGGCCCCAGGCGCGACTTCGCGTACTGCAAGATCAACGGCAACACGCTCAAGGCGTTCGACTACACCGCGCCGCAGATCGAGTCGTTCACCCGGCTCGGCCGCGAGCTGCTCCGGTTGCTCCCCAACCTGCCCGCCGAGTACCCCCAGTCGAGCCCCGGCGAGCCGTCGTGGGAGACGATGAAGGACGCCGCGATCCGGCGCGAGACCTACGCCGGCTACGTCGGCCACTACCACATCAACACCCAGAAGTGGGATCCCGGGCCGTTCGACTTCCGCAAGTTCTGCACCCAGCTGCGCGGCTCGCTGTGCTTCCCGGTATACCCGCGGATGGAGCCCAAGCCCGACGACAGGGACAGGCAGCGGCCGGTGCTGCCCAACGACAGCGGCGATCTGCGCCAGGCCACCAAGCTGCTCTACGCGCTCAACGAGGAGAAGGCCGACGGCGGGTTCTTCCCGATCGGCCCGTGGGGCGAGAGCGCGCTGTGGCACGGCGGGATCCACCTCGTCGGCAAGCGCGACGCCGGCGTGTTCGCCCCGTATCCGGGACGCCTGGTCGCGGCGCGGATGGGCCGCGACTCGGCGATCGGGTCGACCAACTTCGTGCTGCTGCGCCACGAGATGACGCTCGGCACCCGCAAGGTCCAGTTCTACTCGCTGTACATGCACCTGGCCAACGAGCCCAAGCACGACAAGCCGGCCGAGTGGACGACCAAGGACGGCTGGAAGAAGTCGCAGCCCGGCCAGGTCGCGCTGCTCGACGAGCCGATCGAGGCCGGCGCGCTGATCGGCCACATCGCCACCGTCGGGCCCGCCGACGCCAACCTGGCGCGGCCGCAGGTCCACGTCGAGTTCTTCTCGGAGCAGTTCATCGACGATCCGCAGTGGCAGCTGATCGACGGCACCGCCGGCGGACGGTTCTGCGAGGCGCCCGAGATCCTGGGCAGCATCGACGCCAACCACGATGGCAAGGTGGCGCGCGAGGAGCTCACGCAGTTCTTCGCGAGCTACGGCGGCGAGACCGTGCACCGGATGGTCACGCTGCACGTCTCGGAGTGGACGTTCGAGCCCAACTGGGGCGACGCGCTGCGCGTGCCCAAGGACTTCAAGACCATGAAGCCGGCCGAGATCGACGCGATGGTCGCCGAGCAGATCACGCCCGGGCTGTGGTGGGATGCCCGGGTCGCCAAGCACTGCCGGCTGCCCGCCGACGGCGTGGTCCACCACTACCACCCGGTCACGTTCATCGCCTGGTTCAAGAACCAGCTGATCGAGTCGGCCGCGCAGGCCGCCAAGACCGGCCACAAGGTCGACGAGCGCGAGGTGCGCGAGGTCCCCAAGTCGATCACCGACGATTTCGGTGACAAGGCCGGCACGTCGATGCGCTCGGCGGCCGACGTCGCCGAGGATCCCTGCAACAAGAACCTCACCCTCGAGCAGATGGTGCAGGGGTTCGCCGCGCCGGAGTGCAACCAGTGACCGCCCGCAAGCCCGCCTCGCCGTGGCGTCCGCCGACCCGGCGCGCGTTCGTCGCCATGCTGACCGCCGCGGCCGCCGCGGCCGCCCTCGCGATCGAGAAGCGCCCAGCGCGCGACGACGACGATCCGCCGCGCCGGTTCACCGGCACGACGCGCTGGATCGGCCACTGCTGAGGCGCCGATCGCCGAGGATCGCGTCACGCCCGGCGCGCCCGGCACCGAGCGCGCGGCGCAATTGAGGTACTGTTGCGCGCATGACGGCTCGCCGCCTGATCTCCGCGCTGTGCATTGGCCTCAGCGGCCTGGCTGCCTCTGCCACGGTGCTCGCCCAGCCCTCTCCCGCCCCGGCCAAGAAGGCGCCCCGGGCGGCCCCCAAGGGCAAGAAGGCGCCGCTCGCACCGGCCAAGGACGGCGGCTCGGGATCGGGGAGCGCCGCGGCCGGCTCGGCAGGCAGCGCAGAGGGCTCGGCGGTGCAGATGACCGAGGACCCGCCGCCGTCGGACATGTCCGGCATGGCCGAGAACCCCGATGCGCCGCGCTCGGCGATCGATCCCGAGACCAGCGTGCTCGGCACCCAGGCGCCTGCGCCGCGCGTCATCACCGGGTTTCCGATCGAGGAGGTGCTGCGGCCGATCACGCTGCCGCAGAACATGTCGGAGGTCTCGCTCGCGCCGCACGCGGTGGTCTCACCGTACGCCGGCTCGATGGCGCTGCGCGCGCGCTACGGCATCACGCGCAAGGTCCAGCTCGGCCTGACCTACGTGATCGGCGCGATCTTCGACGACCCGTCGACCGTCGAGTCCAGGCAGGGCTTCCACCCCGGCAAGGCGATCGGCCTCGACCTCACCGTGATGCTGCAGGACTGGATCGGCGTCCAGGTCGGCGTGCCGATCTACATCAGCCCGCTCGCGGTGTCGGTCACGATCGGCGCGCCGATCAAGTTCACGTTCGGTGACAAGTTCGCGATCGGCGGGCTCGACGACTTCCTCAACATCCGGATCGATCGCTTCGCGCCCACGTTCTATCAGGAACTGCAGAACGCGACCAACGCCAACGACACGATGACCAACACGATCAAGTCGCAGGGCGAGCTCCGCGTGTCGCTGTTCGGCATCTACCAGTACGAGCCCGACCTCGCCTTCATCGGCCGCATCGGCATCCAGATGGAGGACTTCGCCACCGGCAAGACCGATGGCTGCACCGGCGAGTGCCTCACCACGTGCATCTCCGCCGGCGTGCGCTACTCGCCCCGCAAGTACCTCGACCTCGGGTTCTCGATCGGCTTCGACGACCTCGCGCACGGCGGCTCGTTCGCTCCCGCCGGCTTCCTCGCGTTCCGGATCTAGCCTGCCGCCGCGCGGGGTGCCCCGGGGTGTGGCCGGGGCGCACATGCAAAGAGGCGAATCACGCGTCCGGAACACAGCGCGCCGCAGATCGCGCTTGCGCCCGGTGGCGCGATCGGCGCATTTAGGACCTCGCTGGTTCCTTGATAACCGGCCGGTCGGCCGGCGAGATTTTCGCTGCGTCCTGCGCGGATTGCCGCCGACCGCCCCACGACTGAAGGAGGAGTCATGCCATCGAGCCAACGTTTCCCGTGGCCCCCGGCGATGAGGCGCGGCGCGCTCGCCACCACCGCGGCGCTCTGCGTGATCGCACCCGCGGTCGCGGCCGCCGATGACGTCCAGCCGTTCGCCGTCGCGCTGCCGGCCGTGACCGGCCCGATCCCGTCGACGCCCGACAACTTCGGCTTCGCCGTCGAGGGCTTCGACGTCCAGCCGCCGGTGCCCCCTGGCTACGTCATCGAGGAGTTCTTCGTCTCCGGCACCGGCGACCTCCACGAGTTCACGCCGACCGGCATCCGGGTCGTCTCGCCGTGCCCGCCCGCCGCGACCTCCGGCTGCACCAGCATCCCGTACACGACCCGCATGATCGTCAAGCGGCCGCGCGACGCCCACGACTTCAGCGGCACCGTGATCATCGAGCCGCTCAACCCCAGCGGCGGCTTCGACATCGCCGCGGTGTGGGATCGCTCGGAGGAGCTGTTCGTGCGCAACGGCGACATCTTCATCGGCTGGTCGTCGAAGTCGGTGATCATCAACGCGCTCAAGCGGTGGAACCCGACCCGCTACGCCCCGCTGTCGTGGGACTACCGGCCGTTCGTGCCCGGCGGCAACAGCGGCGCCAACGACGGCATCACGTTCGACATCGCCGCGCAGATCGGCGCGCTGATCAAGAGCGGCGCCCCCGGCAGCCCGCTGCACGGCCTGCGCGTCCGCCGCGTGATCGAGAGCGGGTTCTCGCAGGACGGCGGCTTCACCTTCACCCAGGCCGACATCTATGGGGACCAACGGACCGAGCAACATCAACTTCGGCCTCACCCCGGCCGGCGCGCTGCCCGCCACCGATCCGCGCCGGCGCATGCAGCCGCGCGAGGCGCCGGTGATCCACATCGACACCGAGACCGAGATCTTCCTCGGCACGCTCAGCCCGACCGGCCTTCTGTTCCGCCGCCCCGACGGCGACGCCGCCGGCGATCGCTACCGCATCTGGGAGGTGCCCGGCGCCGCCCACATCTCGAACGACTTCCAGGAATCGGTGAGCCGGATCGAGCGCGACGCCGCCCAGATCCAGAAGCTCGCGATCGCCGACGCCCCGCCGATCGGCTGCGCCCACCAGCAGTTCGTCAACGGCGCGATCCGCGGCGTGCCGGGCGTGATCTCGCCCGAGAACTTCCCGTTCTCCTACGTGCAGAACGCCGCGTTCGACCACCTCGTGGCCTGGATCGAGACCGGCGCGGCGCCGCCGCACGGCACCCCGATCCAGATCGACACCACCACCGCGCCGCCGCACATCGTGCGCGACGCGCAGGGCAACGCGCTCGGCGGCGTGCGCACGCCGTTCGTCGACGTGCCGATCACCACGTACGTGCCGGCCGACGGCGTCGGGCACGCCACCGCGTTCTCGGGGTTCTGCCCAGGCTGCAGTCGCTGTATCGCAACCACGGCGACTACGTGCACCAGTTCGCGCAGCAGAGCATCGGCGCGGTCCGCGACGGCTTCTGGCTCCTGCCCGACGCGATCCAGGCGATCGAGCGCGCGGCGCGCAGCCGCGTGCCGTGACGTCCGCCGGCCGGTGATCAGCTGGCGCTGGCGATCAGCTCGCGCAGCCGCTCGAGCGCGAGCTCGATGCGCGACATCGGCGGACCGAACGAGAACCGCAGGTGGCGGCGGAACCGCGACGCCCGGCCGCTGCGGCGCTTGCCGGGGTCGACATCGAAGAACTCGCCGGGCACCGTGATCACCTTGCGCTCGAGCGCGGCGCGGAACAGCGCCATGCCGTCGCCGATCGACGGCGGCAGGTGCTCGGTCGACGCCCAGACGTAGAACGTGCCCTCGGGCGGCAGGTCGACGGTGAAGCCGAGGTCGCGCAGGCCGTTGAGCAGCTTCGCGCGCTTCTTGCCGAAGGTCTGGTGGATCGCCCTGGTCTCGGCCATCGCCGCGGTCGGCGCGAGCAGCTCGACCGCCTTGCGCTGCAGCGGCCGCGAGCCGCCGCCGTCGAGGAACGAGCCGGCCGAGACCACGCCCTCGATCACGCGCTTGGGGCCGAGCGCCCAGGTGACGCGCCAGCCGGGGTAGCGCCAGTTCTTGGTCAGGCCGTCGAGGATCACGACCGGATCGCGATCGACGTCCTCGACGTAGCGGGCCGCGGTCTCGATCCCGCCGAGCGTGACGAGGTCGGGGCGCCACACGTAGTGCGAGTAGAACTCGTCGAAGATCAGCGCGCAGTCGAGGTCGCGCGCGGCCGCGACCCAGTCGGCGAGGTCGCTGCCGCCGATCACCTTGCCGGTCGGGTTCGACGGATTCGACGCCAGGATCGCCGACAGCCCACGGCCCATGACCTCGCGGCGCATCTCGGCGGCCGAGAACGCGTAGCCGCGCTCGCTCTCGAGCAGGATCGGGATCGGCGAGAACAGCCGGAACACGTCGAGCAGCTCCTCGTACGCCGTGTAGTCGGGCAGGAAGTGGCCGAGGTTGACGTGGCCGAGCGACGCGGCGACCCGGGTCAGCGCCGAGCGGCCGCCGCCGGACACCGCGACGTTCTCCGCGCTGTACTTGCTGCCCATGCCGCGGCGGAACAGCTCGTTGTAGAACCCCGCGATCGCCTCGCGCAGCTCGCCGAGGCCGGCGACCGGGGCGTACTCGTGGTCGCCGTCGCGGATCGGCAGCTCGGCGATCCGCGGCGGCGCGCCGGGCAGCGCCTCGCTCTCGGGCATGCCCTGGCCGAGGTTGCACCACTCGGGCGAGCTCGACGAGTAGCCCCGGCGCTGTGCCTCGGTGGTCACGTAGATCACGCCGGTGCGCGGCACCTCGCGAAACGCGGCGAAGCTCGGCGCCGGGGCGGGCTCGGCCTCGGCGGTCTTGATACGCGGCAGCGTCGTCACGCGGTCAGCGTAACACGCGGGGATCCCCGCCCCCAGTTCGTCGCGGCGGGCCCGAGCGCGAGATTTCCCGGAACGACGCTGTCGCCCGCGGCACGTGTGCTAGCGTGAGGCGTGTCCGTCTGGCAGGGCCTCGCAGGCCAGGAGCGTGCGGTCGCACAGCTGTGCCGTTCGATCGAGCGTGGCCGCGTGCCGCACGCGTTGCTGTTCTCGGGGCCGCCCGGTGCGCCGCTCGTCGATGCCGCGAACGCGCTGGCGATGGCGCTGTCGTGCCAGCGCGCCCCGGGGCTGGGCTGTGACGCGGATCCTGCGAGCCGCGACACCGGCGATGCCGACGATCGCGGGATGTGCCTGGCGTGCGCGAAGATCGCCTCCGGCATCCACCCCGACGTGGTGACCCTGGTGCGCGAGGGCGCGGCGCAGATCGTGCCGATCGAGAGCGTGCGCAGCCAGGTGATCGCGCGGATCGGGTTTCCGCCGCACGAGGGACCGATCCGGGTGTTCATCGTCGAGGAAGCGACCGCGCTGGCGCCGCCGGCCGCCAACGCGCTGCTCAAGACGCTCGAGGAACCGCCCGGCTACACGCTGTTCGTGCTGTGCACCACCGCGCCCGATCAGCTGCTGCCGACGATCCGCAGCCGCTGTCAGCGCGTGCGGTTCGCCGCCGGCGGCGCGCTGCCCGGCGATGCCGACGCCGAGCGCGCGGCGCGGGTCGCGGGGCTCGGCGCCGAGCTCGCCGGCGACGCGCACGACAGCTCGCTGCCGGTGCGGATCGCCGAGGTCAAGGGCGATTGCGCGCCGGTGCTGGTCGCCGCCGCGCGCGCGCTGCACGCGCGCGCCCACGCCGCGGCCGGCGCGGGAGACCTCGACATCGCGCGGCGCGCCGGCTCGCGGGCCCAGACGATCCTGTCGTGGCACATCCCCGTGGCGATCCATAACGCCAACCCGCAGCTCGCGATCGAGGCGCTGATCGCGCAGCTGCGCGACCTTCCCGAGGTCGGCGCACCATGAGCCCGCCGGACGCGCCCGATCCGTTCGCCGGCGGCGGCACGGAGGCCGGCGAGGCCGGCGAGGCCGGCGACGGACCCGACGACGGCTCCGAGCCTGCAGAGGCAGGCGAAGACCCGGGCGGCGCGACCGGCGCGACCGGCGACGCTGCGCCGCGCCGCCGCAGGCGCCGCAGACGTCGCCGCGGCGAGTCCGCCGCCGGGGAAGCGGGCGAGCGTGCCGCGGAGCCTCCCGGCGGCCGGCCGCACCCTGCGGGGCACGCCGCGCCGCAGCCGCCATCACCGCCCGGCGAGCGCCGCGACGCGCGCCCCCGCGACCCCGAGCGCCCCGGCGACCCGCGTCGCCCCGACGTCGACCGCAGCCGCGACGACCGCCACCGGGCGGGGCGCGCCGGCGAGCCAGGCCACGGCCGCGACAGTCGCGAGGAAGGCGGACGGCGGCGCCGCCGCGGCGATCGCGGCGAGCCGCGTGGCGAGCACCGCGGCGCGGGCGGCCGCGATCGCGACGCACGTCCCGCAGAGCCCGCCGGCCAGGCCGCTGCCCAGGCCACCCATGCCGCCGCGGCCCAGGCCACCGCCGACGTCGACGCCGCCCTCGAGCGCTACGCGCTGACCAGCGCGACGCTCGATACGGCGACCCTGCGGCTCGATCCGCGCCGCCCCGTCGCGCCGGCCGACGACCTCGAGCTCGACGGCCAGGCCACGCCGGCGATCCCGTGGGGCAAGGACGACGACGAGCCCGCGGCCGAGGTGACGCTGGCGCCCGATCTGCCGAGCGAAGCGCCGTCCGACGATCCCGATCCGCTGACCCATCCGCTGCTCGAGGCCGCGAGCGCCGCGCTCGGCGACGACATCGCCAGCGTCGTCGGCATCCGGTTCGTCGCCGGCGGCCGCGTGCAGTGGTGCGACGCCGGGGAGGCCGACTACGCGCGCGGCGAGCGCGTGGTGGTCGACAGCGATCGCGGCGCGCGGCTGGCGTGGATCGCGGTCGCCCCGTCGCGCCGCCCGGTCCGCGATCGCGGCATGCGCCGCGTGCTCCGCCGCGCCAGCGAGCAGGACCTGCGCGGCGAGCGCACCGGCGAAGCCGACCGCGCCCACGCGCTCCGGCTCGCCAAGGACAAGGCAGCCGCGGTGCGCCTGCCGCTCAAGGTGTTCCGCGTCGAGCTGCTCGGCCAGCTCGGTCGCGGCGCGCGGCTCAACGTCTACTACACCAGCGACGAGCGGCTCGATCTGCGCGACTTCATCCGCGAGCTGTCCGGCGCGACCGGCGGCGGCCGGGTCGAGCTGCGCCAGCTCGGCGTGCGCGACGAGGCCAAGGCGGTCGGCGGCATCGGCTCGTGCGGCCTGACCCTGTGCTGCACCACCTGGCTGCCCGACTTCGTGCCGGTATCGATCAAGATGGCCAAGGACCAGGGCCTGGTGCTGTCGCCGACCAAGGTGTCCGGCCAGTGCGGCCGGCTCAAGTGCTGCCTGGTCTACGAGCAGGCCGGCTACGCCGAGCTCCGCAAGGGCCTGCCCAAGCTCGGCAAGCGCGTGATCGGCGCGCGCGGCGAGGGCCGCGTCGTCGAGGTCGACGTGCTGCGCCAGCGCATCCGGGTGTCGTACGGCCCGGGCGACACCGAGGTCGTGCCGGCGGCCGAGGTCCGGCCGATGTTCCCGTCGGGCAACCAGCCCCCCGCGCCCGCCGCCGAGCCCGCCGACGACGCCGGCGACGAGGCCCCCGACGATGCCGACGTCGACGCGCTCGATGGCCTCGACGATACGCCGGCCGCCGCCGACGCCCCGGCGCCGCCCGACGAGGACGGCCCGGGCCTGCCCGACGACGATCCGAGCACCACATGACCCAGACCTTCTACATCACGACGCCGATCTACTACGTCAACGACGTCCCCCACCTCGGCCACGCCTACACGACCCTGGTCGCGGACACGCTCGCCCGGTTCCACCGCATGCGCGGCGACGACACGCGGTTCTTGACCGGCACCGACGAGCACGGCCAGAAGGTCGAGGAGGCCGCCGCCAAGCGCGGGCGGACGCCGCGCGAGCTGGTCGACGAGGTCGCGCCGCGGTTCGACGAGACCTGGAAGACGCTCGGCATCGAGGGCTACCGCTTCATCCGCACCACCGACGAGCGCCACAAGCGCGTCGTCCAGACCCTGTGGAAGCGGATCCGCCAGGTCAACCCCGAGGATCTCTACCTCGCGTCGTACCAGGGCTGGTACTGCATCGGCTGCGAGGCGTTCTACACCGAGAGCCAGCTGGCCCGGGACGGCGACACCTGGGTGTGCCAGGTCCACAAGAAGCCGGTGTCCTGGCTCGACAAGGAGCGCAGCTGGTTCTTCCGGCTGTCGCGGTACGCCGAGCCGCTGCTGCGCCACATCGAGGCCCACCCCGACTTCATCCGGCCCGACGCCTACCGCAACGAGATCGTCGCGTTCCTGCGCGGCGGCCTCCGCGACCTCTCGGTGTCGCGCACGAGCTTTCAGTGGGGCATCGACGTGCCCGAGCCCGATCCCGACGGACTCCACCACGTGATCTACGTGTGGATGGACGCGCTGACCAACTACCTCTCGGATCTGTGTCCGGCCGACGGCTCGGTCACCGGCCCCGACGTCGAGCGCTACTTCCCGTCGGTGATCCACCTGATCGGCAAGGACATCCTGCGGTTTCACACCGTGTACTGGCCGGCGTTCCTCATGGCCGCGAACCTGCCGCTGCCCAGAGGCATCTTCGCGCACGGCTGGTGGACGGTGCGCGGCGAGAAGATCTCCAAGTCGATGCCGGCGACCCGGATCGATCCGATCAAGCTCGCCGACGCGCTCGGCGCCGGCACCCAGGTCCCCGGCCTGGCCCGCGCGATCGGCGTCGATGCCATGCGCTACTACCTGCTGCGCGAGATGCCGCTCGGCAACGACGGCGACTTCACGTTCGAGTCGCTGTTCGGCCGGTTCAACGCCGAGCTCGCCAACGACCTCGGCAACCTGATCAACCGCAGCCTCACCCTGATCGGCAAGCTCGCCGCCGAGACGCCGCCGGCGCGCGACGACGCGCTGTACCGCGAGGGCGAGAACCCGTACTGGCAGATCGAGGTCCACGCCGTCGAGGCGTGCCGCCACGCCGCGGCGCAGTTCGACGCGTTCGCGCCGTCGCGCGCGCTCGAGGCGATCTGGCGCTTCGTCGGCATGGCCAACCGCTTCATCGATCAGACCCAGCCGTGGGTGATGGCGCGCGCCAGGGACAAGGCGCTCGGCCATGCGCTGTGGTGCCTGCAGGCCAGCCTGTGGCTGATCGCGCGGCTGATCGCGCCGGTCCTGCCCGCGACCTCCGGCGTGCTGCGCCGCTGGATCGGCGACGGCGACGCCGCGATGCAGTGGCCCGAGCCGATCGAGGGCCGCGTGCTGTCGCTCGCCCCGGCGCTGCGTGCCGGCGCGGCCTCGCCGCTGTTCCCGCGGCTCGACGACAAGCTGCAGCAGGCGATCCTCGACAAGATCGTGCCGCCTGATGTCGCGGCATCGCCGGGCGCCCCGCCGGCCCCGCCGGCCGCCGAGCCGCGGCCCTCGTTCGCGCCGATCAAGATCGACGACTTCGGCCGGATCGAGCTGCGCGTCGGCACCGTGCTGTCCGCCGCCGCCGTGCCCAAGGCCAAGAAGCTGCTCCAGCTCTCCGTCGATCTCGGAGAGCCCCAGCCGCGCTCGATCGTCGCCGGCATCGCCGAGACCTACGCACCCGATCAGATCGTCGGCAAGCAGGCGATCGTGGTCGCCAACCTCGAGCCGGCGACGATCCGAGGAATTCCGTCGCAGGGCATGCTGCTCGCCGCCGGCGACGCCCAGGTCCTGGGACTTTCCGCGCTCGATCGCAACGTCCCCGCCGGAACCCGAGTACGATAGGGGCTGGTATGTCGGAGCTTCGCCGTGCCGCACGCCTGGTGGTCAATGCTCCCGCGATCGTCGAGTCGATCGGCCAGGGCCCGATGCACCTGCACCCCAACCTGGAGGCGGTGTTCCGGCGCGTCCAGGCCGATACCACCACCGTCGGCCAGAGCTTCCCCGCGGTGGTCCGCGATCTGTCGACCAACGGCGCGTTCATCTCGGCGGCGCCGCTGCCGCTCTTGTCGCGCGTCGCCGTGAAGTTCGACGTCAAGGGCATCGGCTCGGTCGACGCCGTCGGCTGGGTGCTGTGGCAGCGCGCCGCCGACTGCGAGCTGCCCGCGCCGTCGGGCACCGTCCTCCTGCCCAGGGGTTTCGGCGTGCTGTTCGAGTCGATCCCCCTCGAGATCCGGTCGGCGATCGCCGCGGCGGTCGCGCGCGCATGACGCCGCGGTCGTTCGCGTTCCGGCCGCGCTACCGCGGCCTCGCGTGGAGCTCGATCGGCCTGGGCGGCGCGGTCGCCGCCGTGTCCGCCGTGCTCGGCTTCGTCACCATGCCGCTGGTCGCCGGCGCGCTCGGCATCGCGCTCGGCGCCGCCTACCTGCGATCGTCGACCTGGCGGATCGCGGTCACCGTCGACGACGCCGGCCTCGCCGTCGGCTCGCCCGGCCGGCTGCGGTTCCGCCTCGCCTGGGCCGACATCGTCAAGGTCGTCGCCTCGCCGGCCACCAGCTCGTGCTACGTCGACGGCGGCGCGCCCGAGCGCAGCCTGCTCGTCCCCGGCGACGGCGCCCCGGCGCTCTACGACATCGCCGACCGCCGCGCCCTGGTCGAGGCCATCGTCGCGCACGTCCCCGCCGATCGGGTCCAGACCGTGGCCTCGCTCGACCAGGCGACGCCCGCGCCGCCCGCGAAGTGACCACGCGTCGCTAGTCGAAGCGCGGCTGCGGCGGAACCTCGACCACGGCCCGGACGATAGCGCACGGCGGTGCGGGGCGGATCACTCCCGGGCGACCACTACCTGAAGCACGGCCAGCGGCTCGGGCACCCCAGATCTTGCGCGGTGACGACAGTGTTGAAATCATCTCATCATGTTTCAACAGCGGCGAGCCGAGGCCGCCACCGTTCGCATCACCGACCCGGCCGCCATCACCGTCCTCGCGTCGCCGGTTCGCCAGGAGCTGTTCGATACCCTCGAAGCGCTCGGTGGCGTCGCGACCATCGCCGAGCTCGCCGAGCAGCTCGGCCGCCCCGCCGACGGCCTGTACTACCACGTCGAGCTGCTCCGGCGCGCCGGCCTGCTCGCCGTCGCCCCCGACGGCCGCAGCCGCGCCGGCCGCAGCGAGCGCCGCTACCGCCTGCCCGTGCGCAGCGGCCGCCCGATCGGCCTGGGCTACCGCCCCCGCGACGCCCGCAACGTCGCCGCCGTGCGGAGCCTCGTCGGCGGCATGCTCCGCATCGCCCGCCGCGACTTCGACCGCGCCCTCGCCGGCGATGTCGTCGTCGACGGCCCCCACCGCGAGCTATGGGCCGCCCGCGGCACCGGCTGGGTCAGCGACGCCGAGCTCGCCCAGATCAACCGCCTCCTCAGCCGGCTGTCCCAGCTGCTCCGCCGGCCCCGCGGCGCCGCCCGCCACCGCCTGATCAGCCTGTGCTTCGTCCTGGCGCCGATGACCGCTCGCCCCAAGCGCCGCCGGCCCGCACAGCGTCGATCGCGTCCGCGGACCGACGCTCCGCGGCGTCGCACGAGATCATAGGTCCGCTCGACGGCTTGTACGCTACGCTATCGACATGGCATCTCTCCCGCACAGCACGGATCCGAACGACGAGAAGGCCCGCAAGAAGGCGATGGCGGAACGCGCCGCCCGTATTGCGGCGATGCTCGCTCGCTGGGAGACAGAAGATGTCTCCGGAGAACCGGACTGGAGCATCGACGACATTGAACCGATGACTTTGCGTCGGGATTTTCCACGAAACACATCAAGGCTGATGCTCTTGCTCCAACAGCCTGGCCTGCCTCGATGAACTCGAGCTCACTGGAGTGCCGCATCATGCGCGACGCGCGAGGCGCGCGCTGGGATACCAGAGCGCCGCGGCGCACGCGAGCAGGTCGAGCGCCATCGCGAACGGACCGACGAACAGCGCGAACAGGCCGGTGACGCCGATCGTGACCAGGATCAGCCGGCGGCCGTGCAGGTGGAGCAGCCCGTAGAGCACGAGCGTGGCGTCGGGGTACTGGCGCGCCCACGCGATCACCAGCGCGTCCATGACCGCCCAGCCGCCGACGCGCTGCATGTGCCACGCGTCGTCGCTCACGAGCGCGAGCAGCGACGCCGCGACCGCCGCGGCACCGAGGACCTCGGCCATGAAGCGCCGCAGCCGCCGGTCGCCCCAGCGCACGGCGAGCTCGCCGCCGAACTTGTAGATGCACGCGCAGGTCAGGACCAGGCTCAGCGGACCGGGCTCGATGACCACCCAGGTCGCCAGCCGCCACAGCTCGCCGCGCCAGATCCGGGACGGCGCGAACGCGGCCCAGCCGGCGAGCCAGCCGCCGTCGAGCGTCGCGACGATCGACGCCGCCAGCGTCACCGTGATCCAGGTCGACACCAGCTTGCTCGAGCTCCAGCGCGGAAGCATCTGCGCGAGCATACCGCCGCGGTCAGCGGCGGTGATCGGCAGTCGCAAGCCCGCTGCGCCCTCCGGCGCCATCTGCTACGGTCGCGGCCGGTGTCGTTCCTGTTTCCGAGCTCGACGATCACGCTCGACGCGGCGCTGCGCGACCTCGCGCAGGGCAGCCCCAAGGCGCGCGCGGCCGCGGCGCACGCGCTCGGCGACGTCGAGGAGCCGACGGAGAAGCGGCGCGCGGTCGATGCGCTGCTGCGCGCGCTCGACGATGACCGCCCCGAGGTCCGCGCCGAGGCGTGCGCGTCGCTCGGCCAGCTCGGCGATGCGTCGGCGCTGGCCACGCTGGTGCGGCGGCTCGACGACGGCGCGGCCCCGGTGCGCCAGAACGCGGCGATCGCGCTCGGCTCGCTGGCGCACCCCGATGGCTTCGCGCCGCTCGCCCAGGCGTTGACCGAGGGGCCGGCGGATCTGCGGTTCCAGGCCGCGACGTCGCTCGCCGAGATCGATCCGGCGCGCGCGTACGAGCCGGTGCTCGCGGCGCTCGCCGATCGCGATCCCCAGGTCGTGGCGGCCGCGGCGCTGTCGCTCGGGGCGATCGGCAATGCGAGCGCGATCCCGCGGCTGGTCGCCGAGC
>VBLP01000448.1:5090-9425 GCA_005887925.1 Deltaproteobacteria bacterium | reverse complement strand
GGCAGCTGTGCGAAGTACCCGACCTCGGCCGGCCCGCCGACGTACGCCGCCGTCGGCAGCAGCGTGTCCTGCGCGATCGGCCGCAGCAGCGCGCTGGTCGAGAACCGCAGCGGATCGGCCGCCAGCGCGGCGAGGAGCTCGGCGCGGCTGTGCACGGCGCCGCCGCCGACCTCGGCGAACGCGTCGTCACCTCCCGGGCGCCCCGGCACCGGCTCGAGCCGGACCCGCGGACCCAGCGGCCCCGCCGGATGAAAGAACGACAGCGGCGCGCCCGGCCGCACGTGCACCGCCGTCGCGAAGCCCGCGCGCTCGAGCTCCGCGTCGTTGGCGACCAGCGCCGCCGCGATCGGCCCCGCCTCGGCCAGCGCGCGGGCGTGCACCGGCGCCACCGCAGCGGCCAGCGCCGGCTCGCGCGGATCGATCATCACCAGCCCCTCGGGCGCGAACAGCTCGGCGAGCACGCCCGCGAACGCATCGGCCCAGCGCGCGCCCGGTCGGTAATGCCGGCGCAGCCGCGCCACGTGCGCCACCGCGTGCGGCGACGCCGCCTGGCCGTCGGCCAGCGCCTCGGCCAGCGCGTCGAGGCAGCCGTCGATCTCGGGCGGCAGCCGGCAGTGCGCGATCGCGATCCGGTTGCCCGCGTCGACCGGCACCGCCAGCGTCGTCGCGCCCGCGCGGCCCGGCACCGTCACGCTCGCGATCTCGGGCAGGTCGTGATCCTCGGTCTGCAGCCAGAACACCGGCACCACCGGCGCGCCGGTCCGCGCCGCCAGCATGCGCGCGAACACCACCGCCGAGGCCGCCTTGTACAGCGTGTACAGCGGGCCGAGGAACAGCCCGACCTGCTGTCCGGTGACCACCGCGGCCGCTCCGGTGCGCAGCGCCTCGAGGTGGGCATCGCGCGCCGGGCTCGCCGGCAGCCGCGCGTTCTGCGCGACCAGCACGCGGTGGACCTCCGGCGCCAGCGGCCGGCGCGACCGCGCGACCGCGCGCATCAGCGCCGGCGGCGCGAACGGCGGCACGCCGGGGTCGTCGTCGGGCTGCAGCGCGCGCACCTCGCCGGCGAGATACGCCCGCACGATGTCACGGCTCACGGCCGCTACTTCCAGCCGGCCAGCGCCTTTTCGATGTTGGGCTGGATGAACTTTTCGAAGTCCGCGTTGCCCTTTCCGATCGCGAGCGCGCGGTTCGCCGATGCGGTCGCCTCGGCCTTGTTGCCCTTCTTGCCCTGGATCTGCGCGCGCAGCCACTCGTTGCGCCAGGTCGACTCGATCGCGATCGACTTGTCGATCAGCGCCGCCGCACGGGTCAGGTCGCCGGTCTCGAAGTAGTAGTTCGCCGCCTGCGTGTGCGGCTGCCACGCCGCCGCGACCGCCTTCTCGATCCCGGCCTGCACCGCGCCGCGGGTGTCGATCGTGATCGGCACGCGGATCCGGACCCGCTCCCACTCGAGGTCGAGCTGGGTGCGATCGTCCTGCGTGTCGCTGAACAGATAGATCAGCCGCTCGCGCACCGCGGGCAGCGCCGCCGGCGTCACCGTCGCGTGCGCGACGTCGTTCTTCGCGTCGTGCGTGTCCTGGTTCGCATTGAGATCCGTGTTGAGAGCCACCGCCCAGGTCTTCTTGCCCGGCGTCACGTACACCGCGTAGCTACCGGCCTTGACCTGCGTGCCGCCGAACGTGAAGTCGCGGCTCACCGTCAGCTTCGTCGGCGCGTTCGCGCCAGCGCGCCACACCTTGTCGTACGGCACCACCTCGCCCCAGATCTTGCGGCCCTTCACACCGGGGCTCGAGTAGTCGATCGACAGGTCCGTGATCCCGACCCGCTGCTCGACCCGCGCCTTGGGGCTCGGCGCGGGCAGCTCGATCGCTCCCTGGGCCCAGGCCGCGCGCGACAGCATCGCGGCGGCGCCGGCGACGACGGCGATCACGACGAAACGACAACCTCGGCGGCAATTGCTAAGCGATTCGCGCATGACCGCACACTACAACCGTAGTAGTCGGTCGCATTCCCGTCCGGCCTGGTTTTTTGAGGCGCGGCGTGTCATGCAGCGAGGCGCGGGAGCCGCAAGCCGGTCGCACCGGCGTCGCGATCGCATCCCACCCCGTCGCGATCCGCCCGCGTGGCGACCGCGCCGCGGCCGTCTGCATCGTGAGCTCGGCCATCGCGATCCCGCCGCATCGCCTGTCGCCGGTGCAGCGCTCCCCGCCGCATCGTCATCCGTCGATCCCTTGCGTGCGCGCCCGCCGCGTCGTCCATCGCCCCTCCGGGATCGCGCTCCGCTGCCGCGTCGCCATCGACCGACCGGCACCGGCGTACCGATTCGTACACCCCGGCTGCACCGAACCGGGCATCGCGGTCCGTCCGCCCGGTCGACGCGCGCCGATCTATCAGGAACAATGAGGTCTCGCTCGCGCCGGCCTCGGTACGGCCGGTGCACGCGCGGGAGGACACCATGCGCACACTTCGCCTCGCCTTGCTCGGATGCTTCGCATCGATCGCAGGGCCGACCGCGTGGTCAGCAGCGGCCGGGGCCGGGGACGACCCGCGCTCCGAGATGGCCGCCGCGCTCGCCGCCCAGGCCGATCTATCGCCCACCCCGATCGTCCTTCCCGTCGCTGCCGCCGCTCCGCGCCACGCCGCCGCCGCCAGCGCCGTCAAGCGCGGCACCGGCCCGCGCGCCGCGAGCGACGTCGCACGCACCGCCGACACCGCCGCCAACCAGGTCTCCCTCCACGCGCAGGCCCAGGCCGCATCGCAGGCGCTCGCGCATCAAGCCCAGGCCGCCGCGGCCGCCGCCGCCGGCCAGGCGCAATCCCAGGCCGCCAAGGACCGCGCGACCCATCCGCACCGGTGATCCATGCGGATCCGGTGCATGTCGATCGCTGTGCTCGGCGTCGCGCTCGCCGCCGCCCTCGGCGTCGCGCTCCCTCCGGGTGAGGTCCGCGCCGACGACACGGCCACCGCGCGCCACCTCCTGCTCGGCGTCCGCGCCTTCAAGGCCGAGCGCTACGACGAGGCGCTCGTCGAGCTCCGGGTCGTCGCGCGCGCGCCCGACGCGCCGGCCGACCTCGCATTCTACCTCGGCCCCACCCTCTACAAGCTGCAGCGCTACGACGAGGCCCTCGCCGTGTTCGTCGCCTCGCGCGTCCCCGCCGACGCCCTCACCGACTTCTACCGCGGCCAGACCTACTACCAGCTGCGCCTGTTCCGCAAGGCGCGCGCCGTGTTCGCCGAGCTGCGCGCCCGCGGCCTGGGCCCCGCGCTCCACGACGCCGCCGGCCGCTACGTCGCCACCGTCGACGCCGCCTACCAGGCTCCGCCCGCCGCCGCCTCGATCGACTACTACCTCGCCGCCGGCCTCGAGCGGCTCGCGACCGACCCGCTCGTCGCCGCCGAGTACCTCGACGAAGCCCGTCAGGTCGAGGCCCTCGCCGCCCAGCCCCATCGCCACCCCGAGATCGTCGCGGCCCTCGCCGCCGCCTACAACGACAGCGGCCGGCCGCAGTCGACCATCGCCCTGGCCACCGCCGAGCGGCCCGCGCCGCCACCGGGGAAGACCTCCGCCTCACCGGCAGCGCCGCCGGCGTCCCCTTCCGCGCCGGATTCCGAGCTCACCTGGCAGCTCGCGCGCGCCCGCGCCGCCACCGGCGACGCCGCACACGCCCGGCCGCTGCTCGACGCCATCATCAAGAGCCGCGGCCCCCACGCCGCCGACGCCACCGCGCTGCTCGCCAAGCTCGCCCCGTGACCGCGATGCGGGTCGCCCCGTCAGCGCTACCTTTGGGCCGAGCTCCGTCCTGGCTCTGACCTGGTAGGACCTCGGGAGACCGGCCGCGCGTTCTCTCGAGGTCCAGCCCTGTCGGCAGGCGAAGATAAGCTCGCGGGATAGCGGCATGCGACGAGCGACTGGAGCTGGTTCGGAGCGTCGACGCGCGCGATCTGAGCTCTTGTCCTCATCGAATCCGCTGGTGGTATTTCGACCGGCGACCTGGTTGCTCGCGGAGGGCTGGAAGCGCTGTGGGCCGATATCTGCTCGCGATGTGCCGAGCAAGCAAGGAGGCTGAGCAGCATGGTGCAGGGTAAGCAGATCGGCGAGTCGGCGCAGGGTGGCCGTGAAGCACCGCGCGCGCATTGCGTGTGATCATCGTGGAGGTCGCGGAGGCGCGGCGGGAAGCGTCGTGTGGTGCTGCGGTCAGTCGTCGTCGCGGGCGGGTTCGCCGAGCGAGTCGAGGCGAGAGTAGAGGCGGCGGCGGGTGATGCCGAGGAGGCGGGCGGCGGCGGCCTTGTTGCCGCCGGCCTTGACCAGCGCGTGGTGGATCAGGTCGCGCTCGA
>VBLP01000448.1:0-5017 GCA_005887925.1 Deltaproteobacteria bacterium | reverse complement strand
GCGTTCTCGAGCTCGCGGACGTTGCCGGGCCAGCGATAGGCGGCGAGGTGATCGAGGGCGGCGGGGGTGATGCGGTCGGCGCCGAGTCCGCGCGCTGCGAGCAGGTGGAGCGCGGTGGCGCGGACGTCGTCGGGGCGGTCGCGCAGCGGCGGGACGACGATCGGGAACACGGCGAGGCGGTAGTAGAGGTCCTCGCGGAAGGTGGCGTCCTTGACGGCGGCGGTGAGGTCGCGGTTGGTGGCGGCGATGATGCGCGCGTCGGAGCGCCGGGTCTGGGTCGAGCCGAGGCGGGTGAAGGTGCGGTCCTGGAGGAAGCGCAGGAGCTTGACCTGGATCGCGGCGGTGAGCTCGCCGATCTCGTCGAGGAACAGGGTGCCGCCGTGCGCGGCCTCGGCGTGGCCGGCCTTGGCGTCGATCGCGCCGGTGTAGGCGCCCTTGTCGCGGCCGAACAGCTCGCCCTCGACGAGGGTCTCGGGGAGCGCGGCGGCGTGGACCTCGATGAACGGGCCGGCGCTGCGCGCGCTGGCGTTGTGGATCGCGCGGGCCAGGAGGTTCTTGCCGGTGCCGCTCTCGCCGAGCAGGAGGACGGTCTCGTCGGTGGCGGCGACGCGGCGGGCGTCGGCGACGATGCGGCGCATCGCGGCGGACTCGGCGATGATGCGGCCGAAGCCCTCGCGCGCGTCGAGCCGGCGGGCGAGGGCGTCGGCCCGCGCGGCGATCGAGCGGCGCTCGACGATGTGGCCGATGCGCATCCGGAACTCGTCCATCGCGAACGGCTTGACGAGGTAGTCGGCGGCGCCGAGCTTCATCGCCTCGACGGCGTTCTGCGCGGTCGCGTGCGCGGTCATCAGCACGACGTCGGTGTCGGGCGATAGCCGGCGGACCTCGCGCAGGACGGTCATGCCGTCGACGTCGGGCATGCGGAGGTCGCTGACCACGACGTCGAGATCGCCGCCGGCGATGCGCTGGATCGCCGCGGCGCCGCCGCCGGCGTGGGCGACGTCGTGCCCGGCCCCCTCGAGCATCTCGACCAGGACGCGGCCGAGCTTGGGTTCATCATCGACGATCAGGATGCGAGCCATGGGTCCTCGTGACGGCGATCGCGCACCAAACTGCTCGCTGACCGGTGTACCGAACGGTACAGGCGGTTTGCAGGGAGCCGCGTATGTCACCGCAATCCTGTGGGCCCGAGCTGGCACCTCGGTTGCTCTTTCCACGGAGAAATTGCCTAGGAGGCAGCTATGTGCACGAAGTGGACACGAGCAGGCTTGTTGATCGCGGTGCTGGCGGGTGGAACGGCATGGGCGGACGGTAACCAGAAGGGCGGCGCGGATCCCGCGACCAAGGCGTTGCCGGCGACGGCGTCCGACATGGCCAAGGCAAATGCGTTCGGCCAGAAGGCCGCGTCGAGCCAGAAGGGCGGGGCGGATCCGTCGGCCAAGGCGTTGCCGGCGACGGCGTCCGACACGGCCAAGGCCAACGCGTTCGGCCAGAAGGGCGCGACGCAGAAGGCCACAGCCCCGACGAGCGATGATGCCGACACCGGCGGGACCAACCAGAAGGGCGGCGCGGATCCGTCGACCAAGGCGTTGCCGGCGACGGCGTCGGATACGGCCAGGGCCAATGCGTTCGGGGCCCAGGGCGCGCGCAGCAAGGCGGCGCACCAGGCGGCGCACGCGGCGGCGACCCACGCGGCGCACGCGGCGGTCGATCCGGTGGCCGGAGCGCCGCGAGCGAGTGCGAGCCGGCCGGCGGCGGCGGCGACGACGAACGCATCGGCGACGGGCGCGACCAACGGGTTCGATCGCGCGGCCGCGGGCTCGACCAACGGCCAGGGATCGACGCACCGCCACTAGGTCGCGATGACGCTTGCGGCGCGACGCGTGGAAATGCAAGGACGTCCCCCCTCGTTGGAGCGCGAAGGTGTGTCCCGCCGGAGACCGTGCGTCGCGCCGCTCTTTCTACAGCGCAGACCGGCAGCGCCGGCTGCGCGATCGATCAAGCGTCATGTGATCGCCGCGGTGGTGTGGATGGCGCTCGGCTCGCCGGCATTCGCCGACGCGGCCGACGACATCGAGCGCGGCGTGGCGAAGTTTCAGGCCGGCGAGTTCGCGGCGGCGATCGCGCCGCTGGCGGCGGCGCATGCGGCGGATCCCTCGGATCTCGACACGGCGCTGCTGCTCGGCATCGCGTACTACCGCTGCAACGACGCGGCGCACGCCCGGCCGCTGCTCGTCGCCGCCGAGCGCTCGGCGGATCCGGAGACCCGCGACAGCGCGCGGATCTTCCTGGGGCTGCTCGCCGATGCAGCGGGCGACACGGACGGCGCGCTCGACTACTACGACAGCGTCGCGCGCAGCAGCTCGAACCTGGCGACCAGCGGTCGCGAGCTCTACGATCGCGGTCGCGGCGAGCGGTTCTCCGCCGGGCTGGTGATCCGGCCGGAGGTCGATTCCAACGTCCCGCTGCTGCCGGCGACGGCGGCGCCCGCAGACGGCAGCACCGGCGATGGCGCGCTGTTCCTGCTCGCCGATCTGCACCTGCGGCCGTTCGACGGCGTCGCGCTGGTGATCGATCAGACGCTGGCGTATCGCAAGCTCGCCCGGCTGACCGACTACGACATCGCGGCGAGCGTGTCGGGCCTGTCGTGGAGCCACCGCGGCGCGAGCTATCGCGCGGCGCTCGGCTACCACCTCGATGTCTCGACCCTGGGCGGCGTGCGCTACCAGCTCGGCCAGACGGCGGACGCCAGCGCGCGGCGCGCGGTCGCCGGCGCGCTCGGCATCGCGGCGAGCTACCAGCTCGCGTTGCGGACGCTGTTCCCCGACGCGTACGCCGGCTACACCGGGAGGGTGCAGACCGGCACGGCGCGGCTGTCGTGGCTCGCCGAGCGCTGGGAGCTCGAGCTCGGCGCGGTGGTCGCCCGCGAGGCCACCGACGACCCGGCGCTGTCGGTGCTCGCCGGCGGCGGGCAGCTCGCGGGTCGTCTGCGGCTGGGCCGCGCCGATCTGCGGATGTCGGCGCGGGTGTCCGATCGCCGCTACGACGCCGCGGCGATGGGCCGCCGCGATGTCCAGGTCCGCGCCGATGCGTCGCTGTACGTCGATGTGACGCCGCACCTCGGCGCGGTGATCGGCGGCGCGCTGCTCGACAACCGCTCGAACGCCATGGACGGCAGCTACGTCAAGTGGACGGGCTACCTCGGCGTCGTGGTCGCGACGGCGCCGTGATCACGCGGGTCGCCGCGGCAGGTAGATCGAGAACCGCGCGCCGCGCGCGCCGGGCCGGGACTCGAGCACGAGCGTGCCGCCGTGGCGCTCGGCGATCCGCCGCGCCGCGGTGAGGCCGAGGCCGGTGCCGCCGGCGCGTGCGGTGACGAAGGGCTGGAACAGCCGCGCTGCGAGCTCGGCGGGGACACCGGGGCCGTCATCGATCACCGAGAGCCGGGCGCGCTCGCCGTCGTCGGCGACCTCGATCGCGACCACGACGGCGGGGCCGCCGATCTGGGTGGCGTTGAGCACGAGGTTGAGCAGCGCCTGGCGCAGCTTCGCGGCGTCGGCGCGGACGGTCAGCGCGCCGCTGGCGGTGATGTCGGCGCCGGGCGCGAGCAGGCGGACCTCGTCGGCGACGGCGCGGGCGAGCGCGCCGAGATCGACGTCGCCGGGGTCGAGCGCGACGTCGCGGGTCAGGCCGAGGAACTCCTCGGTCAGCCGGTTGAGCCGGTCGACCTCGCCGAGCATCTCGACGAAGCGCTCCTGCTCGCGCGGCGGCGCGGCCGGGGCGAGTCGCTCGCGGGCGAGCTCGATCTGGCCGCGCAGGATGCCGAGCGGGTTTCTGACCTCGTGCGCGACCATCGCGGCCATCTGTCCGACGGCGGCCATCCGCTCGGCGCGGCCGTGGGCGAGCCGCGCCCTCTCGAGCGCGCGTAGCGCGAGGCCGAGGCCGACCGCGAACACCACCGCGGCGAGCGCGGTCAGGCCGACCGCGACGAGGTAGGTGCGGCGCAGCGCGACGGCCGGGGCGTGGTACTCGGCGCCGGCCTCGAGGGTCAGCACGCGGGTCGACCCGGCGCGGCGGACCGGAAAGTACGCGGCCTCGACGGTGGCGTTGGCCACCGAGTAGCCGGTGCCGACCGAGGCCTCGCCGGCGAACGCGCGGGCCAGGCGATCCTCGTCGACGCGCAGCAGGTTGAGCGGCGCGCCCGCCGGGGTGCGCACGCCGGCGAGCACGCGCAGCGCCGGGTCGATCAGGTACGCGTCCTCGAGCCGGTTGTCGCGGACCAGGGCGTCGAGCAGCGCGCCCAGCGAGCGATCGACCGGGGCCCCGGCCGGTGCGCCGGCATCGCCGATGCTGGCCAGCCAGCTCGCCGAGGTGACACCGAGCGCACTCAGCCGGTCGTCGAGCGTGCCGGTCACCGCGCGGACGTCGCTGCGGTACAGGCTGTAGATCAGCGCGTTGATCGCGACCAGCAGCGCGAGAGCGGCCGCGAGCACGGCGAGCACGCGCCGCCGGTTCACAGCCCGCCCCACGCGACGACGAGGCCGCAGCGCGCGATCAGCTTGGCGTAGCGAAAGTCCTCGATCGTGGACTGGTTGCGCGCGACGGCGGCGCCGGCCACCGCGACGACGTGATCGCCGAGATCGATCTCGACATCCGCGCTCGCCGCGAGCGCGAGATCGCTGCGCAGCGCCCCGTCCGGCTGCGCGAGGTCGTAGCGCGCGTAGCCGCCGCTCGCGCCGGCGATCAGGCGGACCGGCGCGGTCGAGCGCGTCCGCAGCGTTGCGCGGAGTCCGGCGGACACATTCGCGAACGACGCGTCGGCGGCGATCTCGCGGGCGAGCGTGGCGCGTGCGTCGAGCTCGATCCCCGCGCCGAGCTGCAGGACCGCGCCGGCGTCGCCGGTGTGGACCCAGCCGGTGAATGCCTGCTCGGTGTCGCGCAGGTAGTCGCGGCGACGCAGCGAGTAGCTGACCACGGGCGCGACCACGCCGTCGAGGCGGTACGCGATCGCGCCGCG
>VBLP01000067.1 GCA_005887925.1 Deltaproteobacteria bacterium | reverse complement strand
CTGCTCCATGTTCAAGGACGACGTGGTCGGCGCCTGGGTGGCGCGGCACGGCATGACCTCCGCCGAGTACCAGGCCGAGTTCGACAAGCAGCATGCCGCGGGCTTCTACCCGATCTGCGTCCAGGGCGGAGGCAGCGGCAACAACACGCGCTATGCGGCGGTGTTTGCCAAGCAGGACATCCCGGCGGCGCGCGAGTGGACGGTCACGGGCGCGGCCGTGCCGGCCCTGGCAGGCCTCGACCATGCGATGCAGACGTTCATGCAGGCCAACGGCGTCCGCGCGGCGCAGCTCGCGATCGGCAAGAACGGCGCGATGAAGCTGTCGCGCGCATACACCTGGGCCGAGGCGGGCTATCGCACGACCCAGCCCTCCGACCGCTTCCTGCTCGCGAGCTGCAGCAAGATGTTCCTCGAGGCCGCGGTCCAGTCGCTGTACGACGCGCACAAGCTGAACAAGGACACCAAGGTGTACCCGCTGCTCGGGTTCTCGCACCCCGCCGATCCGCGCAGCGACACCATCACGATCCAGCAGCTGCTCGATCACACGGGCGGCTACAACGACGACTCGCCGGCCAACGGCGGGTCGGGGTTCGATCCGACGTACAGCATGCGCAAGATCGCGCTCGACCTCGGCCTGAACCATCCGGTGACCAAGCTCGACGTGGCCCGCTACATGTACGCCCGCATGCTCGACTTCGCACCGGGCGGGCCCAGCAAGTATTCCAACTTCGGCTACCTCCTGGCCGGCGCGGTGGTCGAGAAGGTCACGGGCATGAAGTACTTCGACTACGTCAAGACCGCCTTGCTGCAGCCCGCCGGCATCACCGAGGTCGCCGTGTTTCCCACGCTCGCATCGCATCGCGCGGCCAACGAGGCGATCGCCGAGGACGAGGGGCTGGGGTTCAACCCCATCGAGCTGTCGTCGCAGCTGCTGATCCCCTCCGTCTACGGCGGCGACGGCGAGATCAACGAGGTCGGCGACCCCAACGACGGCACCGGAGCGTCGGCGCAGGCGCTGGTCCAGTTCATCCACCTGCACGCGGTGTGGGGCAACGGGCCGCGCGCAGCCAACTCCGCTCGCGCGGGCAGCACCCCCGGCGCGTCGTCCCTGGCGTTCTCGCGCGGCGACGGCGTCGACTGGGCCTACGTGATCAACACGCGCGACTGGCCGCCGTCGACCTCGCCGACCCTGAACGATCTGGGCAACTCGATCACCCACATCCTCGACACCACGCCGATCGCGTGAGCCCGGACGGCCACGACCGATCGGGCGTGCCGGTCGATCACAGCGACTGCAGGAACGCGATCAGGTTGCTCTTCGACGTGGAGCTCAGGCTGTTGAACGCGGCCGCGGCGGCGGCGCCCTGACCGGCGTGCTCGGTGATCGCCGTCGTGAGGCTGTTGGTCCGGCCGTCGTGCAGGAACAGCGTGCGGAACCGGAGGCCCCACAGCGGCGCCGTGCGCATCCGGCGCGTCACCGGGATCGTGTCACCCCAGTTGCCGATGTGATCGCCCAGCCCGTCCATGTCGTGCACCAGGAAGTCCGAGAACGGCTGGAACGCGAAGTTGCCGACGGGGTCGTGAACGTGGTCAGCACGTGGCAGCCGGCGCAGCCGACCTGCTGGAACACGCTCTGACCGGCCGTGACCGCGGTGGTGATCTTGCCGCGCGCCGGCGGCGCGAGGAACGTCATGAACTGGGCGAACGCGGCCACGTCGTCCTGGATCTCGGTCAGGCCGCCGGCGCAGCTGCCGACCGCGTCGTCGGTCCCGGCCGGGACGCCGTTGCCCGACGGCTGCGGCGGTGCGCGGTCATCGCAACCGAGCGGTTGCGCGATGCCGTTGGGCTGCGACTCGGTGGAGAACGCGGTGACCGAGGTGCCGCCGATGCAGTGCTGGGTCGTGATGCCCATCTCGTTGACGTACGCGTCGGCCGAGAACTGGGTGAGCGTGGCGACGCCGGCCTTCCAGCCGAACCTCCCGACCCGGGTGCCGTTCAGGCTCTGCGACGGATCACTCGGGTTGGGCAGCACGATCGACACGTGGTTGGCGATGCCGCGGATGCTCGACGGTTGCGCGGAGGCGAGGTTATCGAAGAACGAATCGGGCATCGCGTCGACGAGGCCGAGCCCGAACAGCGGCGTGGTCAGACGGCCGACGTTGTGGATCGTCGCCTCGGGCGGCTCGTGCTCGAGCGGCACCGAGCAGGACTGGCCGTTGAGGCCCGTGAAGTTGCCGACCGTGAACAGCTGGCGCAGCGAGCCGCCGCGGGCGGGGAACGGGCCATTGCCATCGTTGGCGAGCGGATCGAAGAGCTGGACGCCGAAGAAACTGAAGGTCGTGCCGAACCGGCGCTCGATCTGGGTGCCGGCGCCGCCGATCGCGCCCTGGGTGTGGCAGTTTCCGCACGATCGCTCGTTGAAGATCGGCCCCAGACCGTCGTCGATGGTCTCGACCGTCGTGAACGCGGCCTTGGCCGCCGCGAAATCGGCCGTGGTGATCCCGGGCAGCGCACCGCCGAGCGAGATGGCAGAGGTGGTCTCTCCCAGCTGTTCACCCTCGAGATCGGTGGGGTCGGGTGCACAGCCGGCCAGCAGGCCGCCGCACAGCGCGATATGGAACCAGTGTCGAGATTGCACCTTTCGCATTACTTACTCCTTGATGCAGATTGATCAGCGCGCAACGCGTTGCATGCCCATGGAGCTGGACGAGCCGTCACGCCCCGGGGCGAGATCGAACCCCCAGCACCGAGCGGCCGCATCCGAACAACATCGCAGAACAACTACGCTCATCACCGCGCCGCACCGGCCATGTGACCGAATCCAAGCGCGTGTGACGAACATTAAACGGGGCGTTAAAGCGAGTCAATCTTCAATTCACTCGCTATTCACAATTTCTAGTTTACAGAAACCCATTAGGTCATTTGCTGTATTGCCGCGAATTGCGGCGCCGTCGATTGCGTCATTCGCAAACGTTCGTCCGGCCGCGATCGGTGCACACCGTCGACGGCGGCGATCGCGGAATGGCCACCTCGCTCCTGCATTCGGTGGCCGGCGCGACGCGTCGACGTCGTGCCGACCTCGCCTCAGATATCTGAATCGCAGAGTGCCAGTCGAGGCGGTAATCTGCGGAGTCCGCCTCATTATGAGGCGGCGCTTACATCCGCGTGCGCCGCGTCACGGGCGACTGTGCACGGGCTGGACGAGGCGGCCTGCGAGGCGACGGCGCGGCGCTACTGGGTGAGCTCGGCGATCGCCTTGGCGAGCGTGGCGATCGAGTACGGCTTGGTCACGAAGTTGCGCACGCCGAGATCGAGGATCTCCTGCACGCTCTCGTTGAGCGTGTTGCCCGACATGAGCAGCACGGCGACGTCGGGGTCGACCTCGCGCAGCGCGAGGTAGGTCGCGCGCCCGGTCATGCCCGGCATCACCATGTCGAGGACGACGGCGCGGATCTCGCCGCGGCGGTTGCGATAGATCTCGACGGCGTCGGGTCCGCTCGCGGCCTCGACGGTCTGGTAGCCGAGCACGTTGAGCGAGCTCGACACGACCCTGCGCACCATCTGATCGTCGTCGACGACGAGGATCATCCCGCTGCCCCGGGGCAGGTCGGCCACGGTGGGGCGCGACTTGACCGGCGGTGGCCGGCTCGCGGCGGGCAGGACGATCCGCATCGTGGTGCCGCTGCCGCCGAGGCCGGCGTCGATCTCGACCGAGCCGCCGTGGCTCTCGACGATGCCGAACACGGTCGCCAGCCCGAGCCCGGTGCCGCGCTCGGGGCCGGTGGTCTTGGTCGTGAAATACGGCTCGAACACGCGGTCGCGGATCTCGGCCGGGATCCCCGGCCCGTCGTCGGCGACCTCGAGCACGACGAACCGCGCGGCGTCGGGGTCGCTGGGCGAGCCCAGGTCGCGCGTCCGCACCGCGACGCGCCCGCTGGCCTGCACCGCGTCGCGCGCGTTGAGCACCAGGTTCATGATCACCTGCTCGATCTGCGACTGGTCGCCGACGACGGTGCCGCGCTCGCTGGCCTCGAGCTCGAACGTCAGCTCGACGCCGGCGAGCGTGCGGCTGAACAGCTCGCTCATCGCGGTGACCACGTCGTTGACGCCGACCGGCGACGCCCGGTGCTTGCCGCGGCGCGCGAAGCCCAGGAGCAAGCGGGTCAGCGTGGCCGAGCGCTCGGTGATGTCGTCGATCTGCTCGATCGCCTCGCGGCGCTTGGGGTCCGGCTCCGTCGCGGCGAGCTCGGCCGCGATCATCTTGATCCCGAAGATCAGGTTGTTGAAGTCGTGCGCGATGCCGCCGGCGAGCGTGCCGATCGCCTCGAGGCGCTGGGCCCGGCGCAGCCGCTGCTCGCTCTCGGCGTGCGCCCGCTCGGCCTCGACCTCGCGGCTGACGTCGAAGAACGCGATGATGACGTGGGTCACCGGCTCGCCGACCGGCCGGGCGACGGCGCGGATGTCGACCCGCGTGCCGTCGCGGCGGTGGATCGTCAGGTCGTCTGCGACGATCACGCGGCGCTCGGCCAGCGCGCGCACGAACGGCATCCGGTCCTCGGGATACGGCGCGCCGTCGCGCGTGTGAATGCCGTACGACGCGGCGTAGCCGCCGACCCTGACATCGCTGCGCGCCGGCGTCCCCATGATCTCGGCGAACGTGCGGTTGGCGTAGACCAGCTCGCCATCGGGCGCGCGCGCCACCCACAGCCCGATGGGGAGGTCCTCACCGAGCGCTAGAACGATATCGTGATCCGACGGTATCGCCACTGGACCTGCGAGGGCCCAACGGTATCACTTGCGGACCCGCGATAGCAGCTTTGCCATGTCGTCCGCGTGCTCCTCCTCGGTCGCGAGGAGCTCCTCCATCATCCGCCGCGTGGTGGGGTCGTCGGTCCCGAGCCAGCGGACGATCTCGGAGTACGTGGCGATCGCGATCCGCTCGGCGACCAGGTCCTCCTTGATCATGTCCTCGAGCTGCTCGCCCTCGCCGTACTGTGCGTGGCTGCGCGCGGCGAGCCCCTCGGGGTCGAGGTTCGGCCGGCCACCCAGCTCCGTGAGGACGCGTGAATGCCCCGGGCCATGAAGTAGTGGCTGCGATACCGCAGCGTGCACACGGTCTCGGTGGCGAGCACCTCGTTGAGCACGTCGATCACCTTGTCGCGATCGGCGCGGTAGGACGCGGTGACGGCGCCGTCGTCCATCTTCTCGAGTGCGCGGCGGCGGATGTCCTCGATGTCGGCCATGAAGCTGTTCATGGCCCGACGAACCGCAAGTCCAGGGCCAGCGTAAGTCAACGAAATTCATCGGCTATCGCGGGCGGCGCCGCCACATGTGCTCCAGCGACACCGCGCGGTGTGTCACCATTGCCTCCTGTGCTGCGGTGGCCCGGCAACCTGCTCCACCTGCTCTGGCTGGTGGTCGTCGCGACGGTGTGCGGCGCGATGTATGGCATCGTCCGACTCGCGATCTTCGTGGCGGTCTGGGGGCCGCGCCGGACGGCGTGGCTCGGGTCACTGCGCGGGTTCATGCTGCGCCAGGCGATGACCGCGCTGGGCGCGACGTTCATCAAGCTCGGCCAGGTGATGAGCACGCGGCCGGATCTGTTCGCGCCCGAGATCATCGATCAGCTGCGCCGGCTGCAGGACCGGCTGCCGCCGTTCGGGTTTCGCCGGGTGCGCGACACCGTCGAGGCCGAGCTCGGCCGCCCGCTCGCCGAGGTGTTCGCCGACTTCGAGCCCGCGCCGGTCGCCGCCGCGAGCGTGGCGCAGGTCCACCGCGCCCACCTCCGCGACGGCCGCGAGGTCGCGGTCAAGGTGCTGCGGCCGGGCGTGCGCCGCCAGGTCGAGCGCGATCAGGCGATCCTGCTCGCCGGAGCGCGGCTCGTCGCGCTGCGCCCGCGCTGGCGCGCCCACGGCCCGGTCGACCACACCCGGCACTTCGTCGAGGCGATCCACGACCAGACCGATCTGCGGATCGAGGCCGACAACTACCGCCGGTTCCGCGCCAACTTCGCCGGCCGCACGGACGTCGCGTTCCCCGAGGTGATCGGCGAGCTGTCCGGCGAGCGGATGCTCACCATGGAGTTCATCCGCGGCACCAAGATCGACGCGCTGCCGCCCGGCACCGATCCGCGCCGCAAGGCCAGGCTCGCCGCGGCGCTGCGCCTGGTGATGTGCAAGATGTGCTTCGAGGACGGCTTCGTGCACGCCGACCTCCACCCCGGCAACCTGGTGGTGCGCGACGACGACACGCTCGTCCTGTTCGACGTCGGCCTCGCCAAGCTGCTGCACGACGACGTGCTGATCCAGTTCATCGACATGTCCAAGTGCCTCGCGATGGGCACGCCCGACGACCTGATCGCGCACCTCAGGCGATTTCACACGTACCTGGGCACGGTCGACTGGACCGCGCTGCGCGCCGAGGTGTCGGCGTTCGCCGCGCGGTTCCGGGCCAAGAGCACCGGCAAGCTCGAGTACGGCGAGCTGATCGGCGGGATGTTCGCGCTCGGCCGCAAGTACCACGTCCACCCGGTGCCCGACATGACCCTGGTGTTCGTCGCGCTGATCACGTCGCAGGGGATCGGCAAGATGCTCGATCCGGACCACAACGTGTTCGCCACCGTCGCGCAGTTCCTGATCCCGATCCTGCAGAAGCGCAACGAGCGCGTGCCCGACACCGCCGAGGCCCGGGCCGCGCGCGGCTGAGGCCGCGAGCCGCGCTACGCCGGCTTCTGCTTCTTGCGGCGGCGCCGGATCACCAGCACGCCCGCGATCAGCCCCGGCGTGGTGTTGCCGAGCATCGTCACCAGGCCGCAGTTGCGGCTGGCGCCGCCGCATCCCGGGCAGCCACCGGCGCACGGCCAGTTCGGGTTGGGCGGCGGCAGCGCATCACCCGTGATCGCCTGGGCGCGGACCTGGATCTTGCGCGCGTAGCCCTGCCGGTCATCGTGCCGTCGTGGCTGAGGAACACCGTGAACGCGGTCATCGGCAGCAGCGCCGGGCCGACGCCGAGCGGGCGATAGAACGGGTAGATCTCGAGCGTCGGCACGATGCCGGCGGCTTCCTCGGGCCCCACCGCGCGCACCACGGCCTCGTTGAGGTCGGCCGCGGTCACCTTGCGGGTCTTGACGATCTGGAGCAGCGCGGTCGTCCGCTCGAAATCGCGCTGGGCCATGATGTCGAGCGCGTTCTCGATGCGCGCGATGCGGTCGGGGAAGTCCTGCGGATCCGGCGGCTGCTCGACGGCCGAGCGCGGCCCGACGGCCGCCGCGCCGGCGCCGGGCCGCCGGCCGAGCTTGAGGATGGCGTCCCGGATCTTGTCGCCGGAGTTTTGCTGCATCGCCTGGATGTACGGCGCCGCCACGACCTCGGCGCGCGACAGCGCCTGGCGGCGGACATAGAGCACGCCGTCGGTCGCCCCGCCGGGGATCGTCTGGGGCATGTTGCGCGGCATCACGAACAGGTAGATGTCCTGGAACCGCTGGTTGGTTCCAGAAGCTCTGCTGCGCGAAGTTGGCGCCGCCCATCGGCGCGCTGAGCTCGACGAAGATGCACTCGTGCTCGATCCGCTTGGACACGCACGCGGTGTTCGTGCCGACGGTCGAGCGGGTGCCGACGTCGGTCGAGGTCGCGGACTTGTCGTCGCACAGGTTCGGTGTCGCCGGCGTCGATGCCGCCTTGCAGTCGCACGGCGTGCAGCCCGGATCGCTCGGCGCCGCGCTCGGCGGCTTGAGGCTCCACTTGCAGAACTCGCTCTGGCCCATCTGCGGATCGTCGCCGAGCGTCCAGTCGAAGTGGATCGCTGCCCGGTGATCGGCCTTGTTGTCGTGATCGGCGTCGACGTAGTGCGGGATCACGAACGGCGGCGGCGCCGGAGTCGAGTTGCAGCTCGGCGCCGGGCCGGTGCCGCACACGCCGTTCTCCGCGCCGCGCATGTCCTTCCACACGCCGTGCTCGGTCGGCGTGATCCACGGCTCGGAGCCCCACCCGGCGAGCCGGAACCGCGCGAGGATCGGCGCGGTCACGTCGCTGACCGGATCGAGGTTGACGACCTGTGCGATCACGACGTTCTTGCCGGTCGCCTTGAAGCTCGTGGTCAAGGCGACCGTCGAGAAGTCCGTCCCCGCCGCCGGGTTATTGACCGCGCCGATGTAGCGGCTGTCGATCGAGAGCCCCGCGTCGCAGCCGGCCGGCGCCGAGCCGCTGAACGTCGTGAACCGGCTGTAGTTGTCGGGCGAGCACGGCGGGCCGCTCGCCGGGCAGCTCGTCGCGTCGCCGAGCTGGGGATGGACCAGCAGGTTGGGCGCCGAGCTCTTGATGCAGATCGACGTCGTCAGCTCGCGCGGCCACCACCCGGTGGCTGCGTAGTCGCCGCCGCCCACCGCCGCGACCTGCGCGGTGCCCTGGTACCAGAACGTCGAGCTCGGCGGGATGCCGTGCTCGAGCGGCTCGTTGTCGGTCGCCGCGACCTTCATGCGAATCTGGACGGCCCAGCGGTTCTCGATCGGGACCGGGATGCCGGTGCCCGAGCCGAGCTTCCAGTAGCGCACCGCGTCCTGATCGGGCGCCGCGGGGTTGGTCATCCACGTGATCGGCGCGCCGTTGGGGCCGCTGCCGGTCAGCGGGAGGAAGCCCGGGCCGGAGACCGTGCCCGTGGCCGTCGTGCAGTTCTGCGGCGCCTGGTCGCGGTCGACGAACACGCGCCAGAAGTCGGTGCCGGGACCGGGAGTCTCGGCGCAGTTGTTGTAGTCGGTGCAGTGCGTCGGCGTCGCCAGCCCGGCGATGGCGCCGGAGGTCAGGTGGAACTGGAAGATGTAGGCGTACTCGTCGTCGTCGGTCTGCGGCGTGCCGTTGGTGAACACCGCCGGGCGGCGGAACCCGACGAACAGATCGCGCGGGGTCGCGACGCCGGCGCCGGTCAGGCCCTCGAGATCGACGAGGAACGACATCATCAGGTACTTCTGGCCGCTGATCGTCGTCCACAGGATCCGCGACTGCAGCGGCGCGAGCGCACCGCCGTCGGCGAACGCGTGACCGGTCGCCCCGAGCCAGCGCGGATCGTCGAGCGACGGATCGACCAGGGTGCCCCCGGTCCAGTTCAACCACTGCGGCGGCCCGTTGCGGAACGGCACGCCGATCGCCGGGGGAACGCAGACATTGTGCGCCGGCGCGGCCGTCGCGACCGAGGCCCACAGCGCCGTCACCGCGAGCGCGGCATTACGTATATGTCCAACGTATCTCATATCCACCCTCCTCCGAGGTAGTCGGAGGTCCCTTGTACAACAGGGTGCCGCCGAGCGCATAGCGCCGGATCACACAATCACTGATGAACGGTGGTGAACCACAGGTTCATCAGCCGCGCCGTCGCGCACGTCGAGGCGCCGAACGAGGTCGCCCAGGCGTCCGTGATCGCCTGGTACGGCGTGTTGCGGAAGCACTGGCGCCCGGTCACCCCCGTGGCCGCGAAGCCGATGTTGGTGTCGGCCGAGAACCGGATCACGACGAAGTAGCTCGGATCGCTGAGCGTGGCGCCGTTGAGCACCGGGGCGTCGTTGACACCGTTGACCACGGCCCTCGCGCCGCCCATGTCGGCGACCAGCGTCCCCGGAACGCCGCCGGCGTCGGTGTACAGCGCCATGCGGTAGTTGCCGACCGCGGTCGGGACGTAGGTGTGGAACGAGTCGAGCGTGGCGACTGCACCGACGCTGACCTGGTAGCCGAACGCGAACTCGGCGCTCACGGTCGTCGTCGTCGGGAACGGCGTAGGCCAGCCCCAGTTCTGGACCACCGTGCTGTCGCCCACCGCCGTCATGACGGTCGCCGGGGTCGCGCCGGCGCCGCTCACCGTCACCGTGGCGGTCTCCGACACGTTGTTGCTGTCGACCGGCGCGCTGACCGTGACGCGGACCGGCGTCGCATAGTTGCCGCTGGCGCCGCCGGTGAACGTGATCGACGTCCTGTCGATCGGCAGCGAGGTCTGGTTGGTGTTCGACAGGCTGACCGTCACCGTGTTGCCGGGATCGAACTTCAGCGAGACATCGAAGGGCTTCGACATGCCCTCGGGGATCGACAGCATGGCGGCGCTCAGCACGATCGCCTGGGTATCGTCGTCGGGGACGTTGACCGGCACGAGCTTGTCGACCAGCGTCGGCTCGTGCAGCGTGATGCTGGTCATGTCGGTGGCGAGGTTGTTGTCGTCGCTGCCGCGCACGGTGACCTGGTGGGCCAGCGGATCGTTGTAGTTCTGCGCCGTGAACGTCAGCGTGCCGGGCGACGCGGTCGCCACCGCGGGCTTGGCGGAGTTGACCGTGACCGTGACGTTGCCGCTCGGCTGGAACTTCAGGGTGACCCCGAACGTCGCGCTCTGGTTCTCGGTCACCGACAGCGGGTTGGGCGCGTCCTCGAGGATCGCCTGGACATCGTCGTCGATGGTGGTCACGCCGACCACGACCGGCGTGACGGTCGAGCCGGGGATCGACAGCGTGATCTGATCGGTCTCGTTGCTGGTGTTGAGGTCCTGCGGGGCCATGACCGCGACCGACTGCGCATGATCGAAGTCGAGCGAGGTGAACATCAGATCGGTGTGATCGAGCGAGACATTGCCTCTCTGCCGCTCGAGGTGCACGGTGACCGTGGTGTTGGGCGGCGGTTGCTTGGTGAGCGCGACGTCGATCTGCACGCTGCCGCCCTCGGGGACCTGGAGCGCGGCACCGTTCGGTGTGTTGACGCTGATGTTGAGCGTGTCCCTGTCGACGTCGTGGATCGTGTACGGCCTGTCGGCCGAGCCGATCGCGGAGAACGTCAGCGACTCGTCCTCGCTGACGATGTTGACGTCGACGGGCGCCGAGAACGTGAACGTCTGATCGACGCTGTAGTTCGCCGCGGTGAAGGTGTGCTCCGCCGGCGACACGGTGACCGGGCCGGCGCCGAGCGTCACCTTGACCCGCACGTCGGCCGGTGGCTGGTGCGACAGATGGACGTGGACGTCGGCGGTCTGGGCCTCGTTGATCGACAGGACGCCGCTGGTCGCGATGTCGGTGACGATGTCGACCTTGTCGTGGTCGTGGATCGCGGTGTTGACCGTGACCGGATCGACGCCGGGCGCGCTCAGCACGATGCCGGCGAGGCCGTCGACCACGTCGACGTCGACCAGGCCGGTGACGGTGATCATCTGGTCCTTGTCGAAGTTGGTCGGCTCGAACCGGAGCTCGGGCACCGAGATGCCGATCCGGGTCGCCGCGGCGGCGTCGGCCGGGGCGATGCGGACCACGAGCTCGGCGCTCGGCGCGCGGGTCAGCTTGACCGCGAAGCTCGCGGTGCTGCCCTCGTCGACGTCGAGCGACGACACGGTGCGGATCGCGAGCACGCCGGGCATGTCATCGCCGCCGCCGGCGGCGTCGGGGGTGGCGTGGAACGCGGTGCTGGGGATCGAGCACGCGGCCAGGCCGAGGGCCAGCGCACCGAGCGAACCAGGACCGAAGACGAAGACGCTGCGCATCAGAACCTCCCCATCACGGCCAGGCCGGTGGCGGCGCCGAGCTGCGGCGCGATCGCGACCGCAGTGGGCGACTCTGGCTTGCCGAGGAACCACAGCACCGCGCCGGCGGCGATCGCGGCACCCGCGACGCCGTAGCCGACGTTGGCGAACATCGCGTCCTTGCGCGCGCGGTCGTTCTTGTTCTGGGCGTCGCGCGCGGCGGCCGGCGAGCACGCCGCCGGTGGACAGGTCGCGACCGCGTCGTTGTGCAGGCTGCTCGCCTTGATGCCGAAGCCGATGCCGACGCCGAGGGCCACCACGCCGCCCGCGGCGACGCCGATCGCGATCTGGCGCTTGCGCGTGAACGGACTCGGCTCGGGTGGCCGCGGCGCCTCGTCGCTCCGCGCCGCGTCGTCGCGCGGCGGCTTGTTGATGATCTCCGGCAGCGCCTTGAACCTGGGGACCTCGACCGACTGCTTGTCAGTCTCGGGCTTGAGCGTCACCGTCGTCGACCACGACTCGTGGCCGGGCGCCTTGCCGGCGATCACGTGGCTGCCGCCGTCGATCGGGATCGAGCGGTTCCACTCGGCCTGATCGACCGGCGCGCCGTCGCGCGTGACCACGAGCTCGGGGATCCGGCTCTCGTCGGGCACGTTGATCGTCAGGTACGACAGCTTGGGCTCGAGCGCGCGCGCCCGGTTCTTCGCCGTCGTGTTGAGGACCGCCTTGGACGGATCGGCCCGGGTCTGGCTATCGGCCTGGAGGAACAGCGCCCACGCCGACGCGTACTGGTGGTTCTTCTCGCGGCAGTCCGCGAGGCTCAGCACGGTGGCCACGTTGTGCTCGGCGCGCTCGCTGCCCTCGAACGCGGAGCACGCCTCGGCGAGCTGGCCGTCCTTCATCAGCCGCTTGCCATCGCGGAACAGCGCCTCTGCCTGCGGGCTGGCCTGCCCCCAGGCGGTGATCGGCAAGACGATGCCGTATGCGAACGCGAGCGTCGCGATCCTGTGCCTCATGATTTCCCCTCAACGAGTCAACGAACGTCTGGTATCCCGTCGCAATCGGTATCGACCGTGCGGTCGCAGCCGGGCGGTGTGTACACCCCCGATCCGGAGCCCGAACCGGTACGCGGTGGCGTGGTGTGCGAGCGATGCGTTCGCTTGCCCGCATCGATCGGTGGCGGCGGCGGTGGCGGTGGCAGCGCGGCGTCCATGGCCGGCGCGGCGTCCGGGACAACGCCGGCATCCGGCGTGGTCGCCGCCACGGCGCCGGCGTCGAGCGCGATCGCCGGCTGCGCGGCATCGGCCGCCGCGGGCGCTGCGATCAGCCCGGCGTCCTGCCTGCCCGCCGCCGCGTGGCGATCGTCGCCGCGCGTGGCGACCAAGGCGATCGCCGCACCGGCGCCGCCGAGCACCAGCACGCCGGCGATCACCCAGCCGAGCCTGGATCGCGTCGCGGGCGGCGCGGCCGATCGCGCGGCGACCTGGCCATTGCTCGCGCCGAGCGTCGTCGGCGTGACCTTGACCGGCACGTGCAGCATCGGTGGCGCCGACGGCAGCGTGCCCGGCGGCGGCACCGGCGTGCCCGGCGGCGGCACCGGCCTGCCTGGCCGCGACGCATACGGCGGCGGCTGCGACGGATACGGCGGCTGCGAGCCATACGGCGGCTGCGAGCTGTACGGCAGCTGCGAGCCATGCGGCGGCTGCGAGCCATGCGGCGGCTGCGAGCCATGCGGCGGCTGCGAGCCATGCGGCGGCTGCGAGCTGTACGGCAGCTGCGAGCCGTACGGCGGCGGTGGTGGCGTCGGCGTCGCTCCGCCCTGGTAGGCATAGACCCACTGCGTCGGCGCGACCGGCGACGTGATGTACGGCAAGATCTGCCCGACCGCCGCCGCGAGCTCGTGCATCGTCTGGAAGCGCTCGGCCGGCGGCTTGGCGAGACAGCGCAGCACCAGCGCATCGACCGCCGGCGACACCTCGGGCGCGCGCGACGATGGCGCGGGCGCGGGCTCGCGGATGTGCGCGGCGATGATGTCGCCCATGCCCTCGCCCTCGAACGGCGGCCTGCCGGTCAATAGGTGAAACAGCACGCAGCCCAGCGAGTAAATATCCGAGCGGTGATCGAGCTCGGATAGCCCGCGGCACTGCTCGGGCGACATGTAGATCGGCGTGCCCATCAGCGCGCCGGTGTTGGTCTTGATCTTGCCCGGGTTATCGTCGGACAGCTTCGCGATCCCGAAGTCGAGGATCTTCGAGCGCTCGCCCGAGGCGACCTCGCCGTCGTGCACCAGGTAGATGTTCTCGGGCTTGAGATCGCGATGGATGATGTTCTGGGCGTGCGCCGCCGCGAGCGAGCTCGCGATCTGCCGGCACAGCCGCAGCGCCTCGGCCGCCGGCAGCTTGCCGAGCCGGGCCAGCCGGCGGTCGAGCGGCTCACCCTCGAGGTACTCCATCACGATGTAGGCGCTGCCGTCGGTGTGATAACCGAAGTCGAAGACCTGGACGATCCCCGGATCGCTGATCGACGTGACCGCGCGCGCCTCGTTGAAGAATCGATTGACGATGTCGCCGCGCGCGCTCAGGTCGGGCAGCAGCACCTTGATCGCGGCGTGCCGGCCGAGCAGCTGATGCTGGCCCAGATACACCGCACCCATCCCGCCCTCGCCGAGCTTGCGGAGGATCTGGTAGTTCCCGATGACGACGCCGATCAAGAGGTCTCTCAGTTCACCACCCGGTCGGAGCCGGGCCAACGCCTAGCAATACGTAGCGCTGGCCAGATCTTCCGGAGGTGCACGACACGGTACCGCGCATAGCAACGTCGAGACCACGCGGCGCGCAGCACGGCGTCTCGTCGGTTCGAGCACTTGCGGCCGATCGCATTGACACGTGGCGACACAGGACGCGTCCGCCGCGGACCTGCAATCGCTGTCAGCACCGCTGCAGATCCAGCCGGCAATGCCGGAGAGCCCGCCGGCGTAACGCCGCCGATCCACACGGATCGCAGACCGGCCTCACCGCCGCGGACCTCGCGAACCGTCCACGACCGTGGACAGAGCGGGCCTTTCCCGTCCACCCCGGAGGACAGCTGCGCATGATGAGCCGCGATGTTACATGGAACGCCTGAGACATGTCTCTCGATCGAAGGATCAACCGCGCGACGCGACGCGCGGGGGGGTGAATCGAGCGGCTTTGCCGCGAGAAAGGGGGCGGGAAAGCCCCCTGTCGATCGATCAGTGAGATCGATCAGCGGAACAGGTACAGCGCACCGGCCGTGCTCAGGCTGTTGTCGCTCGGGCCGTTGACCGGGTTGACACCGGTCGCCCGGCTGGCCTCGTTGGTGGCGCCGACGATCAGCGCGTCCGGCGACAGCGCCACGCTGCGACCGAAGCGATCGAAGATCCCGGTATTGGATGCCTTGATGTACGCCTTCTGTTGCCAGGTCGCGCCGCCGCGCACGAACAGGTACGCCGCTCCGGCCTCCATCGCCGCGTCGTCGGTCTGATCGCCGTCGATGCCGCGCGCCGGGCTGTCCTCGCCGTCCGCGCCGACGAGGAGGGCATCGCCCGACAGCGCCAGCGACCAGCCGAAGTGATCATCGACGCCCGTGTTCGACGCCTTGAGGTACGCCTGCTGGCGCCACGTCGCGCCGGCGCGAGTGAAGACGTACACCGCGCCGGCGTTGGGCAGGCTGTTATCGCCCTCGTTGCCGTCGACGCCGACCGCGGCGCTGGCCTCGCCGATCGCGCCCGCGGCCAGCGTGTCGCCCGACAGCGCCAGCGCGAAGCCGAACGTGTCGTTGGTCCCCGGGCTGGACGCCTTGAGGTACACCTGCTGGCTCCAGCTCGCGCCGGCGCGCGTGAACACGTAGACCGCACCCGCGCGCGGCGCTGCATTGTTCGACTGGCCGTTGACGGCGTTCACGCCACCCACGCGGCTCGCCTCGCCGGTCGCGCCGACCGCGAGCGTGTCGCCGGACAGTGCGACGGCCGCGCCGAAGCCATCGCTCGCCTCGGTGTTGGAGGCCTTGAGGTAGTTCTGCTGGCGCCACGTCGCGCCGGTGCGGCCGAACACGTAGACGGCCCCGGCCTCCGCGGCGGTGTTGTTCGCCGGGCCTCCGACGGGGTCGACGCCGGTCGCGCTGCTCGCCTCGCCGGGTGCGCCGACGACCAGCGTGTCGTTCGCCAGCGCGATCGACCAGCCGAACTGATCGGCGCGCTCGGCGTTCGATGCCTTGATATACGCCTGCTGGTTCCACGCGGCGCCCTGGCGGACGAAGACGTAGACCGCGCCCGACGACGGTGCACTGTTGTCGCCCTGGTTGCCGTTGATCCCGGGTTCGCTGCTGGCCTCGCCGATCGCGCCGACTGCGAGCGTGTCGCCCGACAGGCCGATCGACCAGCCGAAGCGGTCGCCCGCGTCGGTGTTCGACGCCTTGAGGTAGGCCTGCTGGCGCCACACCGCCCCGTCGCGGACGAACACGTAGACCGCTCCGGCGTTCGGCGCACGGTCGTCGGTGTGATCGCCATCGACGCCCGTGGCCATGCTCGCCTCTCCGGTCGCGGCGACCGCAAGCGTGTCTCCCGACAGCGCGATCGCGCCGCCGAAGCTGTCGTTCGCGCCGGTGTTCGACGCCTTGCCGTAGACGATCTGGTCGAGCATCGCGCCGCCCCGGCGGAACGTGAGCTGATAGGTCTTCGACAGGCCGCCTGCGGTGAGCGCCACCGCAACGACGGTCGCGCCGAGCGGCAGTGCGATCGGTGCGCTCGGCTGGCCCGGTGCCGCCGCGGCATCGCCGACGCGCGCGCCGGTCAGGCGGCTGCCTCGCACGGTGACCGCCACCGCCTGCGCGGCGAGCGAGCCGTCGAACACCTGCGCGTCCTCCGACGGATCGAACGCCCAGCCCCACGCACCGGACAGATCGACGCCGTCGACCGGGCCGGTGCAAGCCACCGACAGCTCCGGCGCGGCCTGCGCGATCATCCCCGAGCCGCCGTCGACGACGCAGGTGTGCAGCTCGGGGCTCGACGCCACCGACACCGTGTACGGCGTGCCCGGCGCGAAGGTGTCCCGGAACTGGAATGGCCCATTGCCGGTCAGCGGCAACGACGCGTCGACGTCCCCGGCCACCAGCCGCAGCGTCACCCCGCCGGCATCGTCCCACAGCCCGTGCAGCCGTCCCGCGACCACGTGATCGCCGCCGACGTCCGGCGGCCGCGGGAACCCGCATCCTGCGGTCGCGACCAGCGCCAGGGCCGACGGCCAGCAAGCCGCGTGCGCGATCATCGGAACAGGTACACCGCGCCGGCCGAGCGGTCGCTGTTATCGCCCTGGCCGTTCTCGGGGTTGATTCCGATCGCGCGGCTGCTCTCGCCGAGCGAGGCGATCGCGATCGTGTCGTGGGACGCCGCGACGGTCGAGCCGAACACGTCGCGGAGCCCCGTGTTCGATGCCTTGACATACGCGCGCTGGCGCCACGTCGCGCCGGTCCGCGCGAACACGTACACCGCACCTGCCACGAGCGCGGAGTCATCGCGCTGGTCGCCGTCGATCCCGGTCGCGATGCTCGATTCGCCGCGCGCGCCGACGACGAGCAGGTCGCCGGTCAGCGCGACCACGTGGCCGAAGTCGTCGCCAACGCCGGTGTTCGATGCCTTGATATAGGCCTCCTGCGTCCAGGTCACGGTGTGGCGGACGAACACGTAGACCGCGCCGGAGTACTGCGCGCCGTCGTCGCCCTGCCCGCCGACCGGATCGACGCCGGTCGCGCTGCTCGCCTCCTCGGGTGCGCCGACCGCGAGGGCGTCGCCCACCAGCGCGACCGACGTCCCGAACTGATCGTACATGCCGGTATTCGACCGATCCGCGGCGACGGCTGGCCGACCACCACCGGCTGATCGGCGACGCGCGCGGTCGTCACGCCGCCGACCGTGAGCGCGACGTCCTGCGCCGCGACCGAGCCCGCGAACGTCTGGATCTCCTCGCTCGGATCGAACGTCCAGCCCCACGGCCCCGCCAGCGTCACCGTCGCCGGCCCGGCGCACGCGACCGCGACCTCCGGCGGACTGTCGGACACCGTGCCGTTGCCGCCGCTCGCCACGCGGCAGGTGTGGCCCGCCGGGCTGGTCGCCACCGCCACCGTGTACGACGCACCCAGCGCGACCGGCTGCGCGAACTCGAACGCGCCGTTGCCGGCGACGCTGAGCAGCGTGTCGACCCCATCGGCCAGGAGCCGCAGCGTCACGCCGTCGGCGCCGTTCCACAGGCCGTGCACGCGGCCGGTGATCCGCTGCGCGTCGCTGACATCCGCGGGGCGCGGAAAGCCGCACGCGGAGACGACGAGCCAGCCGGCCAGTCGCACGCGCATCTAGAACCGCCCCTCCACCACCCATCCCAGCCGGCCGTCGCCGATCACCGGCGCGATCGTCAGCCCGTCCGGCTGCGCCGGCGCGCGCTCGGGGCCGCGCAGCATCCACCACACCGCGACGCCCGCGCACCCGACGCCGGCCACCGCCAGCCCCTCCGCGGCGTAGCGCCGGGCATTCGCCGAGTGCCATAGCGCCTCCTGCCTCGCATCGTCGGGCTCACGCTTCGCGCGATCGTAGACCGTCCGGCTCCACAGCTCCAAGCCCACCGCCGTCCCCGCCAGCGCGATCGTCGCGCCGCCCAGCACCAGCGGAACGACGCGCGAACGACGCGGCTCGGCCGCCTTCCGCACGCGAGCGACCGGAGCCGGCCTGGCCCCCGGCGCGGGCGGGGGTGGCTCGCCGATCTCGGCGGCCTTGAGCCTGGGCGTCTCGATCGTCCTGGCATCGCGCTCGGCCGCGATCGTCACCGTGCTCGACCACGCCGCGTTGCCCGGCGCCCGCGCCGTGATCCGGTACGTCGCGCCGTCGATCGGCAGCGCGCGGTTCCACGCGCCCGGTTCGATCACCTCGCCGTCGCGCAGGATCTCCAGCCCGCCGACCCGGTTCTCGGGCAGCACCGTGATCGTCAGCGTCGACAGCCGCGGCTCGATCCGGGCCGCGCGCTCGCTCGCCGAGCGGTGCATCTGCCGGCCCGCGTCGTCGGTCGCTGCGCGGGTCTGGCGCGCGGCATCCAGGAACAGCCCCCACGCCGTCGCGCGGCAGCTCGCCTGGTTGAGCAGCGTCGCGATCGTCGGCTCGAGCTTCTCGCTCGCGTCGAACGCCGCGCACGCCTCCGCGATCTGGCCGCGCGCCATCAGGTCCTTGCCGTGGCGAAACAACGTCTCCGCCTGCGCCGCCTCCGATTGCGCGTGCGCGCTCGCCGCCGCCACCGCGACCATCGCCACCGCACCGAGCACATCGAACTTCGAATGTCTCATGATCCTCTGTCAGCGCTGTTGCGGCGTCTGGCATTGCGCATTCCATGCCATGTGCGCTACCCAGCAATCCATCGTGGCCGCCACAGCCGATCACCGCGCGCCGCGTCTGCTGTACTGCGACGTACCGGCGGTTCCGGAGTCATGTATCCCGCGCGGTGCCACAGGTACATGTCTCCGCGGGGCGGACTCCGACCTCGTGGTTGGCTCGCCCCGCCCGCCATGGCGTGCGAACGCTCAGCCGCCGATCAGCGCCGCCGCGCGGGCCGCCACGTCGCCGAGCGCGACCATCTCGACCTGCTTGTCGCCGCGGCGCTTCCACTCCACCTTGCCGTCGGCCAGGCCGCGCTTGCCGACCGCGATGCGGAGCGGGAGGCCGATCAGATCAGCGTCCTTGAACTTCACGCCGGCCCGCTCGTCGCGATCGTCGTACAGCACCTCGACCCCCGCGGCCGCCAGCTGGGCGCAGACCTCGTCGGCGGCGCGCGCGAGCTCCGGCTCTCGCCCGAGCGTCAGCACCGCGGCGTGGTACGGCGCGATCGACGCCGGCCAGATCATGCCATCGGCGTCGTGGTGCAGCTCGATCGCGGCTGCCATGATGCGCTCGAGCCCGATGCCGTAGCTCCCCATCACGATCGGCACCTCGCTGCCGTCGGCGGTGAGCACGTGGGCCTTCATCGCCACCGAGTACCTGGTGCCGAGCTTGAAGATGTGGCCGACCTCGAGCGCCTTGAACACGTCGAGCGTGCCGTCGCAGCGCGGGCAGCCCTCGCCGGCCGCCACCATGCGCAGCTCCGCGAGCACGCCGTGCCCGAGCAGGTCGCGCGCGACATCGACGCCGCGGACGTGGAAGCCGTCGTCGTTCGCGCCGGTCACCATGTTCGTGCGCCCCGCCAGCGCGCGGTCGACGAACACCGGCGCGTTCGCGAACCCGACCGCGCCGAGCGAGCCGGCGTGCGCCCCCATCAGCGGCGGGATCTCCTCGGGATGCGCCGGCCGCAGCACGCCCGCGCCGGTCGCCGCCTGCAGCTTGGCTTCGTTGAGCTCGTGGTCGCCGCGCACCACCGCGAGCACCGGCCGGTCGTCCGCGACGTACACCAGCGTCTTGAGCTGCTGGCGCGCCGCCACACCGTACGGCGGCTGCGCCAGCGCCTCGATCGTCACCACGCCCGGCGTCGCGAACCGCTCGAGGCTCGCCGGCCCGGCCTCGTCGCGCACCCCCGCGATCCGCGACGTCGCCGTCTCGAGGTTGGCGGCGTACCGGCATGCCGCGCACGCCGCGACCAGGTCCTCGCCCGCGTCGGTCCGCACCATGAACTCCTGCGAGCCGGTGCCGCCCATCGCGCCCGAGTGCGCCTGCACCGCGACGAAGTCCAGGCCGCAGCGGCCGAAGATCCGCTCGTACGCCCCGCGCTGGGCCTCGTAGCTCTTGTCGAGACCGGCGGCGTCGACGTCGAACGAGTACGCGTCCTTCATCGTGAACTGGCGCACCCGCAACAGGCCCGACTTCGGCCGCAGCTCGTCGCGGAACTTGGTCTGGATCTGGTACCAGACCTGTGGCAGCTGGCGGTAGCTGCGCAGCTCGTCGCGCGCGATCGCGGTGAAGATCTCCTCGTGCGTCATGCCGAGGCAGTACTCCGCGCCCTTGCGGTCGCGCAGCCGGAACATGTTGTCGCCCATCACCTCCCAGCGCCCCGACTCCTTCCAGATCTCGGCCGGGTGGAGCGCCGGCAGGTAGAACTCCTGCGCCCCCAGGCGCGCCATCTCCTCGCGGATGATCGCCGCGATCTTCGCGAGCGAGCGCGTGGCGAGCGGCAGGTAGTCGTAGATGCCGGCCCCGAGCTGCCGGATGAACCCGGCGCGCACCAGCAGCTTGTGCGACACCACCTGCGCATCGGCGGGCGCCTCCTTGAGCGTGGGAAGAAACAGCTGACTGACCCTGGCGACCGTCGCTGGCATGGCGGGGCGTTATACCGCCTTCCGGTCGGTTTCGAGCGCCTCGGTCGCCGGCGGTTCGCGCCCCCGCGTCACGCCTTTGGCAGAACCTCGGTCCGGTTGTGCCGCCCCGCGGGGACCCAGGTCGCGGTGTCGACGCCGGGGTAGCGGATCGTGCGGATCTGCGCCTGCACCGCCGGGCTGAGCAGGTGGGCCTGCAGCGCGCCGGCGCCGCCGGTGTTGGCGTCGCGCACCCCGCCCGGCTTGACGATGATCGAGACCAGCATGCGCTGGAGCAGCGGATCGCCGAGCACGAGCGGCTCGAGGCGCAGCGGCCTGGCCTTGCGCAGCCGCAGGAACGGCGTGAGCCCCCACAGCGCGTAAGCGCCGAGCTCGGAGGCGCGCTCGATCGCGCTGTCCTTCGACGCGCGCACGTCGACGAACCAGCCGGCGCGATCCGGCCGTCCGGCCGCGTGCCACAGGATCTCGGTGAGGTAGTGGACACCGTCGATGTCGTTGAGCAGGTACGTGCTCCGGGTCCGCGCGATCCGCGCGAGCGCCTCGGCGGCATCGGTCAGACCGCGGACGCCAGCCGGATCGGCGGGCGGGCCGATCAGCGCCATCTGGTTGCTGAAGATCGTGCGCGGCCACTCACCGAGGCCATCCATCACGAAGCGCTCGGCATCGCGATGCCCGTAATGCGATACCAGCAGGTCGACCTTGCCGTCGCGCGCGAGATCGTAGAGCTGCGGCGACGTCGTGAGCTCGACGCGATACTTCGTCTGGCGCTCGAAGTCGGCGATCAGGGTCGGCAGGACGTTGCCCTCGACGGCGGTCGGCACGCTGGCGACGCGGATGACGGCGCGGTCGGCGCCGGCGGTGGCGCGTCCGGCGGCCGGCTCGGTGACGTCGTGCCGCCCGCATGCCGCGGCGAGGACCACGCCGCCCGCGCTGGCGAGCTTCACGAACTGACGCCGATCCACCGGAGACGAGCCATCGCGCTTGCGCATGACACGACGGTCCCACGAGCGGCGGGGCCTGCCCACCAGGATCCACCAACAGCCGATCGCGCCGACGACGGGGAACTGTCCGCGAGGACGTCGTGCGCGAGTCGCCGGTGACCGATCCGGACAGGGCAAGCACGCGTGAACAGCATCACGTCGAGCGCCGCAGCACCGGACCGATCCGCGGCTCGACTCGCGCCGATCCTCGCAGGGCACAATCCGCTCGCGTCACGCTCGGCAGGGTCGGGATACGGCAACCACGCCAAGGACAAGCTGTGTCGTCGGAGGAGCGCGGAGCATCACCCACAAGGATCGTCGCATTGCGGGCGCGCGAGGCGCGAGATGGTGCAGCGCGAGGGCGCGCCCATCGCTGTCTCCCGCGTCATGGCCGGTTTCCCGCCGTGATCGCGCTGGTGACGACGGCCGCGTAGGGCCGTCCGACGCCGTGGTCAGCGCGCTGCGATCAGCGCGTTCATGTCGCGGTGGGTCACGCCGTCCGCGGGGAACTCGCTGCGGCCGTCGCGCAGGAACGCGGTGGCCAGCGCCTTGGTGCGGCCGTGGACGGCCTGCGCGATCGCCGAGCCGGCGCTGAGGCGCCGCACGCCCAGCCGCGCCAGCTCGGGCGCCGGTGGCAGCCCCGGCGACGCCAGGAGGTTGAGCGGCAGGCCGACTGCAGCGGCGATCTCGGTGATCGCCTGCGGCTCGACCAGCCTCGGCACGAAGATCCCGCTCGCACCGGCCTCGCGATAGCGCGCGGCCCGCGCGCAGGTCTCGGCGACCCGCTCGGCCTCGGGCGAAAGGCCGCGCAGGTAGACGTCGGTCCGCGCGTTGATGTAGAGGTCGACGCCGAGCTCGCGAGCGACCCGCCGGATCCGCGCGATCTTGGCGCACAGCAGCTCCGGTCGATCAGCGCCGCGGCGAGCCGGCCGACGGCGTCGGGATCGTCGGAGTAGCCCGCCTCGATGTCCATCGACAGCGGCACGCGGATCACCCGCGCGATCGCCTGCGCCGTCGCGAGGAGCTGCGGCTCCGGCAGCGCGTCGCCGTCGGGATATCCGTGCACCTACGCCACCCCCGCGCTCGTGGTCGCGATCGCGCGCGCGCCGAGGCTCTCGATCAGCCGCGCGCTGCCGGCGTCCCAGGCATTGGCCAGGATCAGCGGCTCGGGGCCGCGGTGCAGCGCATGAAAGGCAGTCGCCAGATCAGGATTCTTCATGACGGTTTCTCCAGGAGTTCAATCCAAAAACGGAACGATAGTGTGGCGGTGCGATCGGTCGGCGGTCACCGCAGGTGGCGGCCCTACATGGTCGCTCGGGGCTCGGCATCGGCGGCCCACAGGTGCTGGGCGGCATAGGCGCGCCACGGCCGCCAGCGCTCCGCGCGCGCTGCGAGCTCGGCCGGGCTCGGCCGGGCGCCGTTGCGGGCCGCGCCGCGCAGGAGGCCGAGGTCGCTCGCCGGGAACGCATCCGGCTCGCGCGCCGCACGCAGCGCGATGTAGTGCGCGGTCCAGTCGCCGACGCCGCGGATCGCGCGCAGCCGGGCCACGGTGTCCTCGATCGTCGCGAGCGGCTCGAACAGCCGCGGCTCGGCGAGCACCGCGTGCGCCAGCGCGACCAGCGTGGCCCGCCGCGCCGCCGGCATGCCGAGCGTGGAGAGGTCCGCGGCGGCGACCCGGGCCGCGTCGGGGAACACCCGCATCACGCCCGGCCCGCCCAGCCCGGCCGGCAGCGCCGCGCCGCACAGCGCGACCAGCTGGCCGGCGAGCCGGCGCGCGGCCGCGACGGTCACCTGCTGGCCGAGCACGGCGCGCACCGCGAGCTCGAAGCCGTCCCAGCCGCCGGGCACGCGCAGCCCCGGCCGGCGCGCGATCAGCGGCGCCAGCATCCGGTCCCGCGCCAGGTGCGCGGCGATGCTGGCGACGTCCGCACCGAGATCGAACACGCGGCGCACCCGCGCGATGATCGCGGGCAGCGCACGCACGCAGGGGAACCGGATCGCGACCGCCAGGCTGTCGCGCTCGGGGACGTGCGCGACCTCGACGGTGCCGACCGCGCCGTCGTGCGCGACGCTGCGGACGTAGCATTCGCCCTCGATGCGCTCGACGCCGTCGATCGCGCGGGTGCCCAGGAACGCGAGCATCGCCGGCCAGTCGTACGGCGCGCGGTAGCGCAGCCGCACCGTCACGCCCATCGCCGCGACCGAGCCCTCGGGCAGCGCGACCACCGCCTTGCGGCGCAGCGCGCTCGGCGGGCGCCGGAACAGCTGGCGGAACGTCTCGTTGAACCGCCGCACGCTGCCGAAGCCCGCCGCGATCGCGATCTCGGACATCGGCAGCCGGCTATCGTGGATCAGCTGCTTGGCGAACAGCACGCGGCGGGTCTGCGCGACCGCGATCGGCGAGACGCCGAGGTGCTGGTCGAACAGCCGCCGCAGCTGGCGCTCGCCGATCCCCAGCCGCGCCGCCAGCACCTCGACCCCGTCGTCGCCGTCGAGCGCGCCCGCCGCGATCAGCGCCAGCCCGCGATGCACCGTGTTCGACGTGCCGCGCCAGGTCGCGAGCTCGGGGGCAATCTCGGGCCGGCAGCGCAGACACGGCCGGAACCCCGCCTCCTGCGCGGCGGCTGCCGACGTGAAGAACCGGCAGTTCTCGAGCCTGGCCGGCCCCGCCGGGCAGATCGGCCGGCAGTAGATCCCGGTCGACGTCACCCCGACGAACAGCCGGCCATCGAAGCGCGCGTCGCGCGTGCACAGCGCGCGGTAGCAGACCTTCGGATCGAGCTCCACGCCCGCACCATGCCATTCAAACCGCGCCCGCGTTCGCGGTTTCCGGACCACATCATCTGCGCCGCCCCGCCTACCGCGCACCTGTTCCGGTCGATGGCGATCGCAGCGCTGGCCGGGCCATCGCGCCGCGCGCACCGCCCCCGGACGCGCTACCGTGCGCGCGATGCCCCGGCCCCACCTGCCCGTGCTCGCCTCGCTGGTCGCACTCGCGGCCTGCCAGCCCGCTCCGATCGCCCCGAGCGCGCCGACCCCATCTCAGGCGGCGACCTCCCCGCACGCCCCGGGCGCCGGCGCCGCGGCGGCGTTCGAGCTCGTCGAGACCGTCCCGATCGAGACCACGCTCGATCACCCCGCGCTGCGCGACGCCGCCCCGGTCTGGCTCGAGATGATCGCGGCCGCGCGCACGTCGATCGATCTCGGCCAGTTCTACGCGTCCAACCAGCAGCCGAGCCGGCTCGAGCCGATCGTCCAGGCGCTCGAGGCCGCCGTCGCACGCGGCGTGCGCGTCCGGTTCCTCGCCGAGCAAGGCTTCGTCAAGACCTACCCCGACACGCTCGAGCGGCTCGCCCGCGCCGGCGCCGCCGTCCGCCACCTCGACCTCAAGGCCACCACCCGCGGCATCCTGCACGCCAAGTACTTCGTCGTCGACGATCGCGAAGCGTTCTTCGGCAGCCAGAACTTCGACTGGCGCGCCCTCGAGCACAACTACGAGCTCGGCGCGCGGACCCGCGATGCCGGCATCGTCGGCGGCCTCGCCGCGATCTTCGCCGCCGACTGGGCGCGCGCCGGCGGCGAGCCCGCCCCCGAGACCCGCGTACCACCCCCGCGCGGCGCGATCCGCCTCGTCGCCAGCCCGCGCGACCTCCTGCCGCCCGGCATCGCCTGGGATCTGCCGGCGATCGTCGAGCTCCTCGACGGCGCCACCGCCACGATCACCGTCGAGGCGCTCGGCTACCGCGCCGACGCCGACGGCACGGCCTGGGACGAGCTCGAGGCGCCGCTCGTCCGCGCCGCCGCGCGCGGCGTCCACGTCGAGCTCCTGTTCGCCGACTGGGCCAAGCGGCCGCACACCATCATCGGCCTGCAGAAGCTCGCGCGCGTCCCCAACATCGCCGTCCGACTGACCACGATCCCGCCGTGGTCCGGCGGCTTCATCCCGTTCGCCCGCGTCACCCACGCCAAGGCCCTCGTCGTCGACGGCAAGCGCGGCTGGCTCGGCACCAGCAACTGGGAGAAGGACTACTTCTACAAGAGCCGCAACGTCGGCGTCATCGTCGACGACCCCGCGATCGCCGCCCAGCTCGCCGCGTTCTTCGCCACGCTGTGGCAGTCGAGCTACGCCATCCCGGTCGACCCCGACGCCACCTACACGCCGCCGCGGGTCGAGTGATGTCAACCGGCCGACCTCGCCGCGGATCTCGGGCGCATGAGCGGCCTCGCCAATCCGGCGGCATGACGCCGCGGGCCGGCACCACCGCGGACCGGCGCCGCTGCGCGGTTCAAGCGGCGATCCCGAGCGGCCTCGCCAGACCGGCGGCCGATGCCGCGGCCCGACGCCGCTGCGCGTGCTAGATCACCGTCATGCGCTGGCGGATCGCCGTCGTGCCCATCGCGGTCGTCGTGGTCATCGCGGTCGCCGCGCTTGGGGCCTGCAGCCACGACATGTCCGATCGCGAGTACTGCACGCGGCGCGAGATGGGCTGGGAGATGGCGTTCCCCAACCTGACCCTGTCGGACGCCGAGCGCGGCCGGGTCATCGACGCCTGCGTTGCCAACGTCGCCGGGGCGCACGACAACGGCGAGCTCGAGCGCTCGATCCGGTGCATGAACGAGCACCTCAAGGGCCACGGCCACGCCTACGAGCAGTACGTCGCGTTCACCCGGTGCGAGATCGTCGACCCGAGCCGCGCGCGTTGAGCGGTGGTATAGCGCCGGCATGGCAGACCCCGACCCCTCCAGCCCCTACCGCGTGGGCGCCGAGCCGATCGAGCAGCTGATCGTCACCACCGGCAACGATGTCGCCGGCCATGACATCGTCAAGTACCTCGCGATCGTCCGCGGCATCGTCGTGCGCGCGACCGGCCTCGGCCAGGGCTTCCTCGGCTCGCTGCGCGCCCTCGGCGGCGGCAACATCGCCGAGTTCACCGAGGTCTGCGAGGCCGCCCGCCACGACGCCTACCAGCGGATGATCCAGCACGCCCAGGACGTCGGCGCCGACGCGATCATCGGCATGCGCTACGACGCGACCGAGTTCATGCAGGGCTCGACCGAGGTGCTCGCGTACGGCACCGCCGTCCGGCTCGCCCCGCGCCCGCGGTGAGTTAGTGCCCCGACCGCGGGATATTGCTCGCGCGATCACTATCCCACGGTCGGGGCACTACTCGCGCGCGCGCAGGAAGATCCGGATCACGTACCAGAACAGCAGCGCCAACGACGAGAACAGCGCCAACGCCGCGGCGACGTGATGGCGCGGGTCGGCGTGCGCGAGCACCTGCGAGGTCTGGAACAGGATGTACCCCGCAGCGAGCAGCACCATCCCCACCGAGAACGCCAGGCCGAGGCTGAAGCCGAACGTCAGCGACAGCACGATCAGCGACAGCGCGGCCCCGCTCGCCATCGCCAGGCCGCTGCCCAGGAACGAGAAGTCCTTGCGCGTGAAGGTACGCCGCGTCGCGCATGATGTGCGGCTCGGCGCCGCCGCGCGCGAGGATCGCCTGGGTCTTCCACTCGACGATCGCGAGCAGCGGCACGAAGATCAGCGCCTCGGCGACCACGTAGAATCCGAGGCCCAGGTACTGGACCGCGCGCGACGCGGTGTGATTGGCCCAGTAGTCGGCGATCCACGACACCGCCATGAACACCGCCAGCACCACGCCCCAGTTCCACCGGCCGCCGAGCGCGAACCGCACCAGCGGCACCGACACGTTCGCGACCAGCACGGGCTGAGTCATGAACAAATACAAGAGCCCCGCGAACGCCAGGATCGCACCCAGCAGGTGGAGATACGTGAGCCGGATGAAGCGCACCCGCTGCGAGACGCCGCGCGTCGCATCCGCGGCCGCGATCGGCCGCCGGCTCGCCTCCTGGGGAGCCAACGCGACCGGCGCCGCCGGCTCGGCGAGCTGCGACGGCACCGCCGACTGCGTCCAGTAGTCGTACGTCGGCTGGCCCTGCGGCTGCGGTGGCTGGGCACCCGGCGCGTGCGGGTAACTACCCGGCGGCTGCAGATATCCCGGCGGCGCACCCTCCGGCGTATAGCCTTGCGCATAGCCCTGCTGCGCATAGCCCTGCTGCGGATAGCCGTCCGGCAAGTACGGCTGCTGCGGATCGCTCTGCGGCGAGTAGGTCGGCGGCGAGTAGGTCGGCGGCGAGTGGCCTTGCGGCGAGTGGCCTTGCGGCGAGTGGCCTTGCGGCGAAAGGCCCTGCTGCGAGTGGCCCTGCTGCGAGTGGCCCTGCTGCGAGTGGCCCTGCTGCGAGTGGCCCTGCTGCGAGTGGCCCTGTTGCGAGTGGCCCTGTTGCGGATAACCTTCCGGAGAGTAGCTCGGCGCTGGATTGCCTTGCCACGCATAGCCCTGCTGCGGACCGCTCTGCGGCGAGTGGCCTTGCGGCGAGTGGCCTTGCGGCGAGTGGCCTTGCGGCGAGTGGCCCTGCTGTGGATAACCTTCCGGAGAGTAGCCCGGCGCTGGATT
>VBLP01000447.1 GCA_005887925.1 Deltaproteobacteria bacterium | reverse complement strand
CCACGCTCGGCGGCAAGGGCGGCGCGGCGGCGGTCGGGCTGTTCGGCGTCGACGACAGCCTCGGCCAGCTCGTGCCGCTGCCCGGCCCCGATGCGCTCGGCCGGGTCCGCCCCGCGGTCGAGACCCGGTCGCCGGCGTTCGATGTCCTCGACGGCCAGGCGCTCGCGCTCGGCCGGATCCGCGGCGCGAACGCGGCGGCCGCCACGGTGCTGCGCGTGACGTCGGTCCCGACGCCGCCCGAGCTCGACGCGGTGGTCACCACGCGCGGCGCGACGGCGTTCGATCCGGTCGAGGAGCTCACCGATCGGTTCTACGCCGTGCTCGCCGAGCTCCACGCGCAGGTCCGGCGCTGGGAGACCGAGGCGCCGGCGGCCGAGCGGATGACGCCGGCGACGATGGCCAGGCTGTGGGACGCCGCGCTCGCTGCGTGCGCCGGGCGCGGCCAGCGGATCGACGACGCCTACGGCCGCCGGCTGTGGCTGTCGCACCTGCCGGCGGACCTCCTGTCGCTGACCGATCCGCGCATGGTCGTCGTCGCGGCGACCCGCCGCACCGAGGATGTCGAGAACTGGCCCAGGTGGGTCTACGAGGAGAGGCCGTGATGGCGAACCGATGGATCTTGCCCGCCATGCCGGCGGTCGCGCTCGCGGCCGCGTGCAAGGGCAAGAGTGCTGAGCCGCAAGCCACCGAAGAGATCCCCGCCGGCGGTGCGGAGATGCACTGGCGCAGCGACCGCGCAAAGCAGGACGAGGATGGCAAGGCGGCGGTGGCTCCGCCAGCGCGCGCGCAAAAAACGGGCATGTTCGGCCAGACCGCCGCGGGGCTCGCCGCCAACGCGCCGGCCCCGGCCACGCCGGCCGCGACGGTGGACAAGCCGGCGGCGCCCAAGCAGCCCGAGGGGCCGACGCGTGCCTGGTTCCCCGAGACGTTCCTGTTCGAGCCGCTGGTCGTCACCGACGAGCACGGCGCGGCGGTGGTGCCGGTGCGCGTGCCGGACCGGCTGACCACGTGGCGCGTGCTCGCGCTCGCCCACGCGCGGACCGGGGCGCAGGGCGGCGCGGTCGCGAGCTTCCTCGGCACACTGCCGACGTATGTCGATCCGGTCGTTCCACGGTTCCTGGTCCAGGGCGACGAGGTCCGCCTGCCGATCCAGATGGTCAACACCACCGAGCGCGACGTCGCCGGGACGCTCGAGGTCACCGCGACCGGGGCGACCCTGCGCGCGGCGGGCGGGCCGCGCCGCGTGCCGGCGCAGGGCAGCGCGCTCGACCACGCGACGCTGGTCGCCGACCGCGCCGGGATGGTCGCGCTGCGGGTCGCGCTCGCCGGCAGCGACGCCGTCGAGCGCAAGATCGAGGTCCGTCCGGCGGGCCGGCCGTCGCTGGAGACCCGCAGCGGCACGCTCGCCGCGCCGCGCCGCTTCCAGACCGCGGGGACCCCGGGAGCCGATCCGACGACCGATCGCGTGCGGCTGCTGGTGTTCCCCGGCGCGCTCGCGCTGCTGCGCTCCGAGCTCGGCGCGTCGTCCGCGCGCAGCGAACCGGCCGACGACGCCTACGCGCTCCTGCTCGCCGGCAGGGCGCCGGCGCTGCTCGCCGCGCTGGGCGACAAGCCCGACGCCGCGGCGCTGCGCGAGCTGGCGATCGTCGCCGGCCAGCGCGCGATCCGCGACGCGCGCACGCTCGACGTCGACCGCGCCGCGCTGTTCGCCGAGGCAGCGGCCGCGCACGCCGGCAACCCGGTGCTCGCGCGGCTGGGCGAGCGCGCCGCGGCGTACCTGGCGAACGCGCAGCGCCCCGACGGCAGCTTCTCGGGCGGCACCGGCTGGACGCTGCAGCGCCTGCTGGTCGTCACCGCCGAGGCGACCCGGGCCGTGACATCGGCGCAGGCCACACCGGCGGAGCGCCAGCGCGCGCTGCAGGTCCAGGCCCGCGCGGCGGGGGAGTTCGGCCGCACGGCGGATCAGGTCAGCGACGGCTACACCGCCGCGGCGATCCTCGCCAGCGGCGCGGTCACCGGCGGGCTGGCCGAGCTGCTGCGCGACCGCGTGCGCGGCCAGATCCGGTCGAGCGACGACGGCGCCAAGTACCTCGAGGTCGGCGACGGCGTGGTGCGCGCCGACGGCACGGTCCCGTCGCGGGTCGAGGCCACCGCGCTCGCCGTGCTCGCGCTCGACGGCGATCGCAAGGCGCCGCTCGCCGATCTCGGCACCACGCTGCTCGGCGCGTACTCGCCGGGGCAGGGCTGGGGCGACGGCCGGGTGAACCTGGTCGCGATGCGGGCCGTGCTCGCGCTGTTCAAGGACCCGATCCCCCGCGCCGTCACCGTCACGCTCGCGATGGACGGCGCGCCGATCCTGCGCGGCACGCTCGAGGGCGCGAAGCTGCGCGACGTGCTGGCGCTCGCCGGCGCCGCGCCCGGCCTCGCCGGCCCGCACGCCTGGACGCTGGCCGCCGAGCCCGCCGTGCCGGGCCTGGGTTACGCGCTCGCGCTCGAGAGCTGGCTGCCCTGGGGCCCGCCGGCGGCCGGCGCCGGCCTCGCGCTCGCGCTGCCGGCGCACGTCGACGCCGCGGTCGGTGCGCCGCAGGCGGTGGCGGTCACCGCGGTGGCGCCGTCGGGCCTCGCGCTCCACCTCCACCTCGCCCTGCCCGCCGGCGTCCAGGTCGATGTCCCGAGCCTCGACGCCCAGGTCGCGGCCGGGACGATCGCGCGGTTCGTCGCCTCCGACGGCGCGCTCGACCTCTACGCGCCCGCGCTCGCCCCAGGCAAGGCGTTCGCGATCGACGTCCGCGCGATCGCCACGCTCGCCGGCACGCTGCACACCGGGCCGTCGTTCATCGAGGCCGGCACGGCGCGCTTCGAGATCCCGCCGGCGACGTGGAAGATCGTTTCCACGGGGGAGGACCCCCGCCCCGCCGGCAGAGCCGTCGGGGTCCCCACCCCCCGCGCTCGGCCTTCGCCGATCAGGTAGCCGATCAGGTAGTCGGCCCGGGCGTGCCGGCCGGCCGCGGCAGCAACGTCGGCCAGGTCTGCCCGGTGTGCGGGTCGATCAGCGTCGTGTCGTCGCGATAGACCCGCGCGGTGCGGTGCAGGCGCCGGATCGCGGCCGGCAGCGGCAGCGACTGGTAGCGCTCGGGGAACCGCGCGCGCAGCACCTCGCGCACCGTGCGGCCGTGGCGGGTGCTCATCGTCGGGAACAGGTGGTGCTCGACGTGGAATCCGAAGTCGAGCGTCAGCCACTCGAGCACGCGCGGCAGCGTGACGCTGAGCGAGTTGACCAGCGGATCGTTGACCGGCAAGAGCGGCGACAGGTTGTGGTTGGTCACGATGAACGTCATGACGACTGTGTTGGCGACGATCAGCGGCAGCACGTAGACGAAGACGAACGCGCTGGCCCCGACGAGCGACGCGACCGCGGCCCACACCGCCACGCCGGTCAGGCTCTCGATGATCGCGCGGCGGCGCAGCGGCGGCGTCAGCAGGTCGGTGCCGCGCGCCTGGAGCATCACCTGCAGGCTCTGCCCGGTGAGCCCGAACAGCAGGCTGGCGGCGCCGGCGATCCGCCGCCGGCCGAGTCCGAAGTAGTCGGCCATCACGCGCGCGCGCCGCTGCGTCTGGTACTCGGTGAGCGTCGGGTACATGTCCGGATCGATCCCCGGCTGGCCGCAGTGGTTGTGGTGGACCCGGTTGTGCCAGGCCATCCACAGCTGCGGCGAGATGCAGAACGGCAGGAACCCGAGCCAGCCGACCAGGCGGATCAGGCCGCGGCCGCGGACCACGCCGCCGTGCAGCGCCTCGTGCGCGACGAACGTGACCCCGGCCATGCAGGCGCCGATCACGACCGACACCACCGGCCACAGCGGCCATGGCACGTGCCCCGACGCCAGCGCCCAGGTCAGCGCTGCGATGATCGCGTAGTGCGCCGGGATCCACAGCGCCCGCGAGCGCGCCGGCGCAAACGCCGACGCCGGCAACAGAGGCCTGACCTGCCTCGCATACGCCGCCACGGGGAACAGCTCCATCGCACTATCGGTCATCGCTCCGCCATCGCAATTGCATGCAGGGCGTACCGCGATGGCCGGAGCTTGTCACGACATGGCTCGGCAACGACTTGGTCAGATTCACCGCACTTCGCCGCGCGGCGTCACTTCATGCTATGCAGCGCACGGAGTGCCCCCGCGACCGACCCCGGCAGCGCGCGCAGGTCGCGCCACGGGTCACCGCGGCGGTCGATCCGGCTACGAAGCTCCCGCAGCCGGATGCCGTCGGCCCGCAGCGCCGGGTCGTCGAGCTCGCTCCAGGCGATCGGCGCCGACACCGGCGCACCTGGCCGTCCGCGCAGCGAGTACGGCGCGACCAGCGTGGCGCCGATCGCGTTGCGCATGACGTCGACGAACAGCCGGCCCCTGCGGTCCTTCTTGTAGAACTCCATCGTCAGCTGGTCGGGGTGGCGGCGGCACACCAGCGCGCCGATCCGGGTCGCCAGCGCACCGGCCTCATCGAACGCCGCCGCGTCATCGAGCGGCACGATCACGTGCAGCCCCCGCGATCCGGTGAGCTTGGCGAACGCCGGCAGGCCGAGCAGCTCGAGCAGCTCGCGCAGCACCACCGCGGCGCGGCGCACCAGGTCGAACTGGACGTCGGCCGGTCCGTCGGGCGGATCGAGGTCGAACACCAGCATGTCGGGCCGATGGAGCTCATCCCTGCGGCTGGTCCAGATGTGGAACTCGATCGAGCCCTGGTTCGCCATGTAGACCACGCCCGCCGGGCCATCGACGATCGGATAGTCGACCCGGGTCTTGCCGCCGGCCTCGACGTGATCGAGCCACGCGGGGAAGTGCTTCTGGTAATGCTTCTGGAAGAACCCGCCGCGGTCGATGCCCTTGGTGTAGCGCACCACGCTGAGCGGTCGGCCGCGCAGCTCGGGCACCATCAGCGCGGCGACGTCGCGGTAGTACGCGAGCAGCTCGCCCTTGGTGATGCCGTCGTCGGGGAACATCACGCGATCGACGTTGCTCAGCGCGATCGCGACATCGACGAAGACGTACTCCACTCCGCCAGCATAGCGCCGCGACTGTCTGCTGCGTCACGCGGTGTAACGTGGCGGTCACATCGTTCCCGCCGGAGCCCGAGCTGACCGTTGTAACGTCGGGGACCATGCAGCGACTCCTCGTGGTCTGGTCCGTGGTCCTGTGCGCATGCTCCGGAACCCCGGCGCCCGCGCCCGATGCCGGAAACGGGACATTCGGCGCCGCCTGTACGATGGTCAGCGACACCTCCACCGAGTGCGCCAGCGGCGTCTGCACCGGCAGCATCGATATGATCGGCCACCCGGTGTGTTCCGTGAAGTGTACATATGGGATGGACGCGACCTGCCCGAGCGGATCGATGGGCATGAAGTGCAACATGAAGGGCTACTGCAAACCCTGACGGCTCCGGATCGCCGCGCGCGGCGGGCTGACCCCGGGCGGGCGCTGTGCCATGCTGCGGGCCGCACAAGGAGAATGCGATGCCCGACGTGATCGTGATAGGCGACGGCCCCGGCGGCCTGAGCGCCGCGCTGTTCCTGGCCAAGAACCAGATCGACGTGGTGGTGTTCGGCCAGGACAAGACCGCGATGAACTACGCGCTCCTGCGCAACTACCTCGGCATCCCCGAGATCCTCGGCACCGAGTTCCAGCGCATCGCGCGCAAGCAGATCGCCGAGCACGGCGCGCGGCTGCGCGGCGACTCGGTCGAGGCGATCGCGCAGGCCGGCGACGGCTGGACGGTGACGCTCGAGGGCGGCGAGAAGCAGACCGCGCGCTACCTGGTGCTGTCCGAGGGCAAGGGACCGCGGCTGGCCAAGCAGCTCGGGCTTCAGTTCGACGAGCACAACGGCATCGCGACCGATCGCAACGCGCGGTCGAGCCTCGACGGTGTCTACATCGTCGGACGCTCGGCGCGGCCGGGCCGCAGCCAGGCGATCATCAGCGCGGGAGACGGCGCGGCCGCCGCGATCGACATCCTGTCGCGCATCAAGGGCGAGAACTTCGTCGACTGGGACGAGCCGCCCAAGACCTGATCACCTCCTCGGGGCGCCGGTGCAGCCGAGCCGGGCGCGGGCGGCGGCGAGCTCGCCCGGCGTGTCGGACAGCCGCGCGACCAGCTCGCCGGCGAACGCCGCGATCGCGCCGAGGTGCGCGACGTCGAGCTGATCGATCGTGTCGCAGCGCTCGTGGTAGCACCGGCGATCGGGCGTCCAGAAGAACACGTAGGGCACGCCGGCGCGGCAGAACGGCGCGTGATCCGAGCCGACGCCGCGGCCGCCGATGCCGACGTGCAGCGCGGGGTGCGCGGCGGCGAGCGCCGCGACGATCGGCGTCGCGGGCAGGCCGCGGAACGTGCCCATCGCGTAGACCGCGCCGGCCGAGGTGTAGCTGCCGACCATGTCGAGGTTGACGTCGTAGACGATCCGGTCGAGCGGCAGCTGGGCCGGCGGATGCGCGGCGAAGTACTCCGAGCCGACGAGGCCGAGCTCCTCGCCGCCGAACGCGACGAACGCGATCGTCCGGCGCGGCTTGCCGCGCTGGTGCATCGCCTGGGCGATCGCGAGCAGCGCCGCGGTGCCGGAGGCGTTGTCGTTCGCGCCGAGGTGGCCGTCCCCGAGGTGATCGTGGTGCGCGCCGACCACGATGATCTCGCGGCCGGCCGCGGCGGCGTCGCCCGGCAGGTAGCCGATCAGGTTCGCGGTGGGATGGCCACCGGCGACGAACGGCTGGGCGTAGCCGTCGCTGCCCGCCGGGACCAGGTCCAGGCAGCGGAACCGCTCGGCGAGGTAGGCGCGCGCGGCGTCGTCGCCGGGGCTGCCGGCGGCGCGACCGTCGAGCTCGGCCGACGCCAGGTGCGCGACCCGATCGCGCAGCGCGGCGGGGCCGTCGCCGGCCACCCCGATCGAGGCACAGGCCGTGGCGAGGACGAGACATCTCCGCAGGGTCGAGCGTGGCGGCAGGGACGGTGGCTGCATGCGTCTCCCGTAGACGCACGGCGCGGCCGGTGGTTTCAGCCAAGCGCGCGGCGGCCTGCGGTGTCGCGTCGGCGTTTCGCGCGGCGGGCCGGCCGTGTAGGCTGCCGGGGCGATGTCCACCGCGCTGTCGCGTCAGGTCGGCGGTGTCTCGCTGGCGACCCAGAGCCAGTACGTCATCCGGCGCAAGTTCTGGTCGATCTTCGAGCGCGTGTTCCGGGTGTTCACCGGCGACGGCCAGCTGATCATGTACATCCAGCACCCGCTGCTCAAGCTGCGCGAGGAGTTCCTGGTCTACGCCGACGAGGCCAGGGCCCGGCCGCTGCTCCGGGTCGTGTCGCGCCAGGTCGTCGCGCTCAACTTCTGCTACGACGTGGCGGACGCACAGACCGGCGCGCTGCTCGGCACGGTGCAGAAGCGCGGCCTGCGATCGCTCGTGCGCGACACGTTCGTCATCCTCGATCCCCTCGGCATCGAGATCGGCTGCGCCCAGGAGCAGGGCGCGGCGCTGCTGCGGCGGTTGTTGCCGCTGCTGCCGTCGCGCCACGCGATCTTCGTCGGCGGCGAGCAGGTCGCGGAGATCCGGCAGCGGTTCCGGTTGTTCACCAAGGAGTTCGCCGTCACCACGCGGCGCCGCGAGGACGCGCGCTGACGCCGCCGCTCGGCGCAGGTCACGGCTTCTCGCGCGGCGCGCCCGGGTGTGCGACCTGCGCCGTCGGGATCTGCTCGGGGTCGGGATCGGGCGGCGGCGCCGACAGGGCGTTGCGCATGCGCTGGACGTCGAGGTCGTTGCACAGGCGGGCCACCACCAGCGTCGCGACGCCGTTGCCGATGATGTTGGTCAGCGCGCGCGCCTCGGACATGAAGCGGTCGATGCCGAGGATGACGGCGAGGCCGGCGAGCGGGACGTTGCCGACGGCGCCCAGCGTCGCGGCGAGCACGATGAAGCCGCTGCCGGTGACGCCGGCGGCGCCCTTGGAGGTCAGGAGCAGGACGATCAGGAGCTCGATCTGCTGCGACAGGTCGAGCGGCGTGTTGGTGGCCTGGGCGACGAACACCGCGGCCATCGTGAGATAGATCGACGTGCCGTCGAGGTTGAACGAGTAGCCGGTCGGGATCACCAGGCCGACCACCGGCTTGCCGGCGCCGAGCGCCTCGAGCCGGGCGATCAGACGCGGCAGCGCGGACTCGGACGACGACGTGCCGAGCACGAGGAACAGCTCGTCGCGGATGTAGCGCACGAACCGGAAGAGCGAGAACCCGGTCAGCCGGGCGACCACGCCGAGGACGACGAACACGAACAAGAGGCACGTCGCGTAGAAGCACGCCATCAGCGCGCCGAGCGAGACCAGCACGCCGATGCCGCTGGCCCCCACCGTGGCCGCCATCGCGCCGAACGCGCCGAGCGGCGCCGCGTACATGATGATCCGGACGATCCCGAACATCACGTGACCGAAGCGATCTACGAGATCGGTGATCGGCTTGCCGCGCTCGCCGGCGTGGTGCAGCGCGAAGCCGAACAAGAGCGCCAGCAGCAGCACCGGCAGGATGTCGCCATGCGTGAACGCGCCGACGAACGTATCCGGAATGATCTCGAGCAGGAAGCCCTTGACCGTCAGCTTGCTGCTGGCGGGCGGCGCGGCGGGCTTGCCGGCCGGCTTGCCGGCAGACGGTGCTGCGGTGGCCGTCGCGCCGGATGCCGGTGCGGCGGGGGCCGGCGCTGCACGGGGCGGCGCGGCGGGCGCGGCGGGCGCCGGGGACGGCGTCGGTGCGGCGGACGACTCTCCGATGTACTGCTTGATCCCGCTGGTATCGAGCTTCGTGGCATCGACGTTCATCCCGACACCGGGCTTGATCACGTTGATCACGACCAGCCCGATGATCAGCGCGATCGTCGACATGATCTCGAAGTAGAGCAGCGCGAACGCGCCGACCTTGCCGACCTCCTTCAGGGTCTTCATCCGCGCGATCCCGGTGACCACGGTGCAGAAGATCAGCGGCGCGATCGTCATCTTGATCAGCTTGATGAAGCCGTCGCCGAACGACTTCTGCTTGGCCGCGGTCTCGGGCGCCACGAGCCCGACGACGACGCCCAGTAGCGGCTCGATGCATCGAACATCGTCGTGCTCGATCGCGTTCACCCAGGTCGACACCGGGTCAGCGCGCCAGCCCACCGGTGAAAAGTTGAGGAGGTCGCGTGCGCTCTCGCGCGGTCCGGTGAGCCAGGCCGCATGACCATCGGCCGGGATCACGATCGGCATGGTCGATGCGATCGGAGCGACCAGCGGGCTGGCCGGCCCGACGAGGATCGCGAAGCTGAGCTGGCCATCGTCGCGGTGTGTCGCAGCGACACCGGCGAACGCGATCGGGTGCGACCGAATGGTCGGCCGCGACGGATCTCCGGACGGATGGAGCCAGAACGGCTGCGTTTTTTTGGCACTCCGGCGCCACAGAAAGTAACCGTCTGCGATCACCAGGCATCGATCGCTCTTGAATGCGTTTCGCAGGATCGGCGCCTGCTCGATCGCATCGATCGGCACCTGCACGATGTGCGGCCCGCGCTTGCCACCATGGCCGCGCCAGGGCGGCAAGATCCCCCAGCGCGCCGACAACACTCCGTTCCGCGTACGGACCGGTGCCATCTGCAGCGGCGCAACATTGAACCGTGGCGGGCCGGCCGGCGGCGCAACGCCAAACGTATCGGCGATCCCGTCGAGCGACGTCAGCGTGTAGCGCTCGATCATGGCAGGCAAGCTACCAGGCCGGTGCGGTCCGGGCGGAATTCGAGGAGCAGCCACGAAGAGATCGCGGAAACTGCGACGCGAGGCGGGGTCAGATCAGGTGAGCTCCGCGGGTAACCCTTCATGACGCAAGGTAATTGGCGCGTGATGTGAGGGGAACGATCCCGGCCGAGCGATGTCCCTGTCATCGCATTCACGGGCGGGCATCACCGGGCCGGCCAGCCGGCCGCGATGTCGAGGTAGCGCATCCCCGCGCGGGCGGCGAACCCGCGGTCGGCCGGGCCCTTGCCAACGTGCAGCGTGCGCGCGAGATCGAGCCCGTGGCTGTGCGCGAGCGCGAGCGCCAGCCCGGGCAGCGGCTTGCGACACCAGCACACCGGCGGGCCGGCCGGATGGGCGCAGTGCGCGATCGCGATCGGCGCGCCGACCAGCTCACTCAGCCGCGCGGCGAGCGCCGCCGTGCTCGCGAGCCCCGGTTGCCAGATCGTGCCGGCGACGACGTGATGCTGCGACCACGCGGCGAGCGCGTCGCGCGCGCCCGGCAGGAGCTCGATCTGCTCCGGAGTGCGTGGGCGCCCGCGCCACACCACGCCGTCGAGCTCCGCGATCAGCGCGGGTGTGCCGCCCGGCGAGGCCGCGCGCACGAACGGCACCTCCTCGATCGCCGCGAAGCCCTCGTCGCTGCGCGGCGGCTCCCAGACGCGCCGGAACCGGAACAGCGCGCGCGGATCGATCTCCTTCGCGCGCGCCAGCTCGTTCGGCGCGCCCGGGCCGCCCGGCATCAGCAGCCGGCCATGCCGGCCGAGGATCCTCACCACCGCGTTGTGCTGCGCCTGCTCGAGCGCCGTCGCCATCACCACGCAGCACACCTCCGCGCCGCGGCGCCGCGCGATCTCCCATCGAGCCGGTGCGCGATATCCGCGAGCGAGCCGCCCAGCTCGTCGCGGTTGAGCCGCAGATACCCGCGCGCGGCATATCCCGCGGCCAGCGTCGACTTGCCGCTCGCCGGCATGCCGATCACCATCACCACCTCCGCGACCTCCACCGGCTCCACCTCCGCCTGCTCCACCTCCACCGACTCCACCTCCACCGACTCCACCTCCACCTCCACCTGCTCCACCTCCGCCCCGGAAGACACCCCCACCAAGGTCGAGGCATCGTCGCCACCCGCGATCGGCGCCGCAGAACCATCGGCGAGCCAGCGCGCGGCGAGCGCAGCTCGGGCCTGGTCGTCGAGCACGATCCTCTGGGCGCGGCCCGCGCTGCGGGCGGTGGCCTCGCGTGTCGCGCCCGGCAGCGGGACGATCACCGGCGACAGCGACACGAGCCAGGCCAGCACCAGCTCGGCCGGGGTCGCGCCGACCCGCCGGGCCTGCGCCGCGACCACCGGATCGGCGGCAACGCGCCGCACGCCGGTCGCCCTCCGCGCACCGCGTCGAGCTTCCACGGCGACAGCTCGACCTCGACCGCATCGATCGGCGCGATCGCGAGCGCGGCCTCGAGCTGGATCAGGCCCACGTTGGACAGTCCGATCTGCCGCGCCACCCCGTCATCGCGCAGCCGCGCCAGCGCCCGCACGCTGGTCGCGAGCGGCACTTTCGGATCGACCGCGTGCAGCAGGTAGAGATCGATCGTATCGACCCCGAGCCGGTCGCGGCTCGCGCGGGCGGCCTCGGCCAGGTGGCGGGCGCGGCCATCGCTCTGCCACGCGCCGCCCGGCCGCACCAGCCCGCCCTTACTTACGATCTCGACTCTTCGCCCGGCGCTCGTCATCACCTCTGCGATCAGCCGCTCGTTGTGCCCGACCTCGCTGTCATCCCACGCATAGGCGTCCGCGGTATCGAGCAACTCGATACCGGCGTCGACCGCTGCCGCGATCACCGCGCGCCCGCGCTCTGGATCGCGCGCGCGTTCCGTCGACAGTCGCATGCAGCCCAGGCCGATCGCCATT
>VBLP01000446.1:1327-8851 GCA_005887925.1 Deltaproteobacteria bacterium | reverse complement strand
GCGGAGGAGCGGTCCGCGCAGTGCAGCCCGTGAGCGCCGCGGCGCGCATGCGTCGCGCCGGACGCATCACGCGCGAGGCGCCGCGACGCGCTGCCACTCGGCGCGCGAGCAGAGCACGCAGTCCTCGATCGAGAGCCCGGCGAACCAGTTGCCGGTGACCGCGATCCGCTCGGCGGCGAGCGCTGCGTCGAGGCCGACGACGACGTCGCGGTGGCCGAGCACCGGCGAAGGCAGCACGGTGCTGCGCTCGGCGCGGTAGGCGATGTCGCCGCGCTCGATGCCGAGCAGCGCGGCGATGCGCGCGAGCTTGTCGTCCTCGGTGTGGCCGGGCCGGAAGTGGAAGACGAAGCCGCGCCAGGTCGGATCGGCCACGACGTCGCGGGTCACGACCGAGTGGAAGATGTCGCCGCGCGGCCCGAGCGGAATGACGAACGTCGCGTAGGGCACGCCGGCGACCCGGTCGGCGCGCACCACGACGCCCAGGCTCTCGACGGCCGCCTCGGCGATCTCGCCGACCTGGGCCGCTGCGCCGGGGATGATCGCCGCCAGGAGGCGCGCCGCGGTCCGGGGCGGCGTGGCGATCGCGACGAGCTCGGCGGCGAGCCGCTCGCCATCGCCGAGGACGACCGCGAAGCGGGCACCGTCGCGCTCGACGGCCGTCGCGGCGCGGCCGGTGGTGATCGTCACGCCGGGCTGACGGCGGATGCGCTCGGCCATGGCGCCCAGGCCGCCCTTGAGCGTGAAGCTGCGCAGCACGTCCTTGCGGCGCGGCCGCTTCTTGAACAGCATGTCGGCGGGGAAGCCGTCGGCGCGCTGCGACGGCACCGCCGACAGCATCGGGCCGAGCACGCGCTCGTAGTTGCCGGCGCCGACGATGCGGCCGTAGTGCGCCTGCACGGTGCGGCCCTCGGGCGAGGCGCCGATCGCGCGCGGCAGCGAGCGGGCGAGCTGCAGAAGGCTCATCCGGCGCAGCAGGCCGCCGAGGTTCTTGCCGGGCAGGATCGCGCCGTCGGCGAAGCGCAGCACCGGCTTGCCGCGCGGCTGCAGCTCGCCGAGCAGGTCGAGCCCCTCGAGGAGCTCGAGGAACGCACCGTACGAGTTGTAGCAGGTGTGCGCGCCGAGCTCGATCCAGAACCCGTCGGCCGACGTCCGGGTGTCGACGCAGCCGCCGATCCGCGCGTCCTGTTCGACCACGCGCACGGCGCGGCCGGCGCGCGCGGCGTGGAATGCGAACGCCAGGCCCGACACGCCGCCGCCGATGATGACGACGTCGTCCATCACTTGAGCTCGGCCAGCACCGCCTTGTGCAGCAGATCCGGCGGCAGGATGCCCTGCGCCAGGATCGTGTCGTGGAACGTCAGCGGGTCGAACCGGCTGCCGAGCTGCTTCTGGGCCGCGTCGCGCAGCTCGAGCAGCTTGATGTAGCCGTAGAAGTAGGCGGTCGCCTGCGACGGCGAGCGGAACGTGAAGCGGTCGACCTCCTCGGTGGCGAACGCGGGCGACAGGCCGACCTCCTTCTGCAGGAACTGCCGGGCCGCCTCGGGCGTCCACTTGCCGGGGATCTGGAGCTCGGGGTCGAGGAAGGCGCGCGCGGCGCGCTGCAGCCGCAGCTGCAGGCTGATCAGCTGGCCCTCGAGCGGCATGTACGGCAGCGTGATCGCCTCGGAGTACAGGCCCCAGCCCTCGACGTTGACGCTGTTGAACGCGAACGTCACGCGCGCCAGCGACACGCCGGCCTCGATCACCCGCGAGAACTGCAGCTCGTGGCCGGGGCGCGCCTCGTGCGCCGTCAGCGTCCACGCCGCGGCATCGTAGTTGAAGTCGTCGTACTTCTGGGTGGTCTTGCCCGGCATCGAGAGCGGCAGCACGAACTCGCCCTGCTCGCCGGTGTTGCCGATGAAGCGCGGCGGCACCATGTGCGGCGCGGGCTGCTGCGCGTTCTCGCCCGGCGTGCCGATCCGGATCCGCGCCGGGCGATCGGGCAAGGTCACCAGGCGCTGCGCGCGGATGATGTCCTCGATCTGCGCGAGCCGGCGCTTGTAGAACTCGAGCACCTGGTCGTCGGGGATCTGCGTCTTCTTGAGCTGCTTGATCACCTCGCGGTAGTCCGACGGCCAGCCGTGCTGCTGCGCGATCTTGGCCGCGGTCTTCTGCATCTCGCCCTGGATCTCGGTGAATGCCTGGTGGGCGCGGCGCGCCAGCTCGTCGGCCGCGATGTCGACGCCGGTCTGCACCAGGCTGAACGCGTAGAGCTCGGGCGGCAGCCGGAAGTCGTCGCGCGCTTTCGGCAGCAGCTCGCTGCGCACGAACGAGAGGTACACTGCGAGCTGCTTGTGCATCTCGGCGAGCGGCTGCTCGGCGCCGGCGATCTCGAACTCCTTGAACAGCTTGTCGACGCCGGCGATCAGCGGCTCGGCGGTGTCGAGCTCGTTCTCGACGGCGATCCGCGCGGGTGCGAGCAGCCCCTTCTGCAGGCCCTCGCGGGTCTCGGCCTGGACGACCTGGATCAGCGACGGCTGGCCGCCGTCCATGCCGAGGTACTTGCGCAGCCGGACCAGCGCCGCGGGCCGGCGCTCCGCCGCGATCTGCGGCTCGAGCAGCGAGCGCATGCTGCCGAACAGCAGCTGCGGCACGTTGTAGTACGGGACCTGGAGCTTCTCGCTCAGCTCGCTGCCGCGGACCTGCCGCCTGGCGGCGTCGATCAGGATCTGCAGGTCCTGCGCGACCCGCGCGTCGTGTTCGCCGGCGAGCCGGCGCTCGAGCTCGGCTTGCACCTTCTTGATCGCGTCGCGCTGGCGCTGGCGGTGCCCGGGCATGAAGTCCGAGATCCGGTCGTCGAGCCCGGGGATGCCCAGCCGCGACGCGAGCTCCGGCGTGAACTGGGCCTGGACCTGGAGCAGGAGCTGGGTGTTCTGGTTGCTGCGTGCGATCCAGTCGCGGCCGTCGGCCGGGGCCGCGGCGGCGGGCGCGGATGCCGGGGTGGCCGCGGTGGCCGGCGGTGCGGCGGGCTGGGGATGCGAGCAGGACAGCGCGAGGACGAGGAGGGCCGCCGGTGTGATTCGCATGGGCGGGCGCAGTGTATCCGCGCCACCGAGGTCTGCAACGGCGATCCGGTCAGCGATCGGCGATGTCGGCGTCCTGCAGGTACAGCGACGCCGCGACGATGCTCCCGGCGCTCCAGCCGCGGTTGGAGCCCGTTCCGTCCCTGGTGCAATCACCGTCGGTGTGGACCCCGAGCAGGTAGCCTGCGCGCGTCACCACGCCGGCGCCGGAGCTGCCGACGAGCGTGTCGAGGTCGGTGTAGAAGATCTGCCCGCCGCACGCGCCGCCGTAGTTGCCCTCGGCGACGACCTTCGGCCCGCCGCGGGGATGCTGGATGACCGCGAGCCGGTCGCTCGGCCGCGTGGTCAGCGGCGTCGGCGCGATCGCCGGCATGCGGTCGAGCCGGATCAGCGCGTAGTCGGGCTCGTCGGCGCGCTCGAGCACCGCGCCATCGGTGACCAGGCGGTCGCCGTCGGGTTGATCCTCGACGTTGAACGCCAGCAGCACCGGATCGCCGGGGACCACGCAGTGGCCCGCCGTCAGCACCACCGGCCCGGCCGCCGCCGCGATCAGCGTGCCGCTGCAGTTGCCGTTGATCAGGACCACGGCGTCCTCGCGATCGGCGACGGCGGCGATCGCGCCCTGGTACTGGTTGACCGGCGTGAGCTCGAGCCCGGGGCCGCACTGCGAGCGCGGCAGCCGCACGGCCTGCGATGCCTCGCAGAGCTCGACCTGCGACGACCCGCCGCACGCCGCGATCGCCGACCAGGCGGTGGCGGCGAGCGCGGCGCGTGCGGTCATCGACGGACTACATCACGCGCGCGCGGCGCTAGTAAAGCGTCGTCAGCGCGGTGACATCGGTGCTGGTGAACCGGCCGGTCTCGACGGTGCGGAAGCACGAGTTCATGACCGAGCCGCCGACGGTCGCGCCGCTCGGCGTGCCCGGGATCAGGATCGCGCCGACGCCGCCGCTGCCCTCGTTGGTCGCCGCGCCGCCGCAGCTGATGCTGCGGTTGAAGAAGTCGGAGTGGCGCATGCCGACGCAGTGGCCGAGCTCGTGGGTGATGACGTGGGTGACGGTGTTGGTGCCGAACGTGGCGCTCTGGAGGCCGGAGCCGATGTTGATCGTGTTGAACGGCCGGCCGCCCGACGGGAAGCCCGAGCTGCCGCCGGTGCCGCTCGACACCCGCGCGGTGATCGTCGCGCCGCACCCGGTCGTGCTGCCGCTGGTCCGCCGCATCTGGAACGTCAGCCCGAGGTTGTTGTAGTTGGTGATCGCGGCGTTGAGCGCCGTGCTGAACTTGCCGGTGAACGCCGCGCCGTTGACGCAGATCGTCGTCAGGGTCCGGCTCACCAGGTTGGTGGTCCGGTACTGCTCGTCCGGGCCGGCCGAGGTGTCGACCTCGAGCATCTCGCGCGAGGCGGCCAGGCTCACCGCGCCGTCGCGGCCGGTGTAGACGATGCCATCGACCACCATGATGTCGTCGGCGGGGAATCCGGCCTGGACCAGATTGTCTATGATCTCCTGCGTGTCTTCTGATGCGTTGCGATCGGCGCCGCAGCCGAATGACAGGGCACTACAGGTCACTGCAAATACGAGCGCTGTTCTGAACATGGGGTCTCCTGTGGTCCAATTCCGGAACGGTTCATCCACGCGACCGTGAGGGCATGACTCACCGTCGCCGCGACGGCCGCCGGATGCGGCTCGGCGCGGGGAATGGTGGTCGCGTCGTCGCGCAGTCCACCACGCCGCGGGGTGGTATTTCAATATCGTTCTTCATCCGAGCTTAACTTTGAATAACGGCAATCGCGGACTGCAGAGAGCAGTGCGCGGCAAGCCGATATTGCCGCGACGAGCCATGCTGGAAATCTGTTATGTGGGCGACTGTAGGTTCTCGTGATTGCGGTCGGGTGCGCTCGACCAGCCGGCCGGTCATCGCCGGCCGCCGCGGATGCGCGCGGCGGACGTTTGAGTAAGATGGCGCCGGTCGCACCCAGGGCCCCGCGAGATCTGGTGCCCGAGCGACCGAGCACTGAACCGACCTGGAGCGAGATGACCGTTGCACCCACCAGAGCCCGCACCGGCGGCCAGGTCGTCGTGGACCAGCTCGTCGTCCACGGCGTCGACCTGGCGTTCTGCGTCCCCGGCGAGAGCTACCTCGCGGTGCTCGACGCCCTGTACGACGTCCGCGATCGCATCCGGCTCGTCCACACCCGCCACGAGGCCGGGGCTGCCAACATGGCGGAGGCCTACGGCAAGCTCACCGGCCGGCCGGGGGTCGCGCTCGTCACGCGCGGCCCGGGCGCATGCCACGCCGCGATCGGCGTGCACACCGCCCTGCAGGACTCCACGCCGATGGTGCTGCTCGTCGGCCAGATCGCGCGCGGGAGGGTCGACCGCGAGGCGTTCCAGGAGGTCGACTACCGGCAGATGTTCGCACCGCTCGCCAAGTGGGTGGCGCAGATCGACCAGGCCGAGCGCGTGCCCGAGTACCTGGCGCGCGCGTTCCACGTCGCCACCTCGGGGCGGCCGGGCCCGGTCGTGCTGGCGCTGCCCGAGGACATGCTGGGCGACACCGTGACCGTGCCCGACGCCGCGCCGTACCTCGCGGTCCAGCCGGGACCCGACCCCGCCGACCTCGCGCGGCTGCGTGGCCTGCTCGAGGCGGCGGAGCGCCCGATGCTGATCGTGGGCGGATCGCGCTGGACCGACGCCGCGTGCGCCCAGGTCCAGACGTTCGCCGAGGCGTGGGACCTCGCGACGGTCGCGGCGTTCCGCCGCATGGATCTCATCGACAACACCAGCCCGGTCTACGCGGGCGACCTCGGCATCGCCCCCGTGCCGTCGCTGCGCACCCGGCTGCGCGAGGCCGACCTCGTGATCGCGCTCGGCACGCGGCTCGGCGACATCACCACGGCCGACTACACGACGCTCGCCGCGCCCGACCCTCGCACCGCGCTCGTGCACGTCTATCCCGATCCCGACGAGATCGGCCGCGTGTTTCGCCCGGCGCTCGGCATCGCCGCCGGTCCCGTCGCATTCGCCGCCGCGCTCGCCGCCCTCCGACCTCATCCTCATCCTCAGGCTCAGGCTCAGGCCCAGGCCCAGGCCCAGGCTGCGCCGCGCTGGCGCGCCTGGACCCAGGCAGCCCATGCCGACTACCTCGCCAGCCTCGCGCCCAGCCCGTACGACGGCGCGCTCGACATGGGGCGGGCGCTGGCCGACCTGCGCGCGTATCTGCCGCGCGTCGCGATCGTCGTGCTCGACGCCGGCAACCACACCGGCTGGCCGATGCGCTACCTGTCCTACGGCCGGCCCGGCCGGCTGCTCGGGCCGATCAGCGGCGCGATGGGCTACGGCGCGCCGGCCGCGATCGCAGCGTCGCTGATGCATCCCGATCGGCTGGTCGTCTGCTTCGCGGGCGACGGCGGCTTCCTCATGAGCGGCCAGGAGATCGCCGCCGGCATCCAGCACGGCGCCCGGCCGATCCTGCTGATCTTCAACAACGCCAGCTACAGCACGATCCGCATGCACCAGGAGCGCGACTACCCGGGGCGCTCCATCGCCACCGATCTCGTGAACCCCGACTTCGTCGCGCTCGCCCGCGCCTACGGCGCCCACGCCGAGCGGGTCACGCGCACGGCCGAGCTCCTGCCCGCCTTCGAGCGCGCCGTCGCCGCCGGCACGACCGCGCTGATCGAGCTCCAGACCGACGTCGAGCGGATCACCACGCGCGGCACGCTCGCCTCGCTGCGCGCGGCCAGGCCGAAGCCGTGACCCGCTGGGGTGCTCGACCGGCGCGGGCCTGCCAGAGCCGCGCGGAGGGTCTCGCAGGTCACGCGTTGCCGCGGACGAGGTCGATCAGGCGGCCGAGGACGCGCTCGCCGTCGGCGCGCAGGCCGTTGTGCTCGAGCTCGTTGGTGATCCAGGGGCGCAGGCCGCGGATGGTCGCGGCGGTCTCGTCGGCGAAGGCGCGCTCGACGTAGAGGTCGTTGACGTAGATCGTCGCGGCGACGGGGACGTCGTTGCGGCGGAGCTGGTCGGCGTCGTAGAGCCGGGGCCAGGGATGATCGGCGAGGAGGTCGGCGGCGGCGCGGTGGGGGCGCAGCGCGGCGTAGTCGTCCCACATCCAGGGGAAGACGTGCTCGGCGGTGAACAGGCCGTCGCGGGCGACCTCGTCGGGGAGGAGGCGGGCGGCGGACCACCGGGTCGGGCAGCCGTCGGCGTAGGACGATTCGTGGAGGGTGGCGTAGATCGGGTTGCGCGCGAACCGGACACCGCCTTCGGCATCGTGGAGGAACGCGGGCGAGCCGAACGGGAGCTCGAGGACGTGGTGCAGGAGCTCGAAGCCGGCGCTGTCGCCGAGCCAGAGGCCGAGCTGCTGGAGGCGGCGCGCGGTGAGGCGGTCGCCGCAGGGGAGGCGGACGTCCTCGGCGTCGAGCCGGTGGAACAGGTCGCGCGCGCGGGCGCGGTCGTCGGGG
>VBLP01000446.1:0-1301 GCA_005887925.1 Deltaproteobacteria bacterium | reverse complement strand
GGCCGATCGGCGACAGGCCGCCGGTGATGAAGACCTCGGCGAGGCCGCCGGGCGCGAACGACAGGTAGGTCATGGCGGTGAAGCCGCCGAAGCTCTGGCCGAGCACGCTCCAGCGGGCGATGCCGAGCTCGCGCCGGATCAGCTCGGCGTCGTGCACGATCGCGTCGGCGCGGAAGTGGCCGAGGTACTCGGCCTGCGCGTGGGGGGTGTCGCCGGGAAGGTGGCTGCCGACGGGGCTGGACCGGCCGGTGCCGCGCTGGTCGAGCAGCAGCACGCGGTAGTCGGCGAGCGCGCGCTTGATCCAGCCGGACGGCGGGCTGGTCGGGCGCGTCGCCTCGAAGCCGGGGCCGCCCTGGAGGAACAGCAGGTAGGGGCGCGGGGCGCCGTCGGGGGCGGCGACCTCGCGCGTGAACACGGTGAGCGTGCGGCCGTCGGGCGCGCCGTGACGGAGCGGGACGGTGTGCTCGCGCTCGGTGAGGATCGCGCCGGGTACGCGATAGGTGACGGTCATCGCGGCGACGATAGCCCAGCTCGCGCGGCTGACCTGAAAATCATCCGCAAGATCGCGATTTTCTTACTCGTAGAATCCGCGGTCCCGCGGGGGCTTTGCTAGCCCGCATTATTCACCACGACGTCGAGCGAGACCAAGCAGCGCGAGGCAGATCGGGGCGCACGCCCGAGAGAGGGGCGATCGAAAACCTGTTTGTCGTCGACGCATTGCAACCCTCTCGCGCACTTGGACTCGAGCTGATCCCGCTGGGTGCCGCCGCGTCCCACGGCTTTCCCTGGATTGTGGCAAAGCGTTTGGCAAAGAATCGAGGCGCGGATCGCGCTGCGCGAATTTCAACGCTGGGCACGTCATGAGCGTAGCGGGATCGAAGCGTCGGCGCTTCAACGTGTGCAACGCTTCCAGCGCGCTCGCATTCACGTCCGTTTCTTTGTCCTCACATCACGTCGTGCGATCGTCACCGCGGTGACACGCACACCGTTCGATCGGTTCGGCAAGCAACTGGTTCGCGATGCGGTCGAAGGCATCTGCTCCGTCGAGGCGAACGCAGAGGTCCCCGCCGACGCGCGTCACATCGATCTCTGGGTCACCCCCCGCGAAGCGGGCGCGTCGCCGCCCGACCATCTGGGTCTCCTGGGGCGCATCATCAGCGGCTCGGTAACGCTCGAGTTCTTCCACAACGGCTCCGCGGCTGACCTGGACGCGGTCGTGGACTTCTATAACCAGCGGTTTAACATCGGCTTTTCGCGACAGGAGCACGCGGATCTCGTGGCGTTCCTCGCGGCGCTCTGAC
>VBLP01000066.1 GCA_005887925.1 Deltaproteobacteria bacterium | reverse complement strand
CGCGTCCGAGCAGCGTGGTGATCTCCCCCTGTGCAGCTTGCTTTGCGGTGGCAACCATGGCGACGCCGACACTATCAGATCCTCGGCTCGTCACGAGTGATGGTGCCCGATCGCGGTGGCGCCACCGCCGAGGATGGAGTACAAGCGGCGGTGGTGGCGGACGCCGCCACCTTGGGATCTCCTGGGATCCCTTGCCAAAATTGGGGCAAAATTCTTCGCATGAATAGATTTGGACGGCTCGACCGTATGTACGTGGCAGATGTCGCATTCGGATGAGCCGAGCACCTTCCAGGGACGCCGCCCCGGCAAGGGCGATCCGCTGCTCGGGACCTGGCTCGATGAGCGGTTCCTGATCGAGGAGCGGATCGCGACCGGCGGGTTCGGCGCGATCTACCGCGCGCGCACGGCGGACGGCACGCCGCTGGCGCTCAAGGTGCTGCATCCGACGCTGACCGGCGATCCGAACATGGTCGCGCGGTTCCAGCGCGAGGGCGCGACGCTGACCCAGCTCCACGATCCGCACACGGTCACCACCTTCGCGGTCGGCGAGACAGCCGAGGGCGTTCTGTACATCGCGATGGGGCTCCTGTCCGGCGAGAGCCTGCACGACCGGCTCGAGCGCGAGCGCCTGCTGCCGTGGCAGACGGCGGTGGCGATCGCGCGCGCGGTGTGCAGCTCGCTCGCCGAGGCGCACGCGCTCGGCGTGGTGCACCGCGACCTCAAGCCGGCGAACATTCACGTCGAGAACCGCGGCGGCAGCTCGCTCGTCAAGGTGATCGATTTCGGCATCGTCAAGATCGCGCGCGGCAGCGCGATCGACGACGGCCAGGAGCTGACCCACGCCGGGCACATGATCGGCACGTACGATTACATGTCGCCGGAGCAGATCGTCGGCGGCGAGTGCCGGGAGGCCTCGGACATCTACTCGCTCGGCGTCGTGCTGTACGAGATGCTGACCGGCCGGCGGCCGTTCGCCAAGCTGACGAGCCCGGCCGGCATGATGACGGCACTGCTGACCCAGACGCCGCAGCCGCCGTCGGTGCTCGCCGCGATCCCGGCCGCGCTCGACCGGATCGTGATGCGCTGCCTCGAGCGCGAGCCCGAGCATCGCTTCCCCAGCGTGATCGAGCTGGCCGCGACGCTGGGCCGCGTGCTGGCGCAGCGTCCGACGTCGCGCGAGGAAGTGACCGCGGTGCATCCGGTGCTGGGCGCGGCCCACGCCGAGGCGGCGACGATCGCTCGGCGAACGCCGAGCGCGGGGGGTGGGGACCCCGACGGCTCTGCCGGCGGGGCGGGGGTCCTCCCCCGTGGGATCGACGATGGGCTGCTGCGCGCCCGGACCGAGCGCGACCCGGATGCCGGCTTCGAGGCAGGAGCCACGATCCCCGAGGACCGGCTGTGGAGCGGCGGGAACGGGCGCGCGGTCGGTCGCGAGCCGGAGACGCTGCCCTGGATCGAGCGCCTGACGCCGCCCCGCGAGCAGCGGCTCGCCCACGGCTCCGCCGTGTCGCGCAGCTCGCAGCAGGTGGCGGGCGCCTCGCGGCCCTCACCGACGCCGGCCCCGGCGATTGCGACGCCGGCCGCGCCGCAGCCGCCGCTGGCGATCCCGCCGCAGCCGCCGCTGGCGATCCCGTCGTTCACGACGCTGCAGGGCGTGGCGGTGCAGATCGAGCGGCGCAGCCGCCCCGGCCCCGCGGCGCATCCGACGCCGGCCAGCGCGCCCGGCGCAGCGATGGCCTGGCCGATCACGGGCGCAGGGACGCCGATACCGCGACCCAGCCAGGGTGCGCCGCTGGCCAGAGGCTCCCGCCCGTCGTTACCGCATCGCTCCTACGGCGTGCTGTGGCTCGCGCTGGTCGTGGCCGGCGTCGCCGCGATCGTCGCCGCCGCCGCGATCTGATCCGAGGCGCCGCTAGCCGGGGTTTTCGTCCGCGCTCGCCGCCTCGGCCGCGGGCCGCCGGCCGTTGTGCACCTCGGCCTGGCCGGTCGCGCCGATCGCAAAATACCGAGTACCGCGCCGCACGCCCTCGGTCCGTACCAGGCGATCGGCGACGAGCCGCCGCAGCGGCTGGGCGATCTGCGGCGTCCGCGTGCCGAGTGCGCTGTTGATGTCCTCGGCGCGGCAGCCCGGGTTGTCGCCGATCACCGTGAGGAGCCGGCTGCGCAGCGCCTCGATCTCGCGCTGGCCGCGGCGGGAGCGGCTCTGCCTCCCCGATGCCGGCGCTGGCGCGGCTGCCGGCGCCGACGACCGCGGTGGGAGCGGCGCGAGCTTGGCGGTCGCGAATGCCGTCTTGAGCTGCTCGAGGGCAATGTGCTTGGCGATCTCGCCGAGCTCGGCGACGAAGCTATCGATCAACGCTTGGATCTTGCGATGCGGGTCCAACATCTGTCTCACAACCTAACTCATGCAGGCTGGCCTGCCGTTCCCGACCGGGTGCGCGCAGACCGACCTGTCGCCACAAGAGAAGGCGCTCGCGTTCATCTTCTTCGACATCGCGTCTTGCGTCGGCGTGATCCAGTAGGCGAGTCTTCTCCGACCATGGTTGCGACAGCGAGACAGACAGGGCTCGGCGAGATCACGACGCTACTCGGCCGCGGCGATCGTTCGGAAGAACCCCTACTGCAGAATTCCGACGCAGGACGCGATGTCGAAGAAGATGAACGCGAGCGCTTTCTCCTGCGCCGACAGGGGCTGGCTGGAACACCCACCCGGGTACGGGGTGCCCGACTTCGAGCTCGAGTCGGCCGATACGTGCATGTCGGAGAATACCACCTTGCCGCAGCGATTGTCGGGGGTCTGGTCCTGCGGTGTGGTGAACAGCATGTCCTGTACGCCGGTCTTGCCCAGCGGCGTGGACTGGGTCGGATCGACGTAGACCCAGCGCTCGGCCTTGCCGGCGGTCACCGATTGACAGGTGAAGCGCGGGTCGTTGATCTGGAGCTGGTCGCGGATCGGGGATGCCCCGACGTTCTGGAGCCAGGTCGCAAACGATGCGCCCTTGGGGGCGGTCTCGTCGACGAACGTCAGCTGGGTGGTCTCGTTCTGGGCGGCATTGAAATCGAATGTCGCAATCGATTCCCAGTCGGCCAGGCCATGGCTGGGCTTGGTCTTCTCGCCGCCGATCCAGATGTTGTGCCAGTGCGACATGAACACGCGGCCGCCGCGGCCGGCGTAGTCGTGCACCGCCTGCATCGCGGACTGCGGCTTGGTCTCCGGATGCTGTCCGCCCTCGCACGAGAACACGGCGATGTCGTACCCCGAGAGCTTGTCGACGTCGCCCCACAGCGTCGTCGCGTTGCTGAAGCTGCCCGTGCCGCCGCCGAATCTCGGCGTCGGCGATGCCGAGCTTGCGGACGAGGCAGTCGAGCGCGTCGGCGTCGCCGGTCGTGATCGCGATCTGCGGCATGTCGCCCTGGGTATGATCCCGGGGCAGCGTGGTCGACGCGGCGGCGAGCGCTGTGTTCTGACATGCGGCGACACTGGGCACGACGAGCTGGCGCCGCCACTTGCCGACCTGGATCACGAGTGGGACGTTGTCCGCCGCGGGAACATCGTAGAGCGTGAAGTGCCCGGCTTCATCGGTGAGCGCCTGCGCGTAGGCGCCGCCCGGCAGGCTCGTGACGCAGCGATCGCACTGCACGCCGGCGGGCAGCGGCCCGGGATCGTGGATCGGCACGTAGACCGTCACGCCGAACAGCGGCAGCGTTCCGTTGGGGGCATACACAGCCCCCGAGATCGTGGTCGGCGACCGGTTCTGCGCGGTGCAATCCACGATCGAGCATCCGATACCTTCGCACGCATCGGGATTCCCCGCATCCGTGGCGTCGCCATCGTGGTGTTTACATCCACTCACGATCACGACAAAGGCACACACTACCGATCTTACCGACGACGGACGGAGACTCCACATCTTGACAACGTAACAAGCAAATCGCAAACCACGCCGTCGTCGTCGGGTAACGCACGGGTGTCATCGCGCTAGCGCGAGCGCTGCCACCATCACGCACCGCCGGGTCAGTGTGTGAACCGGTAGTCGACGGGAGCCCGGCCGTCCGCGGTCCACTTGAGGATGACCTCGTGGGGCGGAAAATCCTTGTGCCGGAGCTCGATCGTCCGGGTCGACTCGATATCGACGTCGTTGATCACCGTCGGGGTCACGCCGCGGACCTGGCCGTTGATCCGGACCTCGGCGCCCGCGGGCATCGTGTTGACCGGGATCTTGCCGGTGATCGAGGCGAGCTGGGCGATGATCGACACCTCGCGGCCGTTCTTGGGGATGTCGATCGTCTCGGTGTGCGGCGCATAGTGCGGCAGCACGATCGTGATCGTGTGCCGGGTGCCGACCGGCGCGCCGTCGATCGTCAACGGCGTGCGATCGGTGAGCCGCGTGCCGTCGAAGATCACCTCGGCGCCCGACGGCACCGACTCGAGGTGGACCGAGCCCATGGTCGGCGGCGGCTCGCGGGTCGAGCGGATGATGAGGAACGTCACGCCGGCGGCGACCGAGACCGCGAGGATCCCCGACACGATATAGGTGAACCAGCGCCGCCCCGCCGAGCCGATCTTGAACTGCGACGGGATCTCGTCGACCTCGAGCAGCCGCATCTGGCCGGTCAGCGACGTCGGCTGCGGCGTGGGCTGGAAGTGATACAGCGCGCCCGGCGACATCTGCGGATAACCGTGCGGCGAGACCTCGGTCGCGAGCTGATGCGGGTAGCCGAACGGCGGCGGGTACGGCACGCCGGGCTGCACCGTCATGCCCGCGGCCGGCAGCGTCACGCCGGGCGGCGTCGGCAGCCCCATCGGCAGACCCGAGGCGTCGTGGTTGTACGACGGCTGGGCGCCGGGAGTCCCGACCGGAAACTGCGCGAGGTACGGATCGGTCGGCGTCTGCGGCCCGGACGGGATCATCGGCGGCGGCGTCGTGGCCTGCGGCATCATCACCGGCGGCGACATGCCCTGCAGGGTGGACTGCGGCGGCTGCGCGAGCATGCCCGGCATCCCGGGCATCGCCGGCTGGGGCGGCATCGCGACCGTCGCGTGGGTCGCCGACGGCGGCGGCGTGGGCGGCGCGATCGAGCGCGGCGCGGGCATCGGCGCACCCGCCCTCGCCCCGACGATCGCCTGCAGCACGTTGGGCGGCGAGCCACCCGGCGGCGTGCGCCGCGACGTGCGCGGCCTGCGCAGCTCGCTGACCGCCGGGGCGTGGATGTTGGCCGCCAGCGCGGCCGGCGGCTCGGCCCGCAGCTTGGGTCGCGCCGGCTTGGTCGGGTGGTCGAGCGCGAAGTCGCGCGACAGCGTGGGCCCGTCGTCGTCGTCGTCGCTCGGCGCGGCCGTCGAGTCGACGGCGGCGACCTCGGGGGCGAAGTCGGGCCCGGTCGGCGCGCTGGTGACCAGCGTCACCTCGATCTGCTCGCCGTCGGCCGCGACGTCCATCATGAAGCCGCCCGCCGCGATCCCCGGCATGCCGGGCGCGCCGGTGATCAGCGTGCGCTCGCCGATGCCGTCGAGATCGTCGCCCGGATCGAGCCGGCCGAGGTCGTCCCACAGCTTGTCACCGTCGGTGGTGAGCAGGCCGCTCGTGTCATCGTGAAGCGGGTTGGCCGGCGCCGGCGACTCGAGCTGGCGGGTGTCCTCGTCGGGCATGCGCGGCTTGACCTGCGGCAGCTTGCCCGACGCCCGCGGCGGGACAATCGAGGGCACCTTCGCGCTCGATGACGGCCGCACCGGGACCGCCGGCACCGACAGCGGAGAATCGGTGGCCCGGGTCACGCGCGGCGCGGACTGGCGGACCGCCGGCGGGGTCGGCGGCGGCGTGCTCGCGCGCGGCGGCGTGCTCGACCGCGCCGGCGGCTGGCTCGGCCGCGGCGTGGGCTGGCGCGGGTGCTGCGCCGGCTGGGGCGGCTGATTCGGCCAGCGCGCGCGGCGGGCGGCCGGCTCGGCGGCCTGCTTGCCGAGCTCGGCGACCCGGAAGATCACGCTGTTCTCGTCGCGCAGCTCGTCGCCCGCGTGCACGAGCTCGGAGTCGTCGAGCGGATGGGTCGACATCACGCCGTCGCGGAACTCGATGCTCGCGAACCCCGGGTCGTCCGGCACCTGGATCGGGTCGCCGACCACCTGGCGCACCAGGTTCGACAGCTTGGATGCGGTGAACACCGGCGAGTACGCGTGGAGGAAGCGCTCGAGGTCGGTCGCGAGGTCGGACGCGCTCTGGTAGCGCTCGCCGGGCACCTTGGCGAGCGCGTGCATCACGATGCGCTCGAGCTGGGGCGGCACGCCGCGGCGCAGCACGCTCGGCGGGCGGATCTCCGCGGAGCGCGCCATCTCGAGCAGCTTGTGCAGGTCCTCCTCGAGATAGAGCATCTGCCCGGTGATCATCTCGTAGAGCACGATGCCGGCGGAGAAGATGTCCGAGCGGTGGTCGATCGGATCTGGCGATGCCGAAGTCGACGAGCTTGACCTCGCCCGAGTACGACACCAGGACGTTCTGCGGCGACACGTCGCGGTGGACGATGCCGAGCGAGCGGCCGGTGTGGTCGCGCTTCCGGTGCGCGTGGTCGAGCGCCGAGGCGACCTCCTTGCCGATGAACGCGCACACGTCGAGCGGCATCTCGATGTCCTGCTCGGAGGCG
>VBLP01000449.1:15923-21213 GCA_005887925.1 Deltaproteobacteria bacterium | reverse complement strand
TGTCTCCGAAACATTGCACGCAGATCTTCTGGGCGGTATCGCAGGCCGGGAAGTCTGCGATCTGGCAGTCGCCGCTGTTGGCGCACATCCCGCCGGAGGCATCGTTCAAAGCGGCGAGCGGCGGGTACCCGCAAGCAGTGACGTTGACGATGCAGGCAATTGCGAGAATCGGCAGCGCGATCGAGATCCTCGTCTTCCCCGAAGTCATCGTGTCCGTCGCGGCGGTCATGGCTTGTACTGATCCGCTCCTTGATCGCTGGCGCTCTTCGGACGTGGATCGTTGTCGAAGTCGACGGTGATGGTGGAGGGAGTGGTTGCCTGGTTGATGGCCGAGCTGCCCGCGGTGATGTGATAGTTGTACAGAGCGGTGTCTGGAGAGGAGAATTTGAGCGCTGTCACGGTTGGACTGACAGTCGATGTGGGATAGGCGCAGAGCCCCAGGGTGTTTGAGGTCATCTTGTTCGGGTCGTTGTTGACAAGATTGCGTGCAATGATGTTGTTTGGAGCGGTAAAACCAGCCTTGTCGCAAGTCACACCGCCAGACAAGGTAGTGCTATTCTGAATCTGGTTATCGACAACGGTGTTGAACTCGAAGCGGCTTGTGCTACCGGCAAGCAAAGGAAGTGCTACGCCCCCCACCATTGCATTCGAGGAACCATTGCGATAGATGAAGCTATTCGTGATGTCGAATGTCATCGACGCGCCGATAGAGACGCCCCCGCCTTGGTTGCTGTAGATTTCCGACTTGGAGATGGTCAACGAGCCTCCGGAAAAGTTGATCCCCACGACTTGATTTCCTGAGATCTTCGCACGCTTGAGCGACAGCGTGACATTGCCGTTCACGGGAACTGAGATGCCGGTATTGTCCCGCCCAGACGTGCCTGTGATCTGCAGATCATCAATCTCGACCATGGCAGTATTCGTTCCAGTCGCCGTGATCTGAAGGATTGGGCCGGTTTGATTCCGGGCCAGTGTAGCCCCCGGATCCGCGAGCAACGTTACGTTCTGATCATTAATGGTCACCGCTTCGTCGAAGTCTCCTTTCAGCTTCACGTACGGCCGCTTCGTGGCAAGCGCCTTTGTTATTCTTGTGCACGGAGCGCTCTTGAAGCAGGTCATGTTGTCGGTGCCCGTGATCGAATCGACATACGCAACCTGCATATCATCAGCAACACACGAACCGTCCGAAAGACATGCATTCGATCGCGTGCAGTCGGCATGCTGTGTACACGCAGTGCACTTGCTATTCTTGCATACTGGTGTCGTCCCGCCGCAAGCCATGGTCATCCCCTCAAGGCATTGCACGCAGGTCTTGTTGGCCGTGTCGCACACTGGAAAGGCCATGGTCGTGCAATTAGCGTTGCTCTGGCACGTGTTTGCAGCTGGCGAGCGCGATCAGCGAAATCACCACCACGGCTAGGCGAATCATGGGGCCATTCTCCTGAATATGTGAACGATTGCGTTATGATCGGCGCCACGTCAGAAGCGACCCTGCCAGCCGATGTAGCCGGTGTCACCGGTGAATGCCGCGATCGGGGCCGATGTCGTCCGGGAAGAGCGGAGCCACAGGTAGGCGCCGATGCCGCCGATGACGGCACCGCCAACGGCCACGCCGATGCCGGTCTCCCAGGTGCTGTGATAGAAGCGGTTGGTCGCGTGAGGATCATCGCGGGGGCTGAAGATGATCAGGCCGGCGCCGGTGGCGAGCGCGACGCCGCCGCCGATGGTCGCGGTCGCGGGGAACCAGCGGGGCAGGCGGGTGCCGCCAGTGTCGGTGCCCTCGGGGGTGAGGGTCAGCACGACGAGGTCGGACTTGTTGCTGCTGACCTGGATGGCCTTGGACGCGGAGCGGTGGCCGAGCTTGTCCATCTGGATGGTGTGCTTGCCGGGCGGGAGGTCCCAGTCGAGCGGGGCGACGCCGATCGCCTTGCCGTCGATGATGATCGTGGCGCCGGGCGGGGCGGACTTGAGCTTGACGTGACCTGGGTCGCTGCCGCCGATGAGGCGCTTGAGGAGGTCGTCGGCGGTGGTGCGGAGGGACTGGTCGGTGCAGTGCGGGCAGGTCTGCTTGCCGGCGATGGCCTCGTGGCCTCTGTCGAACCAGAACGCGGTCAGGGTGACGTCGGGGGTGCCGCTGGCGGCGTTCTTGGTGTCGACGCCGGCGTAGATCACGCTGCTGGGCTGGGGGAGCTTGTCGAGCACGCCGCGCGCGCAGCTGACGTCGCGGGTGTCGGGGTTGGTGGCGAAGCATTGCTTGAGGGCGTCGAGGGCGTCGGCCGGCAGCGGCAGGACGCTGTGGCCGTGCTGGCTGAGCCAGCCTTCGAACTGGGCGGTGACCTGCGGCTGGATCCAGCTTTCGCCGGTGACGACGACGCCGACCTCGCCGCCGGCGTGCGCGGTGGAGCCGAGCGCGATCAGGACGGCGAGGCCGAGGAGGAGAGCGAGCGCGAGCCGCATGTCAGCGGGTCCGGGCGAGGAGGGTCATTGGGGCATCCGCTCGATGGTGGTGGTGTGCTGCTCGGTGATCGTGATCGGGATGACTTCGCTGCGCTGGTTTTCCATGTTCTGCATCCGGACGCGATGTCTGCCGACCCTGAGCGTGATCGTGAGCGGTGTGTCGCCGTAGGGCTTGCCGTCGACTGTGATGGTGTGGCGCGGAATGGCGACGACGCGAAGCGAGCCAGATGGCAAATCTGCGCCGGGCTGGCTGGATTGTACGGCGATTGCACCGGCGTGCGGCGTGCTGTTCGCGGTGGTCGGCGAGGCGGGAGTTGCGACGAGCGCATCCGCGGATGTATCACGGGCTCTGGAAGGGGGGGTGTCGTGCGGCGGCGCACCGGGGGTGATGGGGGTGTCGGACGCGGCACGGGAGGGCTGGGGCGCAGCATCGGCAGCGGAATTGTTTGCGTGCTGCTGCAGCGGCGAAGCGCCGCCGGAGCCGAGAGTGCCAGGAGGTGAGGGTGCGATGACGCCGGCGGAGCCGAGCGTGCCGGGCTGTGACGGTCCGGTGATGCTGCTGGAGCCGCGAGCGCCGGCCTGTGATGATGAAGCGGCGCCCGTGGAAGCGGAGCCATTGGCGCGTGCGTTGACTCCGATCGAGCCGCTGGCGCTGCCGGTGCGGGGCGGCGTGGCGGCGGGCCGTCGCGCGATCGAGAGGAGGGTGAAGGCGCCGGCGGCGCTGACGATGAAGAGCACGAGCGCGATGAGGATCGGCGTTACGCGGCGCGCGGGCGGATCGTGCGGGCCGGTGGGCGCGGTTGGTTCTGTGGCGAAGCCGAGGCTGGTGGACGCGGCAGGCGCGACGGGGCCGATGGCGCCGAACGGGCCGCGCGGGCCGTCGGGCACGCCGGTGAGGGTGGACTGGCCGGGCAGGGAGGCGGGCGGGGTGAGCGAGCCGGGCGGCGGCGTGGGCGGGACGCCGGCGGCGCGGGCGCGCGCGGCGCTGTGGCGAACCGGGGCGTCGGCGGGGAAGCGGTCAGCGAGGATGGCGATCAGGGCTTCTCGGCCGGCGCGCGGGGCGTCGGCGCACTGGACGAGATCGGCGATCGCGTGCTCGGCGGTGGCGTAGCGCGCGGGCAGGTCGCGCTCGAGGAGCTTCATGGTCACGCGCTCGAGGTCTCTGGGGACGTCGGGGCGCAGGGCGCGGGGCCGCGGGATCTGACCGAACAGGACCTGGGCGAGGGTGGCGCGGGTGTCCTCGCCGACGAACAGGCGCTGGCCGACGAGCATCTCCCAGAGGACGACGCCGACGGCGAACAGGTCGCTGCGACCGTCGAGGCGCTCGCCGTTGGCCTGCTCGGGGCTCATGTAGGCGGGCTTGCCCTTGATGAAGACGGACGCGGTGGCCTCGCTCGCGGCGCGTGCCTTGGCGATGCCGAAGTCGGAGACCTTGACCGCGCCCTCCCAGGACACCAGGACGTTGTGGGGCGAGACGTCGCGGTGGACGACGCCGTGCATGTCGCTCGCGGTGGGCAGGTCGTGGGCGAAGCCGAGGCCGCGCAGGACCTCGCCGATCACGAAGATGACGACGCCGAACGGCAGCAGGCCGCTGGCGAGCAGGTCGTCGAGGTCCTTGCCGTCGACGAGCTCCATGACGAGGAACAGCTGGCCGGCGTCGTCGCGATCGAAGTCGAGGACGGAGACGATGTTGGGGTGGACCAGCTGCGAGCTGATCTGGGCCTCGGCGATGAACATCTGCGCGAACGCGGCGTTGCCGGAGTAGCCGGGCAGCACGCGCTTGATCGCGACCTTGCGCGAGAAGCCCTCGGCGCCGACGGTGGAGCCGGCGAACACCTCGGCCATCCCGCCGCCGCCCAGCCGCCGCTCGAGGCGATATTTCCCCGAAACGCCAGGGCTCATCAGGTGCGCGCAGTATAGCGGGTTTGGCCGAGGCGCGCGCGCCGCGCCGGTCGCCCAGAGGGCTCCCTCTGGCCAAGGAGGCGTGGGCCCTACCCGCGCTCGATCGCTCCGATCGCACCCGGTAGGATGAATCCTCGCGCTACGCTCTTGGCACGGGGCACCGCCGCAATGACTCGAAGATCAGTCGCTCGAGAGTCATCTCGCGGTCGTACGCCACCGCTGCCTCGACCGCGGCTCGTGCGACCGCTGGTTTCCAGCCGAGCCCGGTGAGTGCGGCCTTGGCTTGCGTGCAAAGGATCGCGACGTCGAGCCTGGCCGCGCCCACGTGGGCGCGGGCGCATGCGATCGATGCTGTGGCGCCGGCCACGTTGCTCTCGGCCGCGACCTCGGTAGGCTCGCGCTGCGTCTCACTGGACTCGACGCGGGTGCGCGCGGCGCGTGGGGTTGGCGAGACAGCCAGGTGGCCCGCAGAGGCACTCTCGATGGGGGTAGTCGGACCGGTTGCGCGTACGTGCGCGCGGGTACGTGAGATCGAGGCCGCTGCATCTGCTGCGTCCGCGTACGTCGCTGTGTTCGCGCTCGCATCGGATACGTCCGCTGTGACCACCGCGGTGCGGATCGGAACCATGACATCCGCCGCGCCCACATGGGCGCACGCAGCTGAGCTCGTTGCATCGGTCGAGCCGGTGAGCGCAATCGCGGCCATCGTTGATGCCGAGGCGCCCACACGGGCGCTGGTGTTCATGATGGCGTTCGTGTTGGGGGGCGAGGGATCAGCAGCGCCCGCACCTCCTTGCCCCACTCGCCGGATCACGAGCTGTTCGGCCGTACCGGAGATCGTCAACAGCCCGGCGTGGTGGGACTGATGGCAGCGACTGCAGCACAAGATGATATTGGATGCATCGTGACTGCCGCCATCGGCACGATGGAT
>VBLP01000449.1:5604-15636 GCA_005887925.1 Deltaproteobacteria bacterium | reverse complement strand
CACAGCGCCGCGATGAAGTCATCGTCGGGCAGGTTCGTGCCGTGCTCGTCGTCGAGCACCGTGCGCGTCTGGCGAAGCAGCGCAAACGTCTCGGCGGCGAGCTCGAACCGGACCACATGCGTGCGAGCCTCTGGATCCGGCGGATCGTCCGGCCGATCGCCGGCCCGATGACCGGCGACGAGATCTTCGATCTGGCGAAGGTTCTTGCCGACCGCCGCTGCGATCCACGCTGTCTCGGTCGCGGGCGTCGCGACGCGGGTCAGCTCACGCACCGCCGAGAACGACAGCTCGTCACCGGCAAGCGCCGTGGTGAGCCGGGGCAAGCTACCGAGCGCCCGCGCTACCCGCAGCCGATCCTGGGCGGTGCGCGGTGCATAGTCCAGCGCGCGCTCGAGATAGTCCAACGCGGACACCATGCCGAGCGGCCGCCAGATCTGCAGTGCCTCGGCCTCGCGGAGCCAGTGCATCTCCTCAGCATCGAGCGCGGAGCGGCTGCGTCGGATCGTCCGCAGCGCGCGATCCACGGTGCGCCAGTCCCGCGGTGTTTCCCGTGGAACGTCCGACGCCCATGCGAGCACCTGTTCCATCCCCACCACCACTTCTTGGGCTCCTTCGCACAGCATGACCAGTCTCCTGCTCGTGTTTGCGCCCCTTCTAGCACACGAGTTTTCGACGTCCTGGTTTGCGATCTGCGCGACGATTTGCCGCCTTCGTCGGAAACATGAGGGTCGCGCACGATTTCGCACGCACAGCGCACGCCAGTGCGTTCTGGAGAAGATGAATGCGTGGTTCGCCGCGCTGGCGCCAGTGGTGCTCTGGGAGTGTCAAGCGCATTCGACGTTGATGCCAATAATTGCCACCTTGAATATTCCTCTCCATGAACAATCAATCAATCCTCCCGCCGGCAACGTCGGCTCGAGGGCCAGGACTGTGAGAGGGAACGAGTCCTGTGAGTTGCGTGCCGAAGCGACGAGTGCATCGCCAGCGCGCTGGTTGCCGTCCGAGCCCCGGCTACGGGGCAGCTCGGCGATCTCGCAATGCATTTGCTCGGGCGTCACGGCGCTGGTTCGCCCGCGCCCACGTGGGCATGTGCTGGCCGGCAGCGTCGAGACAGCTGGGCGCCTCGGAGGGCGGTGATGCCCGTGCGCTCACGTGGGCGTGAGCTGGCCCGGGATCACCGGTGGCGTCGCGAGGCCGGGATGCCCCGGCGCCGGCGTGGGCGTGAGCTGGCCGGCGCCATCGACACAGCTGGACTTCTCGAGGGCGGTGATGCCAGGCGCGGACGGTGAGCTGGCCCGAGCGAATCCAGGCGGTCTCGCAAGGGCGGGGTGCCTCGGCGCCAGCGTGGGCGGGAGGCTGGCCGGCGCCACCGCAGTTCGAGCGCGGTCGCATGCAGCGCTTCGTCGATGAGCACGACGTCGACGTGCTTATGTACCCGAGGTAGCCGCGGTCGTGTACGCCAGCCTCGGCCAAGCAGAGGTTGAGATCACTCACGCCGGCGCTTGGGGATCCGCCAGTCCTCGCCGCGCTCGCGCATGCCCTGGCGCCAGGCCTCGAGCAGCCGGACGAAGGCATCGGCGAGCTCCGGATCGAACTGGGTGCCGGCGCAGCGCTCGATCTCGCCGACCGCGACCTCGTGGGGCAGGGCGCGGCGGTACGCGCGGTCGGAGGTCATGGCGTCGTAGGCGTCGGCGATCGCGACGATGCGGCCGACGAGGGGGATGTCGTCGCCGGCGAGGCCGCGCGGGTAGCCGCCGCCGTCGTACCACTCGTGGTGGCACCAGCAGCCGTCGATCAGGCCGTGCAGACAGGGGACGGGCTCGAGGATGCGCTTGCCCTTCTCGGGGTGCTGGCGGAAGACGGCGACCTCCTCGGGCGTGAGCTTGCCGGGCTTGTTGAGCATGTCGTAGCGCACGCCGATCTTGCCGACGTCGTGCATCACGCCGGCCTGGACGATGCGGCGGACCTCGGCCTCGGGCAGGGCGAGGCCGCGCGCCAGGATCTCGGAGTACTCGGCGACGCGCTCGGAGTGGCCGCGGGTGTACTGGTCGCTCTCCTCGAGCGCCTGGGCGAAGCCGGCGACGGTCTGCTGGAACATCTCCTCGAGCGAGCGGTTGGCGCGGGTCAGGCTGTCGTTGGACGCCAGGAGCTCGCCCATCAGGCGCGCGTTGTCGATCGCGCTGGCGGCGCGCGACGCGAGCACCGAGAGCATCTTGCGGTGGCCCTCGTCGAACTTCTTGCCCGAGGTGAACGAGAACACGTTGAGCACGCCGACGGGATTGCTGCGGACGTGGAGCGGCACGGACAGGAATGACGCGAGCTCGGCCGGCGCGAGCTCCTCGGTGAAGAACCGGCCGGCCCTGCCGCCGTGGACCAGGACCGGCGCGCCCTGCGAGAACTGCTCGAGCAGGATCGGGAACGCCGGCGAGGGCAGGCTGCGCGGGGCGCCGTCGGACGCGACCGCCTTGACGCGCTCCTCGTAGCTGCCCGAGCGCACGTCGCGCAGATGGAGGGTCGCGACGTCGGCCTTGACCTCGTCGATCGCCGCGCGCAGCACGACGTCGAGCACGTGGTCGATGTCGCGGCTCAGGGCGATCGCCTCGGACACGCGGTAGATCGTCAACGCCTCGCGCAGCCGGATGTTCTCGGCCTGCAGGCGCTGGCGGTACAGCGCGCGGCGCACGACGTGGATCACCTCCTCGACCTTGAACGGCTTGAGCAGGTAGTCGTAGGCGCCCTTCTTCATCGCCTCGATCGCGGTCTCGACGGTGCCGAACCCGGTCATCAGCACGGTGAGCACGCCGAGCCGCTCGGTCTCGATGCGCTCGAGCAGCTGCAGCCCGGACAGCCTCGGCATCTTGAGGTCGGTGATCAGGAGGTCGTAGGGCTTGAGGCGCAGCTCGGTCAGCGCCTTCTCGCCGTCCTCGACGGTGTGGACCGAGAAGCCCTCGAGCGAGAGGAACTCCGCGAGGATCTCGCGGATCACGCGCTCGTCATCGACGACGAGGATGCGCGCAGCGTCGCCGGAGTCGGTGGTCATGCGCGGCTCGCCATCGCACAGCTCGCCCCTACTGCGACGATCCGGTCACGGGGCCCGGCTTGGTCGCGAGCGGATCGGGGAAGTTGGCGGGCCGGCCGGTCTCGCGATCGGCGGTCTCCTGCGCGCGCATCCAGTTCTCGCGGGCGCTCATCGCGCGCGACTTCTCGGAATCGACCCGGCCCTTGGCGGCCGTGGCGCGCTTGCTGCGCTCCTGCTCCTGCTTGGGGAACTGGTCGTACGCGACGCCCTTGGGCGCGATGTTGTTGTTCTGGCCGACCTGGGCCTTGGCGAGCTCGTACTGGGCCTCGCGCCAGTACATGTTCTCCTGGGTGTAGCGCAGCACGACCTTGAGGTAGTTGCGGTAGGCCTCGATGTACTTGACCCGCGCATCGGCGGCCTTGGCGACGTCCTCGGCGGTGTGCAGGTTCTTGGTCGCGTCGTTCATCCGGTTGGTGTCGGCCGACGCCTCGGCCGACTTCTTGGCCGAGACCGTCGAGTCGATGTCGAGCCGCGCGCGCTTCTGGTCGTTCTGCGCGATCGACAGCTGGGTCGCGGACTCGTTGAGATCGGCCTCGGCCTTGGCGTTCTCCATCCGCGCGACCGACCAGTCCTGCTGGGACTGGACGACGGACGGCTTCTGCGCCGGCGGGATCGCGGCGATGTACATGTCGTCGAAGTGCCTGGCGAGCGGAACGGGTGGAGAATCAGACGCGCCGCCGCAGGCGAGCGAGCCAGCGAAGGCGGAGCCAGCGAGCACGGCGATCACGAGGATCTTCGAGAGTGCACCCATAGCGTGGAGGCCAGCCTACTACGGGCGCCAGCGGCGAGCTACCATTCCGGTCGATGACCGCGCTGCTCGCCGTCGATGTCGGGAATACGAACACCGTGCTCGGGGTGTTTCGCGACGGCGAGCTCGCCGCGCACTGGCGGATCCAGACGGTGGCGGAGCGAACCGCCGACGAGTACGCGGTGCTGCTCAAGACCTTGCTCGACATGGACGGCTTCCCGTGGCGCTCGATCAACGCGGGGATCATCTCGTCGGTGGTTCCGCCGACGCTGTTCGGGTTGCAGCAGTTCTTCAAGCGCCACTGCGGCGGGCCGGCGCTGGTGGTCGGCTCGGGGATCAAGAGCGGCATGCCGATCCTCTACGAGAACCCGCGCGAGGTCGGGGCGGACCGGATCGTCAACGCGGTCGCGGCGTACGACGAGATCAAGGCGGGCTGCATCGTCGTCGACTTCGGGACGGCGACGACGTGGGACGTGGTATCGCCGCGCGGCGAGTACCTCGGCGGGGTGATCGCGCCGGGCATCATGATCAGCAGCGAGGCGCTGTACGAGCACGCGGCCAAGCTGCCGCGGGTCGAGCTGGCGCGCCCCGGCAAGGTCGTGGCGCGCAACACGGTGGCGTCGATGCAGGCCGGGCTGGTCTACGGTTACGCCGGGATGGTCGACGCGCTGGTCGAGCGGATCCGCGGCGAGATCGACTTCTCCGTGCGCTGCATCGCGACCGGCGGGCTGGCCCCGCTGATCGCGACCGAGACCCGGACGATCGAGGCGACCGACGAGCTACTCACCCTCAAGGGTCTCAAGATCCTGTATCAACGCAACGCATGATGCAGCTCACCCCACTCGATCCGAGCCGGCTGTCGCCGGCGGCCCAGCGCGCCCTCGGTCCGGGGCCCGGACGGACGATGGCGGCGCGCGGCCTCTTGCCGCTGGCGCCCGCGGATCAGGTCGCGGTGCTCTACCAGCTCTCGCTCGACGCCGAGTCGAGCCTGGCGCTGTCGGCGCGCGCGACCGCGGCGGGGCTGCCCGAGAAGCTGCTCGCGGGCACGCTGACAGCGCCGTCGACCGACCCGCGGATCCTCGACTTCTTCGCCCAGCTGATCGCCGACAAGCCGGCGGTGTTCGACGCGATCGCGCTCAACCCGTCGGTCGCCGACCAGACGATCGCGACGCTGGCGGCCCGCGCCGCGTCGCGCGAGGTCGACCTGATCGCGCAGAACGAGCAGCGCCTGCTGCGCCACCCCGAGATCATCGCCGCGATGTACCTGAACCGGCGCGCGCGGATGTCGACGATCGACCGTGTGGTCGAGCTCGCGGTGCGCAACAGCGTCCGCGTGCCGGGGCTGGCGGCGTGGGACGAGGTGGCGCGCGCGCTGACCGGATCGCCGCCGGCGTCGCCCGAGGCCGACGCGATGTTCGCGGCGATGGCACAGGCCGCGCGCGACGACAGCGTGCTGACCACCGGCGATGCCGAGCAGGCGCTGCCCGAGGACGAGGCGCCGGTCACCCCGCCCGAGACCGAGGACGAGACCGAGCGCAAGCTGACCATCCCGATGAAGATCCGGCTCGCCACGCTGGGCGATGCGTTCGAGCGCGCCAGGCGGATCCGCGACCCGGCGCGCATGGTCGCGATGGCGGCGATCAAGGCGCCCGGCGTGACCGACATCGAGGCGGCGCGCTACGCCGGTAACCAGGCGCTGGCCGAGGACGTAATTCGCTACATTGCCGGCAACCGCAACTGGACCAAGCTGTACGGAGTAAAGGTATCGCTGTGCCGGAACCCCAAGGCCCCGATCTCGGAGACCACCCGGTTCCTGCCGTTCCTGCGCCAGAAGGACCTGGTCAACCTCAGCAAGTCCAAGGGCGTGCCGTCGGCGCTCACGGCCCAGGCTCGCAAGCTGGTCATGCAGCGGAGCGGCAAGTGACCGAGGCGGCCGCCGAGCACGCGCAAGGGGCCGAGCGCCCCGCAGGGTCGGGCGCGCCGCAGCCACCGGGATGGTCGTCGGCCGGCGCCGGCAGCGACGTTGGAGGACCGGGCTGGCTGGCGCGGATCGGGCTCGCGATCGGCCATCCGCGCTGGGCGCTCGCGATCGCCGCGGATCGCCGCCAGACCGGGCGCTCGGGCTCGGACCTCATCCTGGCGATCTTCGTACTGCTCGCGGCCACGCAGCTCGCACGGCTGGCGAGCGCGGTCTGGCTCGCCGTCGATCTCGACCTCGGCTTCGGCCTGCGCGCGGCGATGCGCGTCCTGACCGGCGCGCTGGTGCTCGATCTCGGCCTGCTGCTGGTCGGTGCGCTCGCGCTGTTCGTCGCCGGTGGCGTCCGCCGCAACCTGGGCCAGGCGTTCGATCTGGCGTGCGTCGCGGTGCTGCCGCTGGTCGTGGTCGATCTCGCGGCGACGGTGACCGTGCGCGCCGCCGGGCTGGCGATCGCCGCGAGCTGGCTGCTGCGCGCGCTGTCGCTGGGCTGGATGGGCGCGCTCGTCGCGCTGGCGATCCGCCCGGCTCGCAACCCGGGCCGCGCGCCGTCGCCGCCCGCCGAGGTCGTGCGCAGGGGACGCCGGGTCGGTGCGGCGTTCGCCGTGGTCGCGGCCGCCGGCGCGGTGCTCCAGGTCGCGTGGATCGCGGGCCACCTCGAGTCGGTCAAGCCGATGACGTCGGGCGAGCAGGCGCCGGCGATCGCACTGCCGCGGATCGAGGCCGCCGGCGCGCTCGGCGAGCGCGTCACGCTCGCGGCGTCGCGCGGCAAGGTCACCGTGCTCGACTTCTGGGCGACCTGGTGCAAGCCGTGCCTGGCGGAGATGCCCCGGCTCGACCGGATCGCGCGGGCCCACCCCGACGTCGCCGTGATCGCGATCAACATCAACGATCCGGCGGCGGCGCGCGCGCTGTTCGATCAGCGGGGCTGGGCGATGACGCTGGTCGCCGACGACGGTGACACCGGCGAGCGCTACGGCGTGTCGGCGATCCCGCACACCGTGATCCTCGATCGCCGCGGCGTGGTCCGCGAGGTGCTGCGCGGCGCGCGCGCCGATCTGGCGACGGTGATCGAGGCGATCCGCGCCTCCGAGTGAGATGCGCTTGCGGAAGTGGTTATCGAAGTAGCGCGCGTGTGCGCGGCGGGACGCTCGTGCTACCACGAGACATGGCCAGCCTGGTCTGCGCCACGTGCCGCAAGTTGATCCCGCCGGGTGCCTCTGCGGTCCGGTGCACGGTCGCGTCGTGTAACACCGGCCGGCTGAAGCTGCGGTTCTGCTCGGTGGTGTGCTGGGAGAAGCACGTGCCGACGGCGCGCCACCGCAAGCCGGCCTACGTGATCGAAGATCGCGTCGAAAGCGCCGAATAGGGGAGGCGGCGCGCCTCGGGGCGCCTGGGCGACGGTCGATGACGTGCGACAAATGGCCCTCGGGCGCAACGGCGTGATATTTTTCGGTCCGTGCGACTCGGGACGTGCATCGCCCTCGAGCTCGCCGTCGCGGCGGGTGCCGTGATCGGCGCGTGGTTCGCGATCACGCGCGGCGCCGAGCTCGCCGGCGCCTACGTCCACAGCCGGGAGGCGGCGGCGGCGACCTCGGCCTACAAGTCCGCCCGGCCGGTCGAGCCGCTCGAGCGCTCGCAGCTGGCGCCCGCGCCGCTCGCTCCGGTGACGGTGTTCGGGGCGCCCGACGCCGAGCTGCTCACCCCGCTGGCCGCCGCGCGGGTGACCCGGATCAAGCTCAACCGCGGCGGCAGCTCGCTGTCGCTGCGCATCGACTTCGCGTCGGGGGCGCGCGCGGCGTTCAAGCCGATGCAGATCCATCCGCAGTCGGATCCGCGGCGCGAGATCGCGGCGTACCGGATCGACCGGCTGCTCGGGATCGGGCACGTGCCGCCGGCCCGGAGCGCCGCGTTCGCGATCGAGGACCTGATCGCGGCGGCGGACCCGGCGAGCCGCGACCACACCGCGGCACGGCTCGCGAACGAGGCGATCGCGCGCGACGGAAAGCTGTGCGGCGAGCTGTCGTGGTGGATCCCCGAGATCAAGCGGGTCCGGCTCGCCGGCCGCTACATCGACGAGGCCGACGGCGAGGCGCTGTGGGCCGCGTACCTGCAGGCCGGGGCGGCGACGCCGGTCGAGCTGCGGCCGATGCTCGCGCAGCTCGCCACCGTGATCGTGTTCGATGTCGTGGTCGACAACTCGGATCGCTGGAGCGGCAACAACACGCAGGGCTCGCCCGACGACCGCATCCTGTACTTCATGGACAACACGCTCGCGTTCTCGCAGTTCACGATCGGGCACGCCGCGAACCTGGCGCGGTTGTACCGGATCCAGGTTTTTCCACGCGGGCTGATCGGCAAGCTCCGCGCGCTGACCGCGGAGACCATCGCGCGCGCGGTCGGCGGCGACGACCTGCTCGGTCCACTGCTGACCGAGGCCGAGATCCGCGCGATGCTGTCGCGGCGCGACCACCTCCTGGAGTATGTTGATCGATTGATCGCCGAGCTCGGCGAGGACGCCGTACTGGCCCTGCCATGACCACCTGTCCGGCCTGCAACAAGCCCGTCGACGCGCTGCGCGCGCGGTTCGTCGGCGTGCACGACGGCAAGATCGTGGCGTTCTGCTCGGCCGAGTGCGCGGCGAAGCTGCGCCCGGCGGCCGAGCGCGCGGCGGCTCCGGCGGCTCCGGCGGCTCCGGCGGCTCCGGCGATGGGGAGCGGTGTGCCCGTGCGTGCCCCGGCGCCGGCGGGCAGTGCGCTGGAGGGGCCGCCGCGGCCGGGAACCCCGCCGGGCGTGCCGCTCAACCTCGACAGCGGGCCGGTGATCGAGATCATTCACGAGCCGGTCTCCGGCGTCGTGACCAGCGCGCGCGACGCCCGGACCGAGCCGACCGAGCCGCGGGTGCGCCACCCCGACGAGATCCCGATGGCCGAGTACTGGTCGCTGGATCAGGAGAAGCAGCACCGGTCCGGCGCGGTCGAGGCCGGGGCCGCAGCCGCGGTGAGCGCGGTGCCGGCCGCAGCACCGGCCGGTGACGAGGCGCCCGGGGATGAGGTGCGCGGGCCCGACGCCGCGACCGCGCGCGAGAGCCCCGTGCGTGCGCCGTCGGACGCCGGCGTCGAGCTCGCGCCCCACCGGCCGCGCTGGCCTGCCGTGCTGGTGATCTTGCTGCTGCTGGGTGGTGGTGGCTACCTCCTGTACCGCTACCTGGTGGACAACGGGTTCGCCGCGGCGACCCACGTGCGCTCGGTGCCGGCGGCATCCCTGATGCCGGCCGCGCGCGCCGGGCCGGCATCGCCCGTCCGGCCCGCCGAGCCGCGCCGGGTCGATGCGGCCGCGGCGGTCGATCAGGCGCGCGCGGCGCTGCGCCGCGATCTGGCGGCGACCTCGCCGCGGGTACGGCGGATCGCGGCGGCCGCGCTCGCGCGAACCCACGACGGCGAGGCCTGCGCGCTGCTCGCCGCGGAGATCCGCAGCGCATCCGGCGAGCTGGCCAGCGACATCGCCCGCCTCGATCTCGCGTACGCACTCGCGCGCGGCGGCGATCCGCGCGGCGCCGAGGTCCTGGCCGCGGCGCTGGGGGCAGCCCGGGCCGAGGCGCGCGACGAGGCGGCGCGGCTGCTCGCGCTGCTCGGCGACGCCCGCGCGGTACCGCACCTGCTCGGCCGAGCCGCACGCGATCAAGGTGCTCGATCAGGTGCGCGGCAATCCGCGGGCGTCCGCCGACGACAAGGCGCGCGCGACCGTCGCGCTGGGGATCGCCGGCCGCGCCGACGTCACCGGCGCGCTGCGCGACATGCTCGGCGATCCGCACTTCAACGCGTTCGCGGCCGAGGCGCTGGCCGAGCTCGCGGCGCACGCGGCGAGGCCGAGTACTCCGGGCGACGCGCCGGCGCGGCCGGTGCTCGAGCGCCAGCTGGCGTCGCCCCCGCTGCGCGTCTTCGCCGCGCGCGCGCTGCGCCGGCTCGACCCCGCGATCGATCCGAGCGCGCTGTTGCCGCCGCTGCTCGAGGTCGTGCGCGCGGGGCGCGACGTCGAGCGCATCCCGGCGGCCGAGGCGATCCTGCTGCTCGCCGGGCCCGCCGGCTGGTCAGCATTCGACTGATCGCGGCGCGTCCCGAGCGTCTTCGCCCGCTGTGCGGCGGTGCATGTCGGACGCGCGGGCGGCCAAGCGCGGATCCCGCAGCCGCGCGGGCTTGCCCTGCGGGACTCGGAATTGCACTCCCCAGA
>VBLP01000449.1:3773-5351 GCA_005887925.1 Deltaproteobacteria bacterium | reverse complement strand
GGAACGCCACCTCGTAGCCGCCATTGGCGAGCGAGACGATCGCGGGGCTCGTGCCGCTCAGCATCCCCAGGCCCCAGTCGCCGTGGTTATCGGCGCCGACGGTCCACAGGCTGGTCGTGTTGGCCTCGAAGGCGACCTCGTAGCTGGCGCCGAGCGCGGTGATCGTGGGGCTGCTGCCCGGCATCATGCCGAGGTTCCACGCGCCGTGGTTGTCGGAGCCGACGGTCCACAGGCTCGTGGTGTTGGCCTGGAATGCGACCTCGTAGCTGCCGTTGGTCAGGCCGGCGATCGCGGGGCTGGTGCCGGCCGCCATGCCGAGGTTCCATGCGCCGTGGTTATCGAAGCCGACGGTCCACAGGCTCGTGGTGTTGGCCTGGAACGCGACCTCGTAGCTGCCGTTGGCGAGCGCGGTGATCGCGGGGCTGGTGCCGGCCGCCATGCCGAGGTTCCACGCGCCGTGGTTGTCGGTGCCGACGGTCCACAGGCTCGTGGTGTTGGCCTGGAACGCGATCTCGAACCCGCCGTTGGGCAGGCCGGTGACAGCGGGGCTGGTGCCGGCGAGCAGCTCGGCATGGCCTACGACGGCCTGATCTACGTCAACAACCACTGGGCCTGGTTCCCCAAGCCGTGGCGCGCCCTCGGCGGCAGCGGGGACTGACCGTAATCGGAGTCGTCGAGGAGTGAACAACTAGTCAGGTCGCTCCGCTCTGGGCGGGCCACGTCAACGGACAGGACCTGCGAACCGTGCGGGTGAATCCGGTCGTTGAATGTCGACCCCGAAGCGCGCGATGGCGTTGCTCAACGCGGAGGCAGTAGCCTCGAGGGCGTGTTGCACGTCGGCGGCTGATGGCGGCTGCGGGATGCGTCTCGTCTTGCTCGACGACACTGGGGTGTCGGTAGGAGGTTGCGTACTTTGACAGGTGCTCGATCTTTCGTAGATCTGGCTTGAGCGGATTCTCGTCGGGAATCAGATCCACCGATCCGCAAGAAGTTGGCGATCAGCAGCTCAACGCTCATAGATCACGACGCCGTGATGCGCAGCTTCATAGGCCAGCGTGTTCGGGGTGTCGCGATCTTCCTGGAACTCCGAGATCGTACAGAGCACGATGTCTGCGCGCGTCCTTGTCTCGCGGCGCAGCCGGTAGCCGGCGAACAGATCATCGGCGGCCTCGAGGTCGTCGGGGACGATGACGAACAGGTCCCAGTCGCTCGAATCGGAGGATTCGCCGTGTGCGCGGCTCCCGAACAGGCGGATCTCGACCGCGCGAAACTCGTCGATGATCCGCGCCAGCAGGTGATCGATCGGGCGAACATCGAGGGTCTGCCCGCGGTGATCTCTGGCTTCGATCGCAGTCACGGACTCAGCGTAGCATTCCAGCGGTGGCGGCGGAGCGGCGCCTCGGCGCTCGGGGACGACGACGATGAGCTCGCCGCCTTGCGAGTTGGGGAGGTAGACGCTGCCGTCGAAGGCGGCGGCGGGGTTGCGCGCGCCTTGCTTGGGCTGCGAGCTCGCGGCCGGCGCCGATGACCCGGACCTCGCGGGTTCTCGGGATCATGGCGAGCTCCGGGTGAGGGGAA
>VBLP01000449.1:0-3722 GCA_005887925.1 Deltaproteobacteria bacterium | reverse complement strand
CAGGCCGAGGCCGAGGCCGGCGGCATCGGCCGATTTGCCCCGTGCGCCGCGGGCGAACGGCGCGAAGATCGCCTCGAGCTCGCCGGGAGCGAGGCCACTCCCGGTGTCATCGACATGGATGTGCGCGGCGCCGTCGCCGACCTCGACGCTGGCGGTGATCGACCCGCCGCGCGGGGTGTACCGGATCGCGTTGGCGACCAGGTTCGAGACCGCCGTGCTCAGCATGTCGGCGTCGCCCTGGACGTGGACGTCGGCGGGCGCGCGGGCGGCGAGGTCGACCCCGGCGGCGCGCGCGGCGGACGCGTGCATCTCGGTGACGTCGTCGACGAGGCCCGCGAGCTCGACGTCGTCCACGCATGGGGTCGGCGCGGCGTCGGCCTGGGCGAACCGCAGCAGCGCGTCGGTGACCCGCGCGAGCCGGTGCAGCTCGTCGAGGGAGGTCCGCGCCGACTGCTCCCACTCGTCGGGCGAGCGCGGCCGGCGCAGCGCGACCTCGAGCTCGCTGCAGATCGCGGCGAGCGGCGTGCGGAGCTCGTGCGATGCATCGGCGGCGAACATCGCGAGCGCGCGGTGGCCGCGCTCGAGCCGGTCGAGCGCGTCGTTGAGCGCGACGGCCAGCGCGTGCAGCTCGTCGTTGCGCTCGGGTACGTCGATCCTGCGATCGAGGCTCTGGATCGTGAGGTTGCGCGCGGCCGCGATCATGCGGTCGACGGGCGCGAGCGCGCGCCGGCTCAGCCACAGCGCGCCGGCGATCGACAGCGCGAGCCCGATCGGGGCCGCGAGCGCGAGCGCGGTGAACACCTGGCGGCGGGTCTCGGCGTCGGCGACCGCCGCGTCGCCGCGCTCGACGTTCTCCTCGATGCGGACCACGACGTAGGCCGCGGCCGTGAACAGCGCGAGCGACAGCGAGACCGCGGCGACCATCCACAGCGCGACGCGGCCGCGCAGCGAGCGCTGCCTGGCCCGCGCGCTACCCATCGCTGGGCTCCCGCGCGCGCAGGCGGTAGCCCACGCCGCGCACCGCGTCGATCACGATCGGCGCATCGCGCAGCTTCTTGCGCAGGTTCGCGATGTGGACCGACACCAGGTTGGTCCCGGGCTCGAAGTGATAGCCGAACACCTGGACCAGGATGTCGTCGCGGCGGAGCAGCTCGCCCTTGCGGCGCAGGAACAGCGCGAGCAGCGCGTGCTCGCGCGGCGACAGCCGGACGCGCTGCGTTCCGATCGTGATGTCGAGCTCGATCGGATCGAGCACCAGGCCGTTGTACGACAGCGGCGCCCAGCGCGGGGCCGCGGCGCGCCGCAGCAGCGCGCGCAGCCGGGCGAGCAGCTCGGCGTACTCGAACGGCTTGACCAGGTAGTCGTCGGCGCCCTGCTCGAGGGCGTCGACCCGCGCCTTCACGCCGTCGCGCGCGGTCAGCACGAGGACCGGCGCGTTGATGCCGCGGCTGCGCAGCTGGACCAGCACCTCGACACCGTCGATGTCGGGCAGCCCGAGGTCGAGCACGACGGCGTCGACGTCCTGGCGATCGAGCCGGCGCAGCGCGGCGAGCCCGCTGTCGACGGTATCGACCGCGTAGCCGTCCTCGGTCAGCCCCCTGGCGAGGGAGGCGGACAGCGTTGCGTTGTCCTCGACGATCAGCAGCGCCACGGGGAGACCGGTCCGCTATCCTAGCGCGGCGGCGGCTCGGGCGTGAACAGCTCGAGCGCCGCCGAGGCCGGGGCGCCGCCGCCCATCAGCACCTGATCGTTGGGCAGCGCGATCGCGAACCCGCCGGTGCGCGGCAGGATCGGCAGCGTCGCGATGTGATCGAGCGTCGGCTTGGTGGCGTCGAGCACCTCGGCGGTCGCGATCGCGGCGCCGGACGCATCGGTGCCGCCGGCGACGATGAGGTGGCGCGACGTCGCGGCGACCAGCGGGTGGAAGCGCGTCGTGGCGAGCACGCCGGTGACCACGCCGATCCCGCCGTTGACGCCGTCGATCAGGAGCGCGTCGTGCGTGCCGGGCGGGTCGCCGCCGCCGATCACGACGACCCGGCCGTTGGGCAGCGTGGCGGCGCTGGCGTTGCTGCGACCGGCGCCGAGGTTGTCGAACGCCGTGCCGCGGAACCGCGTGAGCGTGCTGCCCGCGAACACCGCGGTCGGCACGCCGTCGCCCGGGACCAGCGACGCGGCGGCCGACGGCAGCCCGAGGACGTCGGTGCGCTTGTCGACCATGTCGGACTTGACCTCGAGCGCGGGCACGCCGGTGATCAGGAAGTGGTCCGCGCCGAGCGGCACCAATAGCTCCGCGCTGCGCACGTAGCTGACCTGATCGACCATGAAGAACAGCCCTTTGGGCGGGATCGTGGTGTCGAATCGCCACAGCGTGCCCGTCGGGTTGCCGTCGGGCCCGGTGCCGCCGTACAGGTAGATGCTGCCGCGGGAGCCGGCCGCCATCGCGAGCCCGGCGCGCGCCTCGGGCAGCGGAACGCCCTCGGTCAGCGAGTGGTTGAACGCGTCGTACACCGCGATCGACGTCGAGCGTGCGCCGCCGGCATCGCGGCCGCCGGCCAGCACGGCGCCGTAGCTGATCGCCGTGCCTGCGACCTCGCTGCGCGCCGCGCCGAGCGCCACCGGCGACAGCGCGATCGAGTTCGGCGCTGCGATGTAGATGGCGACGGTGGCGTTGATCGCCGACTCGGGGAACACCGGCGACTGCCCGGACGCGACCAGCTTGCCGGTGGCGTCGAGGCCCTCGACGATCAGGGCGCCGCCGGTGTTGCTGGCATCGATCTCGAACGCCAGGGCGAAACCGGAGCCGGTGCGCGTGGTCACCATCCGGCGGTGGGGGTTGGTGAGCGTGACCTGGAGCGCCGTCACGGGATCGAGCACGTGGGAGTCCGGCGCGGTGATCAGCTCGATCTGCAGCGTGCCGGTCGTGCCGGTGCACGCGCACAGCGCCAGCGCCGCGAGCGCCCTCACGCGATCATCTCCTCGATCTGCCGCGGCGTGACGTTGGCGATCCGCAGCGTCTTGCGACGCGAGCTCGCGCCGGCCACGACGGTGATGTTGCCGCGCGCCACGCCGAGCCGGCGGGCGAGCAGCGCGATCACGGCGGCGTTGGCCTCACCGTCGACCGGAGGCGCGGTCACCGCGATCTTGAGCCGGCCGTCGTGCATCGGGCCGATCTTCTCGCGCGACGCGCGCGGTTGCACGAGGATCTCGATGGTAATCGACATCACTTGCTACCGCGAGGTCACCATGTCCTTGAGCCGGCCGACGTGCTCGTCGGTCTCGAGCAGCATCTTGGCCGAGCCAAGCACGGTCTGTGCCGCGAGCAGCTGCGCGTTGCGCCGCGACAGCCCGACCTTGACGCCGGCGTCGGAGAGCGCCTCGAGGATCAGGAAGATGTACGCCGGCCCCGACCCCGACAGCCCGGTCACCGCATCGAGGTGATGCTCGTCGAGCACCACGCTGATCCCGACCGCGTCGAACATCGCCTTCGCGGTCGCCAGGTCGGCGTCGCTGGCGTGCTTGCCGGGCGAGATCGCGGTCGCGCCGGCGCCGACCAGCGCCGGGGTGTTGGGCATCGCGCGCACCACCCGCACGCCCTCGGCGACCGCCGCCTCGATCGCCTCGGTGCCGACGCCCGCCGCGATCGACACCACGAGCGTACCGGGCCGAAGGTCCGCGCCGACCTCGCGCATCACCTTGTCGAGGATCTGCGGCTTGACGCTGAG
>VBLP01000445.1 GCA_005887925.1 Deltaproteobacteria bacterium | reverse complement strand
CCGCTACCGTTCGCGCAGCTGTAGACACCACTCGAGTCGTAGGGATTGCCGCTCGTCATCGGCTGACCGTTGATCGCCAGCCCGAACAGGCAGTTCACTTGCCGGCGCCACGCATCCAGCTTGCCTGCCGGATGGGTGTTGGCGTTGATCACGCTGCTCACCGCACCGACGCCCTGCAGCCGGATCGGCTTCCACATCAGCAACAGCTCCTGGTGGATCGCCGGCACGGCCGCCGTCGTGGCGGTCGCCTGGGTGGTCGGGTCGATCATCAGCATGTCGCCCGGACGGGCCGCGTCGATCGCCGCCTGGATGCTTTGGGTGGGCGCCACGTGAGTGGGCGCCTTGCCGCCGATCGTGACGGTCACGGTGTCAATCGAACGCCTGGCGGCGAAGGTCTGGCGGGGCGAGGCTACGGCAGTTCCGGTCGCCCTTACGCACGTCGTTGTATTAATGGTGCATGGCGGCAGGTTAAAAGTCGCCGTAGGCGTAGCGGTATAATTTGCTCCGCCAGAACTCATGACCACCGAGACGACGTCCATAAAGACGCCCGCCGTGCCAGAGTTGGCTTGGGTTGCCCGGACGCACGTCGTTCCGTTAATCGTGCAAGGGGGCAGGGCGAAAGTCACCGTCGGCCGGGCGGTATACCCCGAGCCTGAGCTGGTTACGGTGACGCCGACGACTCTCCCTGCCGTGGTGCCTGACCCAAGGACGGCTGTTCCAGTCGCCGTCGCGGCTGCACCTGCCGGGGACGCAGTGAACGTCACGGCTGGCGGGCTGGTGTAACCGCGGCCAGTGCCGGCAGCGGGTATGGTTACCCGGGCGACGCCCATGAAGACACCCGTCGTGGCAGCGTTGGCTGCCGCTGCGCCGGTTCCACCGCCGCCAGCGAAAGCCACCGTAGCCCGGCCGGTATAGCCATTGCCTGGGTTGGTGATGGTCACGCCTGAGACGGTCCCCGTGCCCGAAGTGGTGGCGGCAGTCGTGATGACCAGTTCGCCGCACCGTGCGGCAAAGCCGCCGTATATCGACTGCTGTTGGACGTCACACCCCGGTACCCCTGCAGGTACGGCGGCTACGATCTGCGAGTCGCTCCAGCTACTAACGGTTGCCGCGACCCCGCCGATGGAGACGGATCCGCTCGTACCGCCAAAGCCGTAGTGGCGCCGGATCGTCTTCTGATTGTATGGAGCCGTGTTGCCGGAGGGACCGACGTAGGCGTGGTTCGGCACCATCTGGTCGCCCAATGCGTGGATCGTGAGTGTGTGACCCGCTGCGCTCACCCATGGGCCGATCCCATCGCCATCCACCTCGCTGACGGCCGGCGTAGCATCCGGATAGGAGCAGTCTGGGTTGTTGTATCCGGCGCCCACGAAGGCCGAGGTCGGTATCACCGGCGTGTCCATGTACTGCGTCTGGCCCGGCATGAACGGGATCTCGTAACAGAACTGGCTGTAGCCGGGGTTGAAGAGCGGATCCGGCGTGGTCCCCGTGCCCGCATCGTTCATGCAGGTGACCATCATGGTCGGCGCGTAGCCGGTGGGATTCGGCGGGTTGACCTCCCAGGTCGAGTAGGTCAAGCCGTCGAAAACGCCCCACTGATCCGAATACACACGCGAGATCTCGGTTCCGCTCCAGTCCTTGATCGCGACCGGCAGGTTGGCCGGGGAGAACTTCTCGCCCCAGGACGGCGAGAACGGATCGAACTCGGAGGTGAAGTCGTCGGTGATGATGCCGGTGAAGTGCGCGGCGACGTGCGCCGAGGTGAAGACCCAGAACTTGGCCAGCGCGGACGTCTGGTCATCGAGCTGTACCAGCTTGCGGTCGCACAGGTTGTGCTTGGCGCCGGCGAACGGCGCGACTTCCGCCGACTGCGGGAACAGGCTGATGTAGTCAGGCACGATGCGCGTGGCACCGACGCACGGCCAGAAGCTCTCGACGCTGCCGGTGTCGCCCTCGTGGCTCGTCAGGGACGACTGTCTTCCGAAAGTCTGCGACGGATTCTGCGCGTTAGTCGGGTTGAAGGCCGACAGCGACCCCTGGTTGCCGTTGTAGACGGCCGCCACGGAGGCCTGGTCGGGCAGGATGTAGATCGAGCCTCCGAGGCCCGGGAACTGCTGCGTGACCGGCGCGATGTAGTTGTCGCCGATCAGGATGTTCTTGTCCTCTTCCTTCACCAGCTCGTAGCCCGGGGGCACGAGCATTTCGACCACGTACTGGCCGGACGGCAGCATCGGCGTACCGTCGGTCGCGTTGGCGGCACAGACCGTGCAGTTCGTGCCCACCATCGAGCCGGGCACACCGGTACCGGCAGGATTCGTGGTGCTACCCGGCACGTTCGCAGGCACCCCGCTGGTCGGATCGCGGTTGACGATGCTCGGGAACTGGTACATCCCGTCGTAGGGCGCAGGCTGCAGCTGGACCCAGTTGTGCATGCCGTCGTAGCACTTGAACTGCGAGTTGTTCGGCACCGTGTGCGCCGGAGTGCCGCCGTTGTTGTACAGGTCGAGGTACATCGGCTGGTTGTAGAGGGTGAAGAAGAACAGGTCGCCGCCGGCCGACGTGCTCGGAGCACTCAGCTGGCCCGGGCAGTTCATGTAGGGCTTGTTGGTGGCGGGGTAGAACCCTTGCGCCCAGTCGTCCCAGCTGCTGGTCTTGGTGGTGTCGACCAGGGTGAGCGTCTGGGTGCCGTCGGCGCCGGTGCCGACCTGATAGAGGTTGATGGTCACGCCCGGCACGTCCGGCGTCCAGCTCGTATGAAGGATCAGCTGCGGGTCGTCGAACGGCCGGGTCGAGGCGTAGATCACCTCGCCGTGAATGCCGCCGTTCTCGCCGGCCTGGAAGGGCGCCTTGCCGAACTCGAGGTACGAGTTCTGACCGGAGAACCCCTGCCAGCCGTAGCTCGTGACCCAGGGCGGATCGATGCGGCCGGTGGACAAGGGCGTTCCGGTACAGCTCGTAGCGCCGGTGGTGGGGCTGATCGTGCAGGCGCTCGGCGCATCGCTGCTGCCCGGACCACCCTGAATGCCAGTGGGGTGAGTGCTGCAGTCCGCATCCGCGCAATAGACCGCGCCCGGAACCCGCAGAGCCGTCGGCAGCGACACCGTCTCGAAGGTGTTGGCCATGTTCGCGGCGATCGCCGAGCTCTTGCAGGGCGCCGTGGTCGAGGTGCAGGTGCCGTCGGCCGGCCCGCCCGCGTCGTACACCACGTGCGTGCCGGTGTTCTTGTAACGGGTCGAGTCGGTCTCGATCACGTACCAGCTGAACAGCGGGAATTCCTCGTTGAAGCCGGCGTTGCCCGAGAGGTCCGTGTTGTTGAAATTCGAGTAGCTGCCGTCGCGGAAGCGGATGTTGGTCGGCACCAGCGTGAGGCCCGTCTCGTTCAGATCGCGGACCCCGTTGCCGTTCGCGTCGAAGAACGTGGAGGTGTAGATATTGGCCTGCCACTGGTTCATCGCGATGTCCATGTTGCAGGAGTGCTGGGTGGATCCCGCGCCCGGGCAGAGGTTGCCCGCGCCGGCGGCTCCCAGCCTGACCGGCGTCGACAGGCCGTCGACCAGCATGTCGTTCCACTGGTCGAAGACCGTGATTCGCCAGTCACCGTCGGGCAGGCCCGACAGCGTGAAACGACCCGTGGAGTCGCACTTGGCGAACGCGAAATCTTCGCCGTCGGGGTCGCCCACGCTCACGAAGCACTGGGTGAAGGCGAAGCTGTCGTTCGTTCCGCTGCTGTACAGCCGCTCATCCGGCGTGCGGCTCATGCGCTCGGTCGTGACCACCCCGGTCAACGTGTTGCCGGGCGAGCAGTTGCCCGTGATACTTGTATCGACTCCGCCGCAGACGCCCGGCAGGCGGGCGTTGATGATCCCGGGGTTGGCAAAGCCGATCGCTACATGGTAGCCGGCCGGGCCGAACTCCTGGAAGAAGCTCGGCTCGCCGACGCGCAGGAACGAGTCGAGCGCCTTCTGGCCGTCCAGGGTGTTGGTCTGAAGCCATTCCTCACCTCGCGCGATGGCATCCGCTCCGGGCGTCGCCACCACGCCGTACCGTCCCGGCATCAGGTTGGCGATCACGGCCTGCCCCGCCAGCGGGGACAGCGTAGTGCCGTCGGACTCGTATTTCGGGCACGTCACGATCGTGCCGGTGATGCCCGTCTGGTTCGGGTCCAGGGTGCCGGGTATCGGGTTGCCGTTGGCATCGAACTGCGGTCCGATGCGCGAGATCTTGGACACCGGGCACGCATCCAGGCCCGTGGCCGGATCGATCGTTCCCGCCAGGGCGTTCACCAGCGGCTGGTTGAACATGTCGTAGGTCATCTGACCGGTCGCATCCCCGGTACCGCCGGCATCGTCGAACAGCGTGATGTTGAAGCCTCCGAGCCCGGGCTCGATCTGCGACAGCACGTCGATGCCGCCGCCACCGTCCTGCTCGCCGTTCAGCGGGAAGTCATCCTCGAACACGAACACGGAGAGTTTCGAGGGCGGATACGGGTCGGGTTGCGTCAGCGCCGTCAGCGATGGATACGCGGCACCCGCGGGAACGCACGACGTCTGGCCGGTGGCGGGCGTGCAGCTCACCGCGACCCCGTTGACCGCCGCCGTGCAGGTCGTACTGGTCGTGGCGCCGGACGTCGTCGTCGAGCAGGACACGAGCGCCGCGATTGGCGTACCACCCATGCCATGCCCGCAGGCGCCCGGAGTGGTGGCCGCGGCGGAACCGTTTGTGCAGTCCGCGCTCAGATTGCCGTTGGCGAACGGATTGCCCGCGTCGCCGGGGAAGACCGTCAGGTAGTAGCGCTTGGAGGGATCGAGATGGACCTCCCCGGGCATGTGGGGCGCGAAGCCGTTTCCGCTGGTGTCCGGCCGGCACACGCCGTTGCCGACGTCGCATACCGTGTTGACGTGGTTCCCGGTGGCCGGATCGAAGATCGTCTGGCCGCCCTCACAGGAAAGGGTTCCCGTGCAGCCTGCCGCGATCAGCGGCATGTAGCTGGTATGGAAATTGGTGCCGAAAGTCGGGACGATGCCTGCGGTTCCGAGACCGGGCGTGGTCGCGCCCGGGCAGCCGGCAGGCGGCGGGTTCGTCGTGCAGTTCGGATTCACGTAGAACGTGCGATCTTCCTCGATGACCCAGCGATAGTCGGTGATGACGGTCGGTGTGATCGCCGGGTTGGTCTTGGCAGCCAGAAGGTCTTGCCCGTCCAGAACCGTCACTGCGAGACCTGTGGCGGGCGCAAAGTTCACGGTTACCGTGGCGGGGCTGGCGCTGACGGTGCCCTGCGAGTTCTGCGCGTTGTAGGTGAAGGTGGTTGAGCAGGTCGTGGCCGGAGCCACCGGAGCGCAGCTCGCAACCGACGCGGAGAAGCCGCCATTCGCATCCACGCTCAGCGTCAGGCCCGCGCCCGGCGTCACGCTGGCGGCGTTCACCGTCAGCGGATAGCCGGCCGCGTCCTTGTCGACCGAGAGGATCCCGGGCGGCTGGATCTTCAGGAACGTCCCGTTCGCGGTGAACGTGCTGGGATTCATCGTGATGCCGCTGCCCGCCTCGAGGCAGCTGCCCGTGCACGCGGCCAGCGTGACCGTGGTGGAGATGCCGGAGGAGCAGACCCCGGCCGTCACGGCGCCGTTCGCACAGTAAGTGAACGAGTCAGATGTGGTGCCGGAATTGGGCACATAGCTGAACGTGCCGTCCGGGTTCAACGCCAGCGTGCCGGCGGTTGGTGCCACCAGGACCTGGACGCCGTTCACGTTCACGTCATTGGCGACCACGCCCTTGCCTACATCCAGCACGACCAGCGTCTTGCCTCCAACGAGATAGTACGAGTCCGGATTGGCC
>VBLP01000082.1 GCA_005887925.1 Deltaproteobacteria bacterium | reverse complement strand
CGCCGAGCTTGCCCTCGGTGCCGACCTCGCGCGCCACGCGGCTCACCTCGCTGGCGAAGCCGTTCAGCTGATCGACCATCGTGTTCAGCGTGTTCTTGAGCTGGAGGATCTCGCCCTTGACGTCGACCGTGATCTTGCGACTGAGATCGCCGCGCGCCACCGCGGTCGCGACCTCGGCGATGTTGCGGACCTGGTCGGTCAGGTTCGACGCCATCGAGTTGACGTTGTCGGTCAGGTTCTTCCACACGCCGGCGACGCCCTCGACCTCGGCCTGGCCGCCGAGCTTGCCCTCGGTGCCGACCTCGCGCGCCACGCGCGTCACCTCGCTCGCGAAGCCGTTGAGCTGATCGACCATCGTGTTGATCGTGTTCTTGAGCTCGAGGATCTCGCCCTTGACGTCGACCGTGATCTTGCGGCTGAGGTCGCCGCGCGCCACCGCGGTGGTCACCTCGGCGATGTTTCTGACCTGGCCGGTCAGGTTACTCGCCATCGAGTTGACGTTGTCGGTCAGGTCCTTCCACGTGCCTGCCACCCCGGGCACCTGGGCCTGGCCGCCGAGCTTGCCCTCGGTGCCGACCTCGCGCGCCACGCGGCTCACCTCGCTCGCGAACGCGTTGAGCTGATCGACCATCGTGTTGATCGTGTTCTTGAGCTCGAGGATCTCGCCCTTGACGTCGACCGTGATCTTGCGGCTGAGGTCGCCGCGCGCGACCGCCGTGGTCACCTCGGCGATGTTGCGGACCTGGTTGGTGAGGTTACTCGCCATCGAGTTGACGTTGTCGGTCAGGTCCTTCCACACGCCGCCGACGCCGGGGACCTGGGCCTGGCCGGCGAAACCGTTGAGCTGATCGACCATCGTGTTGATCGTGTTCTTGAGCTCGAGGATCTCGCCCTTGACGTCGACCGTGATCTTGCGACTGAGGTCGCCGCGCGCGACCGCGGTGGTCACCTCGGCGATGTTCCGGACCTGGCCGGTCAGGTTCGATGCCATCGCGTTGACGTTGTCGGTCAGGTCCTTCCACGTGCCGGCCACGCCGGGCACCACCGCCTGGCCGCCAAGCTTGCCCTCGGTGCCGACCTCGCGCGCCACGCGCGTCACCTCGGAGGCGAACGCGCGCAGCTGCTCGACCATCGTGTTGATCGCCTCCTTGAGCTGGAGGATCTCGCCGCGGACGTCGACCGTGATCTTCTTGGACAGGTCACCGCTGGCGACCGCGATCGTCACCTCGGCGATGTTGCGGACCTGCGCGGTCAGGTTGCCGGCCATCTGGTTGACCGACTCGGTCAGGTCCTTCCACACGCCCGACACGCCCTTGACCTGGGCCTGGCCGCCGAGCTTGCCCTCGGTGCCGACCTCGCGCGCCACGCGCGTCACCTCGGAGGTGAACACGCTGAGCTGCTCGATCATCTTGTTGACGAGCTGCGCCGAGCGCAGGAACTCGCCCTCGAGGGGCCGGCCGTCGACGTCGAGCGCCATCGCCTGGCTGAGATCGCCCTTGGCGACCGCGCCGACCGCGCGGGTCACCTCGGTGGTCGGCCACACCAGGTCGTCGATCAGCGTGTTGAGCGCGGCGACCTCGTCGGCCCAGCCGCCGACCGCGCCGGGGACGCGCATGCGCTCCTTGAGCTTGCCCTCCTTGCCGACGACGCGGCACACCCGCGCGGTCTCCGCCGCGCGCCGCTCGCTGACCGCGAGGATCTCATTGAAGACATCGGCGATCTTGCCCTCGATCCCGATCAGCGAGGTCGGCATGCGCGAGCTGAAGTCGCCGTCCTTGAACCGCAGGAGCGAGGTGAGCAGATCGCGCGCGAAGCCTTCGGATGAGCTGCTGTGGCCGTCAGATCGATCGGGTCGGTCATGGCGCTTTCCCCCGGGCCGCTGCTACGTCACACGCGGGCTCACACGATTGCAAAACCAGCGCATCACATCGCAGCTACCATGAGCACAGCACCGTGATCCAGGACATGGTGAGGAGCAATTCCCGGCGGGCTGGCGCCTGCCGATTGCCCACCCCGAGCGCGGGCGCACAGTGCTCGGAGCGAGCCAGTCCGCACAAGCAACGTGCTCTTGAGCCACATTGCGCGCAGGCGCACGTATCGTTTGCGTTAAGACCTTGATCTTCGTAGTCCAAGGTAGGCGCGATTTTCGCAGTGTGCTCTTGGGTTACACCCGGGGCCCAGTGGTAGACCGCGCCGACGTATCGACCCGCAGACCGGGCTTGCCGGGGGACCGGTCGCGGGACTGCCTTGCGGGCGGCGGCGAGATGGCCGCCAGGATGCGCGCGATCGACTGGGGGAGCACACCGCTCGGCCCGATCGAGAGCTGGCCGCCGAGCCTGCGCGCGGCGGTCGCCATGATGCTCGAGTCGCGGTGCCCGATGGCCGTCGCGTGGGGGCCAGAGCTCCGCTGGCTCTACAACGACCACTACGGGCGGCTCATCGGCGCCAAGCACCCCGAGGCGCTCGGCAAGCCTGCCGCCGAGCTGTTCCCCGAGATCTGGGACGGCATCGGGCCCGCGCTCGCACGCGCCCGCGCCGGCGAGAGCGTCGCGCTCGACGACTGGTACCGGCCGGTCGATCGCGGCGGCCATCGCGAGAACGCCTGGCTCTCGGTCTCGTACAGCCCGCTGCGCGACGAGACCGGTGAGGTCGGCGGGCTGCTCGCGGTGGTCGCCGACACCACCGCGCGAGTCGAGGCCGAGCGCCGGCTCGCCAGCCTGCGCGAGCTCGTCGCGTCGGCCGCCGAGGCGCCGACTCCGGAGCAGGCGTGTCGCGACGCCGCGCAGGTGTTCGAGCGCAATCCCACCGACGTCCCGTTCGCCCTCGTCTACGTGCTCGACGGCGATGGCCGCACCGCCCGCCGGCTCGCGTGCGCCGGCCTGCCCGCGGATCACCCCGCGGCACCGGCCGTCATCGCGCTCGGCAGCGGCTCTCCGGCCGGCTGGCCGGTCGCACCGGTCATCGCGGCAGCCGAGCCCGTCGTGCTCGATGATCTGCCCGCGCAGCTGGGCGAGCTGCCCGGCGGCCCTGTCCCCGAGCCGTGCCGCGCCGCGATCGTGCTCCCGCTCGTTCGCCCCGGCCTCGCCTGCCCGATCGGCGTGCTCGTGGCCGGCATCTGCCCGCGCCGCCCGCTCGACGATCTCTACCGCGTGTTCTTCGAGCTCGCCGCCGCCCACATCGCGACCGGCCTGTGCAACGCGGCCGCGCACCACGCCGTCGATGCGGCGCGCCGCGCCGCCGAATACAACGAGCAGTTCACCGCGCTGCTCGGCCACGAGCTGCGCAATCCGCTCAACGCGATCGCGACCTCGGCGCAGCTCCTGCAGCGCCGCGCCACCGCCCCCGAGATCGCGCGCCCCGCCACCCGCATCGTGCTCAGCGCCGAGCGGATGTCGCGGATGATCGCGCAGCTGCTCGACCTGGCGCACGTGCGCGTCGCCGGCGGCCTCGCGCTCGAGCCGCGGCCGCTCGACCTCACCGAGCTGTGTCAGCTCGTCATCGACGAGCTGCGCCAGGCCCACCCCTCCCTCCACCTCGAGCTCACCGCGACCGGCGCGCTGCACGGCCGCTGGGACGGCGAGCGGCTGGTCCAGGTCGTGTCGAACCTCGTCGGCAACGCGATCGAGCACGGCGACCCGCGGGCGGCGATCCGCGTCCATCTCGACGGCCGCGATCCACGGCGCGTCACGCTGCGCGTCGAGAACCGCGGCGTGATCCCGCCCGACGTGGCGTCGACCCTGTTCGAGCCATTCCGCAACCGGTACGAGCGGCGCGAGCACAGCCGCGGCCTCGGCCTCGGCCTGTACATCTCCAAGGAGATCGTCACCGCGCATCGCGGCACGATCGAGGTGCGATCGACCCCCGAGGACGGTACGTCCTTCGAGATCGAGCTCCCCAAGAACGCGGAGGCGCCCGCGTGATCCTGATCGTCGAGGACGAAGTCCACTGCCGCGACACCCTGTGCGACGCCCTGGTCGACGAGGGCTACAGCGTCGACGTCGCGCGCGACGGCCACGAGGCGATGGACAAGCTCGCCACCGCGCGTCCGGCGCTGCTGATCCTCGATCTGCGGATGCCCGGCATGAGCGGCAACACGCTCTACGACGAGATGCAGAAGTCACCCGAGCTCGCCGGGATCCCCGTGCTGGTCACCACCGCCGACCCGGCGCGCGCGCCGCGCGGCGTGCCCATCCTCGCCAAGCCGCTGCGGCTCGACAAGCTGCTGTCGCTGGTCGCGTTCGCCTGCGGCCGCGTCTGATCGCGGTTGTATCGCGGGACGACGGCCGCGGGGTTCTTGATCCGGGGTTTCATGAGAGATCTCCTTGTCACGTTCGGGACGCTCGGTCCGTCACCTGATCGACGAAGCGAAAGGACCGGATGTGACAGCGACCAGGACAAAGACGATCGCGGCGCTGGTGTCGTGGGCAACGCGGCCGGCACGCCGTACGCTGGGGGCAAGGCCGTGACCGAGCTCGCCGCCGCCTTCGAGGAGCACCGCGGCCACCTGAGGCTGGTGGCGCACCGCATGCTCGGCTCGGCGACCGAGGCCGACGATGCCGTGCAGGAGGCGTGGCTCAAGCTCACGCGCGCCGACACCAGCGCGGTCGAGAACCTGCGCGCCTGGTTGACCACGGTCGTCGCACGGGTGTGCCTCGACATGCTGCGCACCCGCACGTCGCGGCGCGAGGAGCCGCTCGCGGCCGCGCCGGAGCCGACCGTCGCCTCGCGCGCGACCGCCGATCGCGAGCTCGCGGACTCGGTCGGCCTCGCGCTGCTGGTCGTGCTCGACAAGCTCGACCCCGCGGAGCGGCTCGCCTTCGTGCTCCACGATCTGTTCGCGATGCCGTTCGACGAGATCGCGCCGATCGTCGGCCGATCGACCGCGGCCGCGCGCCAGCTCGCGAGCCGCGCGCGCCGCCGCGTCCAGGGTGCGTCCGCGCCGGAGGTCGATCTCGCGACCCAGCGCCGCGTGGTCGACGCGTTCATCGCCGCGCTGCGCGCCGGTGACATGGAGGCGCTGGTCGCCGTGCTCGATCCCGACGTCGTCGCGCGCGTCGACGGCGGAGCCAGTCAGATCCGCGGCGCACGCGAGTGGGCCCGTGGCGCAGTCGCGTTCCAGCGCGCGGCCGAGCACATGCGGCCGGTCCTCATCGATGGCCGCGTCGCCCTCGCGCTCGCGCCCGGCGGCAAGATCGCGCGCGTGCTCGTGTTCGGCTTCGCCGGCGCGACGATCCGCGAAGCCGAGGTCGTCACCGAGCCCGACGCCCTCTCCGAGCTCGCGATCGAGGACCTGCCATGAACTGCTGGTGATGGAAGTCGGTGGCAAGCGCAGAAGCTCCCACGTGGGCGCGGTGCGCAACCTCGACACCGCGATCCTTCGTACGCAGGCCAAGGCAGCGCTGACCGGACTAGGATGGAAGCCGGCCATTGCTTGCTCTGCGATCGCCGCTGCGCTGGCCGCGACCGACGGCGACGCGGTGACACTCGAGCAATTGACCTTGGAATCTCCGCGGCGATGTCCTGTTCCCAGAGCGTGACGGCGAGGCGGAACTTCTCGATTGCGCACGCGCGCCACAGGATCACCGCCGGCGATCACGGCACGACTCGCCCAGGCCAAGGCGACGGTGGAGGCGCAGCAGACCGCACTTGACCGTACCCGGCCTGTGACCGGCGCTCGTGTCCGTGACCTCGCGAGTCGGCTGGCAGTCCGCGCCCACGTGGGCGCGACAGGAGAAGTGATGCGCGTCGCGTCGTTGGCGCAGCCGGGGAAGGCTCGATGCGCCGTTGCTCCGCCCGACATGGACATGGATGTTCGTTTCCTGCGCGTACGCCTGGGCACCGTGCACCGTGGTCACGATCCCGCGGCCGCGGAGAACCATCGATCGAGCGCACGGCGTGCCGTTCTGCGCCGCTTCCTATCGTTCGAGTAGTACAGGCGACACGGTGACTGCTCTGTCGCCTCGCCCGGCGGCTCGCGATGCTCCATGACCAGCGCCCTGGCCGGCCCGACCGCATCGAGCGCGGCCTGCAGCTCCCACGCCACGTTCCCGGTCAGCGCGGAGACGTCGATCACCACGAACTGACACGCGGCCAGCGAACGCTTCACCCAGGCTCGCCATTCCTCGTCGGAAGCTTCGACGAAACCGCCGCGATCGAGCGTGGCGACCTGACCTTGCAAGACGTGGCGTGGCTGCGCCGCATGGACCAGCCCGATCAGCACGCCGTAGCGAGCTGCCACCGGCGCCACGATCCGCGCAAACGCTGACAGCGCTGCATCATTGTGAAACGATCGCAGGTACAGGATGGGATGCGCCCATAGAGCCCTCTTGAGCTCGAAGCGCATGAAGATATAGACGAGCAAGGTCAACTCTGATGCGCTGCTGATCGCCGCGGCTGCGGTATACGAAACGACCGCGAACAGCAGGTGCACTGGAATGATGAACAGCAATACAGCTAGCTTCCCGAGCGGCGTGATCCATCGGTGCAGGCGAAGCGTACGACGATAGCCCGCCTCGCGAGACGCCATTCGCCGTGCAGCGGCGTGCGTCGCGATCCCCAGCACGAGGAACAAGGCCGGAACGCCCAGCAGCGAAGCCGCCGACTGCCACGCGATGGGAATGGCCACACTCCCGAACTCGCGGACCTCCAGCGTCATGCCGGAAATCTGCGCTTCGGCCGATATGTCCAGCACGGCCCCCATGATCAGCAGGCCCCAGCCGCCGGCCATCAGCTCGTACTTGAGCTGTCGCCATCGCACCTGCGAGCTCGCCCAGTGCACGACCAGGGACGCGAGCGCCACCAGCATGCCGACCGCGGACACGACCATGCCCACCGAGGTGGACACCCGGCCATGGAAGTCGATGGTCATGGCCAGCGCGCCCGAGGCAGCCGCGATGATCAGCGCCGCGGCGGCCAGGGTGAGGACGGCCAGGCTGACCGGAAACGGCACAGGGCGGGGACCGCGATCCCCGGCGGCGCTGGACTGCAGATACGGCAGCGCCGAGAACCGGCGGCTGGCCATGCGGGCCACGAGGCGCTCGAGCCACGTGGTGCGCGCGATCAACCGATATGCCACGAATGGCAGTGCCAGGACGGCGATCACGACAACGATCTCGCCCCATCCCATTCCCATCATCCGGACAAGATAGCGCAGCGGACCAGCGACGTCATTGTCGGCGTTGCAGACAGATCGATGTCAGCTCACGTCATGGCAGGAGGCGGAATCTCTCGCGCCCGACTCGATAGGCCGCAAATCCCCGCCGATCGAGCGTGAGCACATCATGGACCTTGCGCTCCTCGGCAATGGTGACGAGCAACGCGTCCACGAGGTCCATCGGCACATCGGCATACTTCTTCATCAGGGCAACGGCGCGACTGGCGCGCTCCTCGGTGATTGCGATGAGCTCCGTGCCGGCACCGAACACCAGCCCGACGATGCCTGCTGCACCACCAGGTGATCTGCGCAACAGCTGTGCCGCCTCGACGAGAACTCCCTCGACCGACAAGAGCTGAGTGCGAAGCTCGCGCCAGACATCGACACACCGGTCGTGATCCGGATCGGCCTTGTTGACGAGCGCAACGACGAACCCGGTGTCCAGCAGTGCGCGCCTAGCCACGGCGGTCCGGGTGCCAGTCGTGCAGGGCTTCGCGCGCATCGCGCCCGGCCGGAGCCCTGGCGCTGTTCACGCTGCCGACCCATTCGCTGGTGAGCTGGTACAAGCTGGCCTCGCCACCCTCCACCCCGACCTCTCGCTCGATCACGTCGCGCACGAGCTGCGACGGGGTGACGCCGAGCGTGCGGGCTCGAGCCAGGATCTTGCGCATCGCCGGTGCACCGAGGCGTACGGTCAGGCTTGCACTCATCGACGCGCTCATGTCGTACGTGTAGGACATCCGCGCGAGACTGTCAACTCGGCTGCGCGGCGCGCTCGGCGGCGATGAAGCGCTCGATCTCTCGCCAGCGCTCGAGGTGGCGGAGCTGGGTCGCAGCGTCGACGTGACCGAGCCGATCGTCGGCCTCGCGCACGCCGGCCTCGCTCGCCAGCAGCGGAAACTCCTGCAGCCGCCAGGCCCACTCGCGATCGACCAGCGCGCGGAACGCGTCCGGCGGCCTGGCGTGCGCGGTGCAGGCCGCGGCCAGCACGAGCAGCCACCGCCACGTCATGCCTGCGTCGGGTCGCAGTCGTCGCATCGCCGGACTATACCGATCGCCGGGCCGCTCCCGCGCTGACCCGGAGGGAAAGTGCAGCAAACCGCGGCGGATCGGCAAGCGCGGCCGCGCGAGCGGCGCGGGCCCGCCCTGGTAGCATCCGCGCATGCGGTCGACGGACGACGTCGAGGTCGGACACCGGGCCTGGCCGACGACGAGAAACTGGCGCTGCTCGACCGGATGGAGCAAGCGGCCCAGCGCGCCGTCGATCTCGACAGGACAGACGCGCAAGCCTGGACGGCGCTCGGCAATGCGCACCTGTATCGTTGCATCTCTCGGCCTGTACCAACCTGCTCGAGATCCACGTGTCAATGGCGGAGTACCTGGACGCGATCGGTCGCGATCCCAAAGCTAGCCTGGACCATGCGCGCGAGGCGGGCGAGCAGTGCATCGAGATCGATAAGAACTATTATCTGGTGTACGAACACCTGGCACGCACCGAGCTCGCGACTGCACGCTACCTCGAGGCCCGCGGGGATTTCGGCGGCATGAACGAGGCGCTCGAACGTGCGCAGGACCGTATCGATCAAGACGAGTCCGCGCGCCCGGGGTCCATGCCGGCCCAGTATTACAGGCTCGTCACTGCGGTGATCCGGGCGACGTCTCGACTGCGCCAGGACAAAGATCCCATGAGCTTCATCGCAGACGGACGCGCGATCATGAAAGGCGGGCGCCTGGCAAGGTCCGCCGCGGCGCGTACGGCGTCAGCGCACCTGTACCTCGTGGAGGCGGAACGCGCTGCGAAGGCCGGAGCCAGCGCAGATATCTTCCTCGAGAACGCGCGCCGCGACGCGGAGGCCGCCATCGCGGCGGATCCCGGCCTCGCCGACGCCGAGCTCGTTGCGGCCGAGGCGTATCTGGAGATCGCGAAGACGCGGAGCACAGGAACGGCCGCGCAGCAGTGCGGCAAACACCTGCGAGAGGCGCTCGCCCTCAATCCGCGGCTCGCCCTCGATCGGCGGCTCGCCGAGGCGAAACAGCTCTGCCACGCGCTTCCGCGCTGAAGGCCCTCGCCCGACGCCGCGATGGCCGGGTCGATCGACGCGATCGCGTCGATGACCCTGCGATGACTGCCCGGTGGAAACGGCGCTGCCGCAACGTTCGTACGATCGCTCGTTGCGGCGGGCCGCGTCACCCCCTGCTCAGTGTGTGTCTGTGTTCGTGACAGGCGGCGTGCAGTTGTCTTTGTCCGGGCAATCGTACGTATCGATGGATCCGCCCTTGTTGACCAGTCCGGATCCGCCGTCTTCCGTTTCCGATGAATCCCACCCGGCGGTGGCGAGCAGCAGCTCGCCCAGCGACAGCGCGGGGACAGGGATATTGCGTGAATCGTATCGATTGTTTACCAGCATCACACCCTCCTTGACCGATCATGTCTCGATACAGATACCGGCGCCGCTGTGACGTTCGCAGATCGAAGCGTTGCAGCGGCCCGCGTCATCACATTGGTTCACTGCAGATCGGCGCCCGCGGTGACCTGCGGCGGCGTGCAGTTGTCCTTGTCGGGGCAACCGGTCGGATCGACGCCCTCGCCCTTGGTGAGCGGCCCGGAGCCGCCATCTTCCACTTCCGACGGATCGGACTCGCCGGTGCCGAACAGCAGCTCGCCCAGGGACAGCGCGGAGACCGAGGTGTTACGAGAATCGAGTTTGTTTACCAGCATCACACCCTCCTTGAATGAATCGGTACGAGAGCAAGTCGCGGGCCGTCGCCGGACCGGCACTGCAAGGCCAATCAAGTCGCAGCGTTGAACTGCTCGGCGGATCCGAGGAGCCCGAGGGGCCGCCGCCGTCACCAGAGCGTCGATCGCGCGTATCTCGAGCTATCGATCGAGAACTGCGCGATCGTGCGGGACGCGACGCGCGTCCGCCTGCCGGCGCGAGGACCGTGCGCGCACGCTCGGCACACGCTCGCGTGCGAACCACATCGGTCTACCCCTGGCCACCGCGCGCAGCTGCGAACACCGGGAGGCACCGGGAGGCTTCGCCCCGAAGGTCGGCGAGCAAAGGTCGGCGAGCAAGGTCCGGCACGCTGCACTGCCCGGACAGGCAGCGCCGGCATGCGACGCGTCGCACGCTGTCGCGGCGGCCGCTGGCACGACCACAGCGCGGGAAGCTGGCACCTGTGTCTGCATGTGCCACGTCGCAACCGCGGCCATGTCCTTGATCTACGAGGAGATCGGCGCGCGCGGCGGTCGCGGGCCGGCTGGCACGAGCTCTGCGATACATCTCGACAGCGATGAGTGCAATCTTTCGCGGCTTGCCGACAATGCTCCGCCGCGCGCAACCTGCGTTGTCTTCTGTGGTGCAATCGACGCTTCCCGGCAGCCTCGGCGCAGTCGGCAGTCGCCCCGGCGACGAGCGGGTGGCCGGCGTGGTCGTGGTGTTCTCGGGCGGCGGCGCACGCGCACGCGCGCTGCGGACCGGCGACGGCCTCGAGCTCGGCCGCGGGGACGCCGGGGACGACACCGGCGACGAGGCGCGGATCGACGACGGGCGGGTGTCGCGCAAGCACGCGCGGATCGCGTTCGAGGGCGGCAGGTGCATGGTCACCGATCTCGGCAGCCAGAACGGCACGTTCGTCGACGGCGCGCTCGTCACGCCGCGCGTGCCGACGCCGGCCCAGCGCGTGATCCGCGTCGGCGATTCGCTGCTGATCCCGTGCGCGGACATCCGGCCGTTCCGCCGCGGCGTGCAGACCAGCGACGGCTTCGTGCGCGGCCCGGCGATGCAGGCGTTGCTCGACGAGGTGGTGCGCACGGCGCAGTCCGGCGTGATGCTGCACGTGCGCGGCGAGAACGGCACCGGCAAGGAAGGGGTCGCGTGGGCGTTCCACCGCGCCCGCGGGACCACCGAGCGCAAGCTGGTCGCCGTCAACTGCGCGACGATCCCGCACCCGCTCGCCGAGCGCCTGCTGTTCGGCGCCCGCCGCGGCACGTACTCCGGGGCGGACAGCGATGCCACGGGCTACGTGCAGGAGGCCGACGGCGGCACGCTGTTCCTCGACGAGATCGCCGAGCTCGACCTCCAGGTCCAGGCCAAGCTGTTGCGCGTGCTGGAGTCCAGGGCGGTGCTGCCGCTGGGCGCGTCGAAGTCGCAGCAGGTCGACTTCGCGCTGTGCTCGGCGACCAACAAGGACCTGCGCGCGCTGGTCGCGGCCGGCAAGCTGCGCGAGGATCTGTACTTCCGCGTCGGCCGGCCGTCCGTGACGCTGCCGGCGCTGCGCAACCGCCCCGAGGAGATCCCCGCGCTGATCGCGCACGAGCTGGCCAAGCTATCGCCGTCGCCGACGGCGCACGTGTCGCTCGTCGAGCAGTGCCTGCTGCGGCCGTGGCCGGGCAACGTGCGCGAGCTCCTGGCCGAGGTTCGCGCCGCTGCGCAGTCGGCGCAGCGCGATGGCCAGCGCGTCGAGGCGCGCCACCTGGCCCCGACCGCCGGCATGCTGTTCGGGCCGCCGGGGCCCGAGGCGCCGGCCGCGCCGGCGGTGGCTGCCGCCGGGCCGGCCGCGGCCGCGCCGGAATCGCCGCCCCGGCGAATGCGGCGCGACGACCCCGAGTGGCGCCAGCGGATCGAGGAGGCGCTGCGCGCCAACGCCGGCAATGTCGCCGCGACGGCTCGCGCGCTCGGCCTGCATCGCACGCAGCTGCGGCGGCTCGTCGCGCGCTGCGGCATCACGATCGACACCGGCGCAGCGGCCGACGCGTCCGTGACCGGCGACGACAACGGCGACGACACCGACGCCACCTGACGGGGCGATGGACACGGCCGTCTCGGGTGCGAGGCGTCGTGATAGCCTGCCGGGAGATGGCTGGTGACGACGGTCCCGAGGACCAGGGCTGGGCACCTCCGGCGGAGCTCGACGGCTTCCGCGTGGTCCGCCAGCTCGGGCGCGGCGGCATGGGTGCGGTCTACCTCGGGCACGACGACGTGCTCGAGCGGCCGGTCGCGCTCAAGTTCCTCGCCACCGGCCACCCGACGATGCCGGCGCGGGAGCGCTTCCGCATCGAGGCGCGGGCGATCGCGCGGCTGCAGCACCCCAACGTCGTGCAGATCTATCGCGTCGGCGAGGCGCTCGGCCGGCCCTACCTGGCGTACGAGCTCGTCACCGGCCAGAGCCTCGACAAGCTCCCCAAGCCGGTGCCGTGGTCGCGCGCGCTCGAGATCGTGCTCGGCGTCGCGCGCGGGCTGTCGGCCGCGCATGGTCGCGACGTGCTCCACCGCGACATCAAGCCGGCCAACGTGATGCTGTCCGACGCCGGCGAGGTCAAGCTGCTCGACTTCGGGCTCGCCAAGCTGCTCGACGGGGCGCCGCCCGGCGACACCGCGCACGGCGCGGCCGCGATCCCCGATGATGTCGCGATCGACGTGACGCTCGACGGCAGCGCGTCGCTGTCCGGAGGCGTCACCGTGGCACGCGTTGTCCGCAGCTCGGACGCGCGGGGCCCGGATGCGGAGGGCTCGCTCACGCTGACCGGCGCGCTGCTCGGAACACCGCACTACATGGCACCCGAGCTGTGGCGCGGCGAGCCCGCGACGGCGCAGTCGGACGTCTACTCGCTCGGTCTGCTGCTCTACGAGCTATTGTCGGGCCGGCTGCCCCACGAGGGACTCCGCGCGACCGAGATCGCCGAGGCCGTCCAGTCGCGCGATCCGGCGCCGATCCGCTCGCTGTGCCCATCGCTGCCGCAGGCGTTCGCCGACGTGGTCGATCGCGCGATCCGGCGGCGCCGCGAGGATCGGTTCCAGAGCGCACAGGAGGTGCGCGACGCACTGGAGGCCATCCGGTCGCTCTATCAACCCTTCGGGCACACCTTCGGACCACCGGTCGGGGCGCCCGACGAGGTGTCCAGCGACGATGACGCGCGGCTGGTCACCGCATCGTTCACCCGGATCGCACCGCGCGCCGCCGACTTCTGCGCACGGGTCTACGATCGACTGTTCGCGGATCACCCGGAGCTCCGCGTGCTGTTCCCGGCGGAGATGGCCGGGCAGCGCCGCAAGCTGCTCGGCGCGCTGGTCGCGATCGTCAACAACCTGCACGATCCCGTGCGGCTGATCCCGCTGCTCGAGGACCTCGGGCAGCGCCACGCCGCGTACGGCGTGACCCTGGACAGCTTCGACGCAGTCGGTGCCGCCCTGCTCGGCGCGATCCGCGACTTCGATGATCAGCTCGACGACGCCGCGGCCGCCGCATGGACCCGCGCCTACGCCAAGATCGCGCAGGCGATGCAGCGCGGGCTCAGCGCCGAGCGGCTCACCGTGCCCCCCGGCACGGCGACCGGCGCGGGGCGCGACGCCGCGATCACGCGCTACGCGCGCAGCGGCGACGTCGGCCTGGCCTATCAGGTGACCGGCCACGGGCCGCTCGATCTGATCGTGGTGACCGGCTGGCTCAGCCACCTCGAGGCAGGCTGGCAGTGGCCGGCGCTGGCGCGCTTCCTGCGTTCGCTCGCCGCCCTGGGCCGGTTGATCGTATTCGACGGCCGCGGCACGGGGCTGTCGGATGCCGGCCCGGCGCGGACGCTGCTCGAGGACCGCGCCGCCGACCTGCGCGCCGTGCTCGACGCCGCGAGCGCCGAGCGCGCGGTGCTGCTCGGCCTCGGCGACGGCGCCGCGACGGCACTGCTGTTCGCGGCCACGCACCCGGACCGCACGCGTGCGCTGGCGCTGTACGGCGCGAACGCACGCGCGACGGCGGGCGACGGTCATCCGTGGGGCCCCTCGGCCGAGGACCACGACGAGCTCATCGCCCGCATGCGCAGGTCGTGGGGCGAGCCGCTGTTCCTCGAGCGGCTCGCGCCGTCGATGGCCCACGACCGCGGGTTCTGCGA
>VBLP01000081.1 GCA_005887925.1 Deltaproteobacteria bacterium | reverse complement strand
AGGTGGCACCAGCCGACCACGAGCCACGCGCCCTCGCGGTAGATCAGCGCGTACGGATCGATGTCGCGGCGCGACTTCATCCCCGTCGCGTGCGCCTGGTAGGTCAAGGTCACCCGCTTGCGGTAGCGGGTCGCGGCCTCGATCGTCGCGTAGATCTCGGCGAGCTCGGGGCGCGCGCCGACCCGGCGCTCGGGGAAGTGCACCAGCACCGGCGCCGGCCGCGGAAACTCCGTCGGTGTGTCGGGCAGCTCGGGCAGATCGAACGCGAGCTTCTTGAGCGCGAGGTCGACGATCTTGGGGTAGGTGCCGCCGGGCATCGCGTGCGCGACCGAGGCCGCCAGCACGAGCGCCGAGATCTCGTCGGGCGTGAGCCGGACCTCCGGCATCTTGAAGCGCTTGAGGTCGATCACGTAGCCGCCGTCCTCGAGCGAATCGTCCTCGTCGGGCGTGATGTAGCGGATCGGCACGCCGAGGTCGAGCAGGTCGGCCTTGTCGCGCTCGAACGCGCGCAGCCCGGCCTCGGAGTTGAGCGTCTGGTACGCCGGGAACTGCTCCCGGATGTCGCGGTACGTCACCGGCATGCGCGCGCGCAGAAGGATCATCACGAGATCGAGCAGGCGCTTGCCGCGATCGGCGAAGCCCGAGCGCGGGGGGTGGGGACCCCGCCGGCTTTGCCGGTGGGGCGGGGGTCCTCCCCCGGGGAATAGCTCGCCGCGGCTGGCCGCGTCATCGCCGCCCCGCGCGCGCGCGGACCTCGGCGGACGTGCGTCAGCCTTCCCCTTCTTCGTGGGCACGGTCGCGTTCTAGCGCACGCGTCTGAAATTCGGAAGCGCCGCGTGGCTTCAGAAGTAGTAGCGTACTCCCGCGCCGGCGTTGAGCCGCAGCGCGGCGCCCGCGCCGGTCCTGAACTCGTACTCGAGCACGCCGGCGACCTCGATGAAGGCGTCGAGCGGCACCGCCTTGAAATCGAACAGCAGCCCGGCCACGCCGCGCAGTCCGAGCGCGAACGCGCTGGTGCTGGCGCCGCTGGCATCGCTGCGGCCGCTGGTGTAGTCGATCAGCCGCACGCCCGGCCCGGCGTACACCGGGAGCACGAAGCTGTCGCGGGTCTGCAGGATGAACGGATGAAACACGTAGTCGGCGTGGAGCTGCAGCCCGCCGCCGATGAACGCCGATCCGATCGCCGCCTGGACCGCCTGATCGTCCTTCAGATACAGCTTGGCGGTGATCCCGGTCGGTTCGCCCAGGATGATGCCGACCCCGAGCGTGCCCTTGTCGGCGCCGCGGATGCTGTCGTCGGGATCGGCGTGTGCCGGTGGAGCGAAGCCGATCGCGGCGGCGAGGACCAGAGCGAAGCGCATGCGACAACCTAACGCGTCGCTTCGATCCGGCGCAAATCTGCACCCTGGCCGGCGGCAACGCGCCGGTCGTGATGCGTTCGCGCCCGCCGGATCACTTCGCGGCGTCGGTCTCGAAGCCGAGCGCGAGGCCGAACAGCTCGGTGCCGCCGAGATCGCGATAGCCGAGCGCGAGGTAGAGGCCGCGGCCGGCGCGGTAGTCGCCCCACGCGTGGTCGCGGCCGAGCCGCACGCCGATCTGCGCGGTGAGCTCGTCGGCGATGCCCGCGTCGCCGGGATATCCCGGCCCGCCGAGCACCCGGCCCAGGCTCGCGCGCGCGATCAGCCGCACCGGCCCCGCCGGCAGCTCGCCGTCGAGCTCGACCACCGCGTGGCTCGCCGTGTTGCCGCGGATCCCGCCGAGCCCGACCCCGGCGGTCGCCATCGCGAAGCCGCCGGCCGCGCCGCGCAGCGCGACCCCGATCGGATGCGCGTCGGCCTCGTAGATCCCACCGCGCAGGTAGCCGCCGCGCAGCGCCGCGCCCAGCGCATAGCCGGCGCCGAGCGCGCCGCGGCCGACGATGATGCGATGGCGGATCCCGAGGGTCGCTCCGGCGTCGCCGAGCCCGCCGCCGCGCCGCAGCTCCCCGCGCACGTCGCCGTCGATCGAGATCGCGTTGCGGCCGGTGTCGGGATCCGCGCCGGCGAGCCACGCCCGGACCGCGCCGGCGTCGAGCGGCCCGCTGTGACCGGGGTAGAGCCGCGTCACGCCGCGGTCCAGCAGCGCCGCGAGCGAGCGGTGATCGGCGAGCCGGTCGGTCTGGTAGAGGTGCTCGCTCGGCGTCTCGACGTCGACGACCAGGCCGCCCTTGACCAGATCGCCGGAGAACGCCTCGCCGCCGATCACCGCGGTGGAGCTCGGCGAGGCCGCGATCGGCGAGATCGATCTCGCGGTCGACCACCACGTCGGGCGTGACCGGATCGAACGGGAACATGAACGTCGGCGCCAGCAGCGCGCCGAGCAGGTTGGTCGCGTGCAGCGGATCGTTGGTGCCGCGCGCCGCGACCGCGACGTCGCCGGCACCCAGCACGATCGCCGCGCCCTGGGTCTGCAGCCAGCGGGCGCAGCCGGCGTGATCGGCGTGGGCGTGGGTCACCACGACCGCCTTGACGTGCGACGGCGGCACGCCCCGGGCGGCGAGCGCCCCGGCCAGCGCATCGCGATCGCCCGGGCTGCCGGCGTCGATCAGCACCGCCGCATCGCCCCTGCGCACCAGGTACACATTGCTCCACTGCAGCACGATGCGATCGACGGTGACCGGCGCTGTCACGCCGGTTACCGGCGGCGCCGGCCGCATCGCCTCGAAGGCCGGACCGCCGCAGGCGGCGACCGCCGCGACGAGCCAGCCCACATGTCTCACCGGAGACGAGGTGGCGCTCGCTCCGGACCGCAAGCGCGCGCGGCCGGCGCGGACCGGCGCCGACCTCACGGCAGGTAGGTGACAATCGAATGACCAGTTGATTTTACGAAACACACGAGAACTGCGCGTCGCATGCAGTCGAGTCATGAAAGCGCGAGTCCCGGCGTTTTCGCTTGCATCGCAGCGCAATGTATCTAGGCTGTCGCCACAATCCGACGAAGGACGTGGAGGCTCTGTCGAGAGCGAGCTCGCTCGCTGCGGGACCGGGTCTCGTCGGCCACGACTCCCGTGTCGAGACTGCTCAGAATCAGCGCTTGAGTGAGTTGCCACGAACGCTGGTAAGCAAGGAGAAGAGTATGAAGAGACTCGTATTGATCTCGGGAATCACCGTTGTCGCACTGGTTGCCGCCGGTCTGACCATCAACGCGCGCGCCGATCGCCGCCAGGCCAACCTGCGCGCCGACCTGCGCGGCCTCAACGAGACGCCGCCGACCACGAGCCGTGCCCAGGCGACGTTCCGGGCCACGCTCGATCCGGACGCCCAGACCATCACCTTCACCCTCGACTTCCAGAACCTCACCGCCGCGCCGGGAGCGGCGCACGTTCACTTCGGTCCGCCCCGGGTCAACGGCGGCGTGATGTTCTTCTTCTGCGGCGGCGGTGGCAAGCCGGCCTGCCCGACCACGACGTCGGGAACGGTCACCGGCACGGTCGCCGCGGCCGACATCGTCGGCCCCGCCGCGCAGGGTGTCACCGCAGGCGACTTCGCCGACGCAGTCCGCGCGATCGCGACCGGCAACGCCTACGCCAACATGCACACCGCGACGTTCCCCGGCGGTGAGATCCGCGGCCTCGTCCGCGCGTCCGGCCTCGATCGCGACGGCGACGACGACCGCGACGACGACTGACCGCAGCGTCCGCTCGGCAATGGCAGCGGCCGGGCGCGCGGTCCGCTCGACGAAGATCACCGCGTCGTACAGATCCGGGAAGACCTTGGGGGCCGGTCATGTTGGCCTCGGTCGAGAACACCGCGCCGGTGTCGCGCACCATGTGCGGCGCGATGAACCAGTCGTGCACGACGCCCTGCCTCGGCAGCTTCCGGAGGTCGAGCACCGCAACGGCGTGCCGCACGGGCGACCGGACGCGGAGAATCACCGCGCAGGTCGCGATCTCACGCCTTGAGCAGGCGAGCGAGCTTGTTGCGGCTGATGCCGAGCAGCCGGGCGGCGGCGGACTGGTTGCCGTCGCAGCGCTCGAGGATCGCGCGGGCGTAGCGCCGCTCGGCCTCGTCGAGCGCGAGGTTGCCCGGCAGCCGGACATCGCCGTCGGGGGGAGCGGCCTCCGCGGGCGGCGCTGCGGGCAGCGCGGTCGAGCTCGACCACGCGGGGACGTCGAGCACGCCGGAGAGCCGGCGCGGCTCGAGGCCGAGGTCCTTGACGCCGAGGATCTGGCCCTGGCACATCACGACGGCGCGCTCGATCGTGTTCTCGAGCTCGCGCACGTTGCCCGGCCAGGCGTACGCGGCCAGCGTGGGCCGGGCTGCGTCGGCGAGCCGGAGCGGGCCCTTGCGGTAGCGCCGCGCGAACTGGTCGATGAAGTGCACGGCGAGATCGGTGATGTCGTCGCCGCCGCGCGCCCGGAGCGGTGGGATCTCGATCTCGAACACGCGCAGCCGGAAGTACAGGTCGCTTCGGAACTGGCCGGCGGCGGCCATCGCGGCGAGGTCGCGGTTGGTCGCGGCGACGATGCGGACGTCGGCGGTCAGGGTCTCGCGGCCGCCGACGCGCTCGAACTGGCGCTCCTGGACGAACCGCAGCAGCTTGCCCTGCAGCGGCAGCGGCAGCTCGCCGATCTCGTCGAGGAACAGCGTGCCCTTGTCGGCGGCCTCGACCTTGCCGATCACGCGGCTGTCGGCGCCGGTGTAGGCGCCGCGCTCGTGGCCGAACAGCTCGCTCTCGACCAGCGCGGCCGGCAAGGTCGTGCAGTCGACGTGGACGAACGGCGCTTCGCGGCGGCCGCTGTTGACGTGGATCGCGCGGGCGAGCAGGCCCTTGCCGGTGCCGGTCTCGCCGTGCAGCAGCACCGTCGCGTCGGTCTGCGCGGCGCGCACGACCATCTCGTACACCGCGGCCATCTCGGGCGAGCGGCCGATCACGTGGTTGAACCGGCCGCGCAGGGTCAGCCCGCGCGAGGCGTCGTCGCCGCGCAGGGTCGTATAGTCGAGCGCGCGGCCGATCTGCTCGGCGAGCACGCGGATGAACTCCTCGTCGCGCTCGGTGAACGCACCGCCGAGCTTGTTGAGCACCTGCAGCACCCCGCGGATCTGGCCGCGGCGGATGATCGGGGCGGTCAGCATCGAGGTCACCCGGTAGCCGATGCGCTGCGCGATCGCCTCGGCCCACCGCGGATCGTCGCCGACGTCGGGGTTGTTCATCAGCTCGCCGGTGCGCGCGACGTGGCCGACCACGCCGTGGCCGGGCGGCACGCGCAGCTCGGGCAGCTCGGGCAGGGTCGCGACCCGCGAGCGGATCTCGCCGGTGGCGTTGTCGATCAGCCACAGCGTCGCGCGATCGGCGCCCAGCGCGCGCGCCACGCGGTCCGCGAACGTCGCGAGCAGATCGTCGAGCTCGACCTCGCCCGCGATCATGGCGCCCAGATCCGCCAGCAGCTCGAAGCGCTGCTCGTGCTCGCTCATCGCGAAGCGCAGCATCGCATACCCCGGACTCCGGCCTGCGGGGTCCGCCGGGCCATGTGGCCGCCGGGCGTCACTGGGTGGTTGATTCGCCACGGTGCAACGATCTCGTCCGGGGTCGAACGCACGGCCGGCTTTTCGGATCGAACGCCGGCCGCCTTGCGCTGATTCGCGCCGCGCCGATCACGCCGCCGCGGCGCGCTCGGCATCGCAGGCGCGCAGCACCATGCCCTCGCGCGCGGCGACCGTGCCCGGCAGCGCCGCGTCGGCCTCGGCCTCGATCGCCGCGAGCTGCGTGTCCGTCCGGTTCGGGTCGTGGTGGAACAGCACCAGCTGCGGCACGCCCGCCGCGCGCGCCAGCTCGACGCCGGCCTGCCACGTCGAGTGGCCCCAGCCGACCTTGCTCGGATACTCGGCCGGCGTGTACTGCGCGTCGTAGATCAGGATATCGGCGCCCGCGGCCAGCCGCGCGAGCGTCGGATCGACGCACGCGAAGTGCTCGGTGTCCGTCGCGTACACGACCGCGCGGCCGGCGTGCTCGAGCCGGAAGCCGTACACCGGATCGGGGTGGTTGAGCCGGGCGAGCGTGACGGTGATGTCGCCGACCGTGAAGCGGTCGTTGCCCGGCAGCTCGCGCACCGTGACCTGGCCCGCGACATCGCCGAAGTCGACCGGGAAGAACGGCGCCTTGAACAGCGAGCGGATCGCATCGTGCGTCGGCATCACGCCGTTGGGGCCGCTCGCGATCTCGACGCGATGCCCCGGCACGTAGATCGGCGTGAAGAACGGCAGGCCGCACACGTGATCCCAGTGCAGGTGCGACAGCAGGATCGTCGAGTGCCGCGGCCCGTGCGCCATGCGCTCGTCGCCGAGCGTGCGCAGCCCCGAGCCGGCGTCGAGGATGATCCGCGTGTCGCCGGCGGTGACCTCGACGCACGCCGTGTTGCCGCCTGCCGTGGTCGTCGGCCCCGGCGCCGGGATCGAGCCGCGAACCCCCAGGAACCGGACCGAGAGCGCTGGATCGAGCGTCGACATGAGAACCTCCCAAGCCCGTACAGAGCAGCTTCGGTGCCACATGGGTTTTCGAGCAGTTGGCGGCGCCGGCCACGCCTCGTGCTCCATCTCGATGCGCCTGATTGAAGCGAGCTGCTCCAGAATGGAGCAGTCTCAATCAGCTGAAATACCGCGGAAACCGGCAGATCGTCGCGAAGCCCAGGCGCTCGAGGATCGGCGCCGAGCTCGCCTCGCGGGCGTGCGTGGTCGCGAGCGGGATGCCCTGCGCCCGCGCGTGACCGAGCCGCGCGGAGACGAGCGCGCGGTACAGGCCGCGGCCGCGGTGGTCCGGTAGCACCACGCCGCCGAGCAAGTACGCCGAGCGCGGGAACGCGAAGTAGCCCGCCGTCGCCGCCGGCTCGCCGCGGTGATACGCGAGGAACAGGTGCTGCCGCCGCTCGGGCACCGCTCACATCCGGGCATGCAGCGCGGCCGTCGCCGCGCGCTCGAGCTCCCAGCCGTGCGCCGTCACCTGCGAGTACACATCGAGGTTCGTCGCGTCGACCTCGGTGATCCGGATCGCCGGATCCTCCGGCGGCGCGTCCGTCGACCGCGCCATCGCGCGGCCCAAGCTCCCCATCAGGCCGCGCCGCGTCAGCCGCTCGCCCAGATCCGCCGGCGCGCTGTCCGGCCCGACGCACCACCGGAACTTGAGGCCGAGCCCGCGGTACTCCGCGATCGCCGCATCGATGATCGCATCGGCGCGGTCGGCCTCGAGCGCCGACCACAGCACCTCGTTGAGGCTGCCGGTCGTGACCGACGGCGTGATGATCTGCAGCCAGCCCGGCCGCTCGATCACCCGTAGATCGGACAGCCGCGGAAACGCGCGGCGCGCCGTGACGATCGCCTCGTTGAAGATCTCCTGCTCGGACCACCCCGGCACCATCACCCGATCGTAGCAGCTTCGGAGCGCCTCACGCCGCTCGTCGCGAGCGCTCACCGGAGCTGCGGCTCGACGATGATCGCCGGCGGCAGGACTGTGGCCGGGCCGTCACAACCCCGCGGCGACGGTATCGCCACCGTCACCCGCCGGCGGTGCCACGCACACCGGGAACTCGGTGTCGATCGTCAGGCTCCAGCCGCCGGCGATCCTGCCGGCGTCGATCCCGGCGTCGTCGACGACGAACAGCCGCCACGCGCCGTTGGGGTCGGTCCCGGCGAACGCGGCGAGCGCCGCGGCCGGGGCACCGGGCGGAGCGCCGGGGAAGATGTCGCCGCCGCCGATGTTGGTCGGCCGGAATGTGCCGGAGACCAGGGTCGCCGGCGCGATCGCGGCGGCCGCGTCGTCGAACGTGATGGTCAACCCCACGGCATCGGTGCCGCCGCCGGCGTCGGACAGGAGGATGACCTGCTGGCCGTGCGGGCCGACCAGCAGGATGTCGATGTCGGACGGGAACGTGTGGAACAAGCCGTTGAGGGTGACGCAGACGGCGCGCACCGTGCCCGGCACGCCGCTGACGTTGATCATCGACGGATACGGGCTGGCGACGGCGATGCCGCTGACGCGCGGGGTGTCGTTGATGGTGATGGTGGCCGGCTCGGCCGCCGAGGTCGAGGTGACGTCGGTCGTGCCGAGGCGGACCGGGAACGACACGGTGCCCATGTCCGTGGCGCCGTCGTGGAGCGCGAGGGTGGGCTGGATGGTCGTGCCGCACGCGCCGTCGGCGGTGAAGTGGAAGTCGACCCCGGCGGGGGCGCCGCCGCTGTCGACCCTGCCGTAGACCCGCTGTCCGTCGGGCTGGACCACGCCGTTGCCGTCGAGGAGCTCGGCCTTGAGGTGGCTGGTGTTGCCGTTGCCCACGTTGCGCACGTTGAACGTCAGCGTCACCCGCTCGCCGGGGTCGGGCGCGCCGTTGGCCGGCGTGAAGCGCTCGTCCACCAGCGACGTGGTGTCGGCGATGATCTCCGGGGTGCCGTCGGGATCGCAGCACAGCCGCTTGCGCAGCGTGATCACCAGCTGCGCGCAGAACAGCGTGCCCGAGTCGATCGCGAACGAATCGGACATCTGCAGCCGCCAGGTGCCCTGCGCCGAATGCCCGGTGAACCGGGAGAGCGGCTGCTCGGGGCGGAAGCTGCCGGCGAACGGCGCGGTCGCCCCGACGATCGGGTTGGGGGCTGAGTCGTCGAACACCGTCGGCCGGCCGCTGCAATCGGTCGCGCCGTCGCCGAAGTTGTCGCCGCTTCCGGGCTGATCAGCGTGAAGCTGACGTCGCTGTCGAACGTGTGGTTGGCGCGGATCCGGACGTCGACATCGACGATCTCACCGGCGCTGGCGACCTGGATCGGCACGATCTCGGTGGCGAGGTCTGCGATCGGAACGGCGACGCCGCCGGTCGACGCGGTGGTGGCCGTCGTCACCGGGCTCAGCACGCCGATCGTGAACGGGAACGACGCGGTGCCGAGATCCTCGCCGGTGTGGCTGTCGCGCAGCGCGAGCGTGGCGGTCAGGGTTCCGCCGCAGGCCGCGCTGGCGGTGAACTCGAACTCGCGCTCGACCGGAGCGCCGCCGGCGATGATGTTGCCGTAGATCTCGTGGCCCTTCGGCTTGGTGACGCCGCCGCCGGCCAGGAGCGTCGCTTCCAGCTTGTCGGTGTCGACGCCGCCGATGTTCTGCAGCGCAAACCTGACTCGCACCTGCTCGGTCGGATCGATCGCGCCGTTCGTGCTGCAGCCCTCGCGCACGATCGTGGCGCCGGCGGACCGGATCACGGGGATCGGGGTCAGCGCGAAGTCCTGGATCGTGGTCCCGCTCGACAGCGAGACCTCGGCCGTCGCGGGACGGAAGCCGAACGCCGACGCCTTCACGGAATAGCGCTTGGGGAACATGGCGATCGAGTAGTCACCCGCCGGCCCGGTGAACCGGAGGAAGCCGTCGGCCGTCGCCACCGTGGCCCCCGCGATCGGCGCTCCGGTCCGCGCGTTGGTCACGCGGCCTTGCAGCACCGCCGGTGTCGCGGTCACGCACTCGGGGAAGCGGAACCGGCCGATGCGCGTCAGCCAGCCGACCGTGCTCGAGGCCTGGCTGGCCGCCGAGTAGTACTCCGAGGTGAACCAGAACGTGCAGTCATCGGAGGGGTCGACGTTGAGCGCGCTGTAGTCGCCCCATCGCGACCCGGTGCTGGTCTGCACGCCGGTGCCGGTCACGAGGGAGCGTTCGCCCTGGAACAGGCCGCCGCTCGGGTCGGTCGACAGGCGGCCGGCGAAGCGTAGCGACGGGAACGTGGTCAGGCTGGCCACGTTGTAACCGACCGCGATGTCGCCCTGATGGTCCATCGCGCCGCTCGGCATCCACCGGCTGTCGCTGGTCGGGGCGAACGTCGCCTGCTCGGCGACCGCGAACGGCCCGCCCGGCGCGCGCCGGAGCTCGTAGTAGCGGACGCCGGCGGTGTGGGTGGCCAGCGTGACGCCGGTGCCGACGTTGACGCTGTGGGTCACGACCAGGCTCTCGTGATCGCCGAAGTTGCGGTACGCGAGGCGGAACATCAGACGATCGGAGATCGAGTCGAGCGCGGCGGCGGTGCTCGCGGGCGGCGGCTGCTCGATGTCGTCGCGGCCCGGCGGGCTCAGCGGGTTGAACGGCGCCACCGCGATCGGGCTCTCGGCGCGCTCGACGAATGTCGACAGCGCCGGCGAGGCGAAGTCGACGTGGAAGTCGAACACGCGCAGCGCATCCCTCGCACCGCCGAACTCGTCGGCGATGAAGTACGAGAACACCTCGGGAGTGCCCGGCGCGGGCGGCGTCAGGCCATCGACGTCGGCCGGCAGCATGCCGCCGATGCCTTCGGGGAAGGCGGTGATGCTGAGGTTGAAGTACACCATCGCCGCGGTCGGGTCGCCGGCGACCATCCTGGCGCGTTCGAACGCGAACACCCCGGCGCCGTTGAACGTGGCGCCGTTGAGGAACTGATTGGTCGTCATGTAGTAGCCGTCGGGCCAGACGCCGAGCTTGGGATAGTCCGGGAAGTTCGCGCCGGGAGTGACGAAGTCGAACAGGAAGTAGGCGCCCGTCGGATCGGGAGTCTGCGAGATCGCG
>VBLP01000441.1 GCA_005887925.1 Deltaproteobacteria bacterium | reverse complement strand
TCCTGGGCGCGGGGCTGTCGTGCGCGTACGTCGTCGCGAGCGGCGTGGTGAAGGCCGCGGGCGCCAGGCTGCTCGGCGCCGGGATCTCCGAGCCGTGGATGCCGGCGCTGACCGGGCTCATCTTCCTGCCGGTGTTCCTCGTCGCGGTCTGGGGCCTGAGCCTGATCCCGCCGCCGAGCGCCGCCGACGTGTCCGCGCGCACCGAGCGCGAGCCGATGACCGCGCAGGAGCGCCGCGCGTTCGTCCGCCGGTTCCTGCCCGGGCTGGTGCTGCTCGTGTTCACGTACCTGTTCCTGACGGCGTATCGCGACTTCCGCGACAACTATGCCGCCGATATCTGGAAGGAGCTGGGGCAGGGCAACCGCGCCGACGTGCTCGCGCTGACCGAGCTCCCGATCGGGCTCCTGGTCATGCTCGTGCTCGGCCTGCTCTACCTGGTGAAGAACAACCGGATCGGGGCTGATCGGCCCGTTCCCGTGGATGACGCTGGTCGGCCTCGGCCTCTACCTCGGCTACGTGCCGTACGGCTGCGTGCTGTTCGATCGCACGATCGCGGCGCTGCAGATCGTCGCGACCGCCGTGTTCCTGATCTACGTCAGCGACGGCGTGGCCTACGGCGGCTCGGTCGTGGCCCAGCTCTACAAGGCGCTGGGCCAGGCCAGCATGTCCAAGCTCGACTTCTTCCGCTACTTCTCGTACGCCACGAGCGCGGTCTGCCTGGTGTTCTTCGCGATCAGCGCCGGCTACTTCCTGCGCCGCGCCGCCTCGGGTGAGGCCCGGGTCGGAGCGCTGCCCGGCGCGGTCGAAAACTCGCGCCGCGACGCCGGCTGATCGATGCTTCCGCGATGGCGCCTGCCATGGACTGGGACGCCGCGCTCGAGGCGTTCGCGCGCTACCTCGAGGTCGAGCGCGCCTACTCGCCGCTGACCGTCGAGGTCTACCTGCGCGACGTCCGGGCGCTGCGCGACCACCTGCGCGCCCGGCGCGGCGGCGAGGTGCCGCTCGCCCAGCTGTCGGCGCAGCTCGCGGCGCTGTTCGGCGACAACTCACCCGCGACGATCAACCGCAAGCTGTCGAGCGTGCGAGCGTTCGGCCGGTTCCTGGTCAAGCGCGGCGCGCTCGAGGCGAACCCCGCCGCGGCGATCCGCGGGCCCAGGCGCCGCCGCGGCCTGCCGCGCGCGCTCGACGTCGACGACGCGTTCCGGCTGGTCGAGGCGCCGGTGGCGACGCCGCGCACGCATCGCGGCGCGCCGGGCCGCGAGGACGCGCGCCAGCAGCTGCTGCGGCTGCGCGACGTCGCGCTGCTCGAGCTGCTCTACGGAACGGGCGTCCGCGTCGCCGAGCTGTGCGCGCTCGACCTGACCGACATCGATCGCGGGCGCTACGGCGTCGCGATGCTGATCGTGCGGCGCGGCAAGGGCGGAAAGTCGCGCCAGGTGCCGATCGGCGGCGCCGCCGATCGCGCGCTCGCCGCCTACCTGCCGGCGCGCGGCCAGCTCGCGGCGACCGGCGCCGCGCTGTTCGTCAGCGCCACCGGCCGCCGGCTCACGCCGCGCTCGGTGCAGCGCCTGGTCAAGCGCTGGACCATCGCCGGCGGCGTGCACGCCGACGCCACGCCGCACAGCCTGCGCCACTCGTTCGCCACCCACCTGCTCGACGAAGGCGTCGACCTGCGCGCGATCCAGGAGCTCCTCGGCCATGCCAGCCTGGCCTCGACCCAGATCTACACCAAGGTCTCGCTCGACCACCTGATGAAGGTCTACGACGCCGCGCATCCCCGGGCCAGCACGGTCGTGAAGCTACCCGATCGGTGAGCGGAGTCCGTCGCTGCGATGCGCCGGGCCGCGCGCGATCGAGTGAAGATCCGGGGGTTATCGCGAACGGTCGAGATCGATTCCGCGCCGAGTCGGTCTTCGCTGTGCGCGTTCTCCACGCGGCCCGCGCATGCTAGGACGGGGAGGTGAAGTCCGAGGTTCACTCCACCACCATCCTGTCGGTCCGCCGCGGCGGCGCGGTCGTGGTCGCCGGTGATGGCCAGGTGACGCTGGGCAGCACCATCGTCAAGGGCGGCGCGCACAAGGTGCGCCGGCTCGGGGACGGCCGCGCGATCGGCGGGTTCGCGGGCTCGGCGGCCGATGGCATCGCGCTGTTCGACCGGCTCGACGACAAGCTGCGCGAGCAGCGCAGCCCGCTGCGGCGCGCCGCCGTCGAGCTCGCCAAGGAGTGGCGCACCGATCGCGCGCTGCGCCGGCTCGAGGCCATGCTGGTGGTCGCCGATACCGACGGCACGTTCATCCTGTCCGGCGCCGGCGACGTGATCGAGCCCGACGACGGGCTGTGCGCGATCGGCTCGGGCGGCAGCTACGCGCTGGCTGCAGCGCGCGCGCTGTACCGCCACACCGAGCTGACGCCGCGTGAGATCGCCGAGGCCGCGATGGCGATCGCCGCCGAGATCTGCATCTACACCAACACGACCTTGACGATCGAGGAGCTGCGATGACCGCGACCGCGACCCCGAGCACGGGCCTGCCGGTGCTGGCCGAGGCCGAGCTGACGCCGGCGCGGATCGTCGAGGAGCTCGATCGCTACGTCGTCGGCCAGCGCGAGGCCAAGCGCGCGGTGGCGGTCGCGATGCGCAACCGCTGGCGGCGGCAGCAGGTCGAGGGCGATCTGCGCGACGAGATCGCGCCCAAGAACATCATCATGATCGGCCCGACGGGCGTCGGCAAGACCGAGATCGCCCGGCGGCTGGCCCGGCTCGCGCGCGCGCCGTTCCTCAAGGTCGAGGCCAGCAAGTTCACCGAGGTCGGCTACGTCGGCCGCGACGTCGACTCGATCGTGCGCGACCTCGTCGAGGTCGCGGTCAAGCTGGTGCGCGACGAGGAGGCCGGCAAGGTCCGGTCGCGCGCGAAGGACGCGGCCGAGGAGCGCCTGCTCGAGCTGCTGTTGCCCCGCGGCCGGGCGTTCACAGATCGTCCCGGGGATCGTCCCGGGGATCGCCCCGGCGACGCGCCTGCGGCGCCCGACGCGACGCGCGAGAAGCTGCGCGCAATGCTGCGCGACGGCAAGCTCGACGACCGCGAGGTCGAGGTCGAGATCACCGACGACGGCAACCCGCTGATCTCGGTGCTCGGCGGCCAGCCCGGGATCGACGAGAGCGCGCTGTCGGGGCTGCGCGACATGTTCGGCGCGCTCGGCCGCCGGACCCGGCGCCAGAAGCTCAAGGTGCCGCAGGCCTGGCGGGCGCTCACCGAGCAGGAGGTCGACAAGCTGATCGACCACGACGCGGCGACCCGCGAGGCGGTGCGGCGCGCCGAGAACGCCGGCATCGTGTTCATCGACGAGATCGACAAGATCGCCGCCAGCCGCGAGCGCCACGGCGCCGACGTGTCGCGCGAGGGCGTGCAGCGCGACCTGTTGCCGATCGTCGAGGGCTCGACGGTGACCACCAAGTACGGCCCGGTCAGGACCGACCACGTGCTGTTCATCGCGGCCGGCGCGTTCCACATGACCAAGCCGAGCGACCTGATCCCGGAGATGCAGGGCCGGTTCCCGATCCGGGTCGAGCTGACGCCGCTGGTCGCCGAGGACTTCGTGCGCATCCTGACCGAGCCGCGCAACGCGCTGACCCGCCAGTACGCCGCGCTGCTCGCGACCGAGGGCGTGACGATCGAGTGGACCGACGACGCGATCCGCGAGCTCGCCAGGATCGCGGCCGACGTCAACCGCAGCACCCACGACATCGGCGCGCGCCGGCTGCACACCGTGCTCGAGCGGCTGCTCGACGACCTCCTGTACAACGCGCCCGACATCGGCACCCAGACCATCCCGATCACGCCGGCCTACGTCCGCGAGCGGCTCGGCGCGCTGGTCGTCGACGAGGACCTCACCCGCTACATCCTGTAGTCGCGCCGGATCGGCTGCGATGGCCCGCAGTCGATCACGGCAGTCGGTCGAGCACGCGATGGCTCGCACCGACGGAGGCGGCCAGGTCGAGCGCAGAGCCAACCAGCGCGGCGCCGGTTGCGCCGCCGAGCAGGTTGCCCCGCTGATACCGGGCACGGGCGACATCGAATGGCATCGCAAACCGCTCGGCCTGGCGCTCGGCCTCCAGGAGCAGCCGATGCGCGCCACCGATGTTGCCGTCGTGCTCGGCGAGCGACGCCTCGGCACGTAGCGCCAGCGGCAGCCCGAGCGGCGGCGCGCACCGCGCGATCCGGGTGAGCTTGTGCAGCCGTGCCGCCGAGGCGCCGCTCAGCCCCGCGCGCAGGCACGCTGCCTCGATCGCTGCCATACGAGCGGCGATCACCCCGGAGAAGACGGTGCGGAACACCTGCGGGCGCTGCTGTGCCTCGAGCGCCAGCACGCGTGCGCGTGCCTCGGCCAGTCGGTCTTCGGCGAGCTCGCAGAGCGCCAGGCGCGCGTGCACGAGCGACATCCCGAACAGTCCCCGCTGCCAGGTTCCGAGCTGTTCGCGGAGCAGCCTGCGTGCTCCCTCGAAGTCACCGCGGAACACCATCGTGTCGGCCGAGGTGATTACCAGCTGGAGCCCGACGGTACCATGGCCGACGGCCAGCGCTGTTTCGTGGAGCCGCGCCGCTTGACGCGCGTGTGCCGCGATATCCGTCCGCAGCACGTCTATCGCGATCCGCGCCAGGATGCCCGACAGGTGCATGACGCTCCCGGACCGACCCTGCCGCTCGAGCCGCGCGATCTCGCGCTCCGCGATCGCGACGCCGTCCTGCCAGCGCGCTTCGCGGAGCGCCATCCAGAACGCCACGAACCCGCGGTACACGAGCACCTCGACGAGGCGTGGCGGGCGCCCTGCGAGCAGGCGGTCACCGCGTGCGCGGTAGCGCTCGGCCAGCCGGCTCGGCCCCGCGCGATGGCGCCCGCACAGTGCCCGCACTGCAAACAGGTAGTCGCACCACGCGGCGACCTCGGGCAGTCCGAGGCGCAGCGCGCGTGCTTGCGCACGCTGCAACATGCCGATGCTCGCGACCGGCTCGTGCAACGACAGCGTCTCTGCGGCGCGGACCTCCCGCTCGACGCGCTCGATCTCGTGGGGCGTGGCTGTCGCATCGGCCCGCAGCCGGCCGCGCGGCCCCACGAGGAAGCCGATGGCAGCGACCGCACCGCGCACCCCGATGGCGCGCGCGGACGGCTCGCCCGAGGCTGCGGCCGCCGTGTCGAGGCGCGCGAGGCCGGCCGCAAACGCACCGCTGGCGAGCAACGCGTGCGCCTCGCCGATCGCAGCTGGCACGCGGTCCTCCGACGAGCTCGCCGCGTCGTGGGACTCTCGCCATGACGCCACCGCCTCGGCGTGGCGCCCCGCCTCGTCCAGCGCGGACGCACGCGCGCGGAGCAGCGGGCCGGGGGCGGCATGGGGAGCGCGAAGCGCGATACTGTAGAGCTCGGCCGCGAGCCCGAACGCACCATGTCGCGCTGCCGCGTCGGCCGCCCCTCGAGCCAGCGGCGCCGCCGCATCGACGTGGCCGGCGGCGACCAGGTGGTGGACCCGACGATAGAGGCCGATCTCGTCGCGATCTGCCGCGAGCGCGCCGGCCCACGCTTCGTGCGCCGCGCGGATCTCGGCGGCGGGAAGGCCCTCCAGCACGGCCGCCCGCACGACATCGTGCGCCAGATCGATCGCGACCTCGCCGCGCGACGCCACGGCAGACACCGCGAGTCCCTGGTGCTGCAAGGACGCCAGGCAATCGCCGAGCTCTGCCGCCGATAGCGCGGTCACGCTCCGCAGCAGGAGCTCACCGGTCCAGCGCTCGGCCGCTGCCAGCACCCCGAGCAACCGGCGCATGGCGGGCGGCGCGGCGCGAACGCGTGCGACGAGGACCGCCGAGAGGTCCAGGTTGCTGGCATCGCCAACCAGGCCGGATGCCAGCTCGCGGGCGGCGAGCCCGGCCAGCACCGGCCGGCCATTGCACTGCGCGACGACGCGCGTCAGCGTGTGCTCCGAGATCGTCGCGTCGGGCGCGTGATCGCGCACGCGCTGGCGGACGAGATCGTGTACCTCCGCCGCAGGCAGCGGCGCCACGACGACGACGTCCTCGGCGTGCCGCTGTGCCCACGCCGCGCCCGGCGTGTCCCCGACATCGTCGCGACACGCCACCACGACCAGCAAGTGGCCGGGCGCCTGGTGGACCAGCTCGTCGAGCAGCGCGAGCGCGTCCGCGTCCGCCCATTGCACATCGTCCACGATGGCCGAGGAACGGGAGACGCCCGGCCAGGATCTCGAACAGCAGCGCTCCGAGCGCGTAGGCATCGGTGGCCGGCGTACAGGGCTGGCCACGGATCTGCTCTGGCGCCATGTAGGCCGGCGTGCCAGCGAAGAACGGCGTCGCGGCCCAGGGTGCGGTCTCGGTCGCCAGCCCGAAATCGAGAACCTTCACGTGTCCATCGTCGCGAACCAGCACGTTGCTCGGCTTGAGATCTCGGTGCACGACGCCCGCGCTGTGCAAGAACTGCAGTGCCTCGATCAGCTGCACGAGGACATGGTCGAGCCGGCGTTCGTCCGGCGAGGCCCCGGCGGCTGCGGCGTGCACCACCGCCGCGTCGGCAGCCCGGTGCGGCGCCGGCTGCGGGGCGGTGCCGGTGATCGCGTTCCGATCGACGGGTGCCATCACCGTCGTGGCCAAGCCCGCAATGGCCTCCGAGGCAGCGCCCTGCCTGCAGTACCGCCGGAGGTCGATCCCGCGCACGTGCTCCATCGTGAAGAACAAGCCGTCCTCGTCCTCCTCCAGGCCGTGCAGCGCCACGATGCTGGGGTGGCGCAGGGATTCGACCGCGCGGAACTCGCGCTTGCATTGCACTCGCGCGTCTGCGGAATCGACGCGCATGCGCTTGCGCGCCACGACCTGGTCCCGCACCGTGTCATGCACGAGGTCGACGACGCCCATGCCGCCGCGGCCGAGCCTCCTGAGGAACACGTAGCGGGGTACGACCGGTGATCCGACCAGCCCGACCTCGCGAACGTGGTCGAGCGACGCATCGTCGCGGGCGGTCTCGCGGACCGCGCGCAGGGGCCGTCGAGGGTCCGCGCTCGCGATCGTCACGGCTTCCTCGTGCCGCGCGATGCCAGGCCGTAGCGCTTCACCTTGTTGGTGAACGTCCGGATCGGCATCCCGATCAGCGCAGCGGCGCGGGTGTGGACGCCGCCGCAGCGGTCGAGGGCATCGCGCATGCGCTGCGCCTCGAGCCCGCGCAGCTCGTCGGTGATCGGCGGTGGCGCGCGGTCGGGGTCGGGAACCAGGGTCAACGGAGCTCTGCCGCGGCCCTGGTCGACGGCGAGGCGGAGGTCGTGCTCCTCGACGGATCGGCCGGTCACCACCACGGCGACGTACTTCATCGTCTTCTCCAGCTCGCGGACGTTGCCCGGCCACGCGTGGGTCTCCAGCCACCGGGTTGCGCCCGCCGACAGCGCCAGCGGGGGTCGCCCGCTGCGCCGGCACGCGGCGTCGAGGAACGCGCGGGCGAGCACGCCGATCTCGCGCGGCCGAGCGCGCAGCGGCGGCAGCACGACCAGGCTATCGTTGAGCCGGAACAGCAGATCCCGGCGGAACCGGCCGGCGTCCGCCTCGGCCTCCAGATCGCGGTTGGTCGCAGCCACGATGCGCACGTCGATCTCGCGCTCGCGCAGGCCGCCGACGCGCATCACCTGCCGGGTCTGCACGACGCGCAGGAGCTTGGCCTGCACCGCGAGCGAGAGCTCGCCGACCTCGTCGAGGAAGACCGTCCCGCCCTCCGCGATCTCGAGCAATCCGGGCTTGGCCGCGACGGCGTGGGTGAACGCCCCCTTCTCGAAGCCGAACAGCTCGGCCTCGGCCAGCGCCTCGGGGATCGCCGCGCAGTTGATCGCGACGAACGGTCCGGCGCGGCGCGAGTAGTGGTGCACCGCGAATGCCGCGTTCTCCTTGCCGACGCCGGTCTCGCCGCACACCAGCACCGAGAGGTCGCTGGGACCGAGGCGGGCGAGCAGATCGTAGACATCGGACATCGCCGGATCGGCGACGATCACCTCGCGGTCTCCGAGCGCGAGCCGCTTGATCGCGGGCTCCGCGACCGCGTTGGCCTGGAGGCCGCGCGGGAGCGGCCGCGGCAGATGGACGACGAGGATGCTGCCACCGATCGCGATCTCGTCGCCGTTCGCCAGCAGCTGCGGACCGTCGATCCGTGCGCCGTTGACGTGGGTCCCGTTGCGGCTATTTCGGTCTGCGATCCGGACCTCGCCGTCGTGCGCGATCAGCCGCGCGTGGTGCCGCGACACCGCGCCATCGCAGAGCACGATGTCGGAGCCATCGTCGCGTCCGATCGATAGCTCTCCGGCGGCCGGTAGCTCGAATGCGCGACACGTGCTCGGGCCGACCATCAGCACGTGGCCCCGCGATCTCATGCCGGCCGACCGAGGGACCACGCTCGAGGTCTCTCTCTCGCCCCCCACACGCATACTATGATTCTGACGCAAGATCGGTTTTCGGGGTAGGTCGAATCATGGCCGCGGTCCGGCAATGGTCGGACGTCTTCATCGAGTGATGCGGCCGAACCCATGGACCTCGGTCAAGGAATGCTCGTTCCATTCCACCCTGTCACCGGCGTTTCCTTCGATCGTCTTGAAGCGCCCGTTCCCGAGGTCATCAGAGACGATGCCGGTGTGATGCGGCTCGGCACCGGCCGGGCCGGAGATCGCGATGTCACCTGGACGCGCAACCTTTGCCCTTCTGGACCCCTGCGCCTGAAAAGTTGTCGGCAATGGTGTATCCCGCTCCCACCTTGAAGCAGTAGCTGACGAAGATACCGCACCACGCGACTTCGTTCAGGCCGAACCACACCCCGAAGGGCGTGCGATTCGAGCCCGGCGGATCTTCCCTCACGTCAATGTGGTTGCGCGCCTCGGCGAGCGCCAGCTCTCCGATCGAGCTCCCTCGCGGTGGCGGGCTCGGGCGCGGCGGTGGGCTTGCGGGAGGCGAGTACCCGGGAGCCTGTGGCGCGGTGTCGAGTGCGCTCCAGGTCTGGGCACCAACGATTCCGTCGACGATGAGATGATGTGCCCGCTGATACGACATGGTTGCAGACTCGGTGAGCGGGCCGAAGATCCCATCGATCGGGCCGGGGTCGAAGCCGTTCGCCCGGAGACGCGCCTGAAGATCGCGCACCGCTGACCCCGTCGCACCGCGCCTCAGGACGGGGCGGCTCGCGGACAGGACCTCGAACGCGAGCGGCTCCTCGGAGCTGGCGTCTGCCTCGCTGTCCACTCCGAGCACCACGACTGTCGACCCACGAAGAATCCATCGTCCTGTCATCTGCATGGCTGGCCTCTCCTCGGAGCGCTTGGCTCCCGTTGCTCGGCGTCGCTGGTGCAGGAGCTGCGCCGCGCGATGTCGGCACGGTTCCTCGGCGCCGACGTCTGCGCAGCTGCTCGACAATGAATCGCGCCGGTGGGCCATGCGAGACACACAGTCTGGATTCCACGTCGGCACGCCTTGCCGATGTCAGCAGATCATGCCGGCAGGTCCGTCCTCGCGATGCGCGCGCGCTGACTGCGCAACCATCGACAACGACGGGCGCGGCTCGTGCGCCGGGCTCCGCACGCGCTGGCGAGCGAATTGCTCGAACCGCGGTCGTGACGTTCCACAGGCATTCAGAAGGAGTCGGCGATGCACGACATCGGTAAGACACGACAGGAATTCGAGATGATGAACGAGTACGATCAGCACGAGCTGGAGGGCGAGGCACTGCTGGGCTCGCTGCTCGGTGAGGCCGAGGCGGAGTACGAGGCCGAGCACGGAGGCGCGCTCGGTGAGGTCCAGGAGATGGAGCTGGCCGCCGAGCTGCTCGGGGTCGCGACCGAGCGCGAGCTCGATGATGTTTGCCGCAAGCTCATCTCCGGCGCCACGCGCGAGGTGAAGGACTTCGCGCGCTCGGAGCCGGGTGAGCGGCTCGGTGGCATGCTGAAGGCCTTCGCCAAGCAGGCCCTGCCGATCGCCGGCAAGGCCGTCGGCGCTGCGGTCGGCGGTCCGCTCGGCGCCAAGTTCGGCGGCGCGACCGCGAAGCGGATCGCGAACATGTTCGAGCTCGAGGTCGACGGGTTGAGCCACGAGGATCGCGAGCTCGAGATCGCGCAGAAGCTCGTCCGGATCGGAGCGGCCGCCGCGAACGAGGCGGCTCGCGCGCCGGGCCAGCTCCCTGCGCAGACCATCGCGCGCCGGGCGTTCATGTCCGCCGCGCGCAGCCACGCACCCGGGCTGTTTCGCGGCGGCGCGCCGGGCCCCGGCGGTGCTCCTGCCGGGCGCGACCGCAGCGTGCGCGCCGGGCGCAACGCCTCCGTGCAGGACGGCGTCGCATCAGCCCGGCGCCGTCCGAACGGGACGCTGCGCCGCGGCGGTGCACCGTCGGGGCCGATCGAGCCCGCTCCGGCGCTGGAGGATCCGGCGATCGACCCGGCGATCGTCGACTCCGACGAGAGTGATCCGACGGTGGGCGAGCTCTCCGTCGAGCCCCGGCCGCGCGGCGGGCGGTGGTTTCGTCGCGGCCGCAGCATCGTCCTCACCGGCATCTGAGCCACACAACCTCATCGCGACCACCACCATGTCCTGCGACTCCACAGCGCGCGCACTGCTCGCACACGAGGCACGTGCGCTCCTCACGCGCATCGAGCGGCTGTCGCCGTTTGCCCTGCGGATGCCGATGGTCGGCGCGGCCGCGGTGTCGCCGGCGGCGCAGACCGGCGCCGAGAGCCTGGTCATGCAGGGCCGACGCGAGCTCTCCGTCATGGTGCGCGACTACCTCGCGTGGATCCGCGGCGGCGAGCCGCTGCCTCTGGCGGCGCAGGCGCAGCGCCGGTTCAATCTCCTGCGGCTCCGGTTCAACGCGATCATCCGTCAGTTCGACGTGTTCGCGAGCGTGCTCGGCCAGCGCAGCGAGCACGAGACCGGCGTGTGGGTCGCAGGGCTCGACCGCGTTGCGGCGGATGCGCTGGCGCTGCCCGGCAACTACTTCGTGCCGCCCCCGATCATCTGCTATCTCGATCGCAATTACGGCGGCGCCATCCGCCGCGCGTACACCCGCCTCCCCGGTGGTGTGATGAATCCGGTCGCGGTGATCAGCATTCCGCGAGAGCGCATGATCGGCAGCGGGATCGCGTCATCGATGGCGCACGAGGTCGGGCACCAGGGCGCGGCGATGCTGCAGCTCGTGCCATCGCTGCGGGAGGAGCTGCGGGTACGCCGGCGCCGCGATCGCCATCGCGCGTCTGCCTGGCGATGGTTCGAGCGCTGGATCTCCGAGATCGTGGCGGACTTCTGGTCCGTCGCGCGGCTCGGCATCGGCTCCACGCTCGGCCTGATCTCGGTGCTCAGCCTGCCGAGGCCGTCGGTGTTCCGGCTCGATCCGATGGATCCGCACCCGATCCCGTGGCTGCGCGTGACGGCGAGCTGCGCGTTCGGAGATCATCTGTATCCACATCCGCAGTGGCAGCACCTCGCCGAGGTCTGGCGGGCACTGTATCCACCGACCGGGGTGGACCCGGCCGCGCTCCGCGTCATCGCGCAGTGCGATCAGCTGCTCGGCGACCTCGCCGAGCTGCTCGGAGGTCATCGCCCGTCATCGCTTCGCGGCGATGCGCTCGCGGAGGCCCTGAGGTCCGACCTGCTCCGGCCCGAGCGCCTGCGAGCGCAGCTCGACGCCTGGCGCGGCGCGCCCCGCCTCATCGAGGCCGCCGCGCCGTGTCACGTGTTCGCGGTGCTCGGCCAGGCACGCGCCGACGACAAGCTATCGCCCGAAGACGAGGCCCGCGCGCTGTCTCGTCTGCTCACGTACTGGGCACTCAGGAGCTCGCTCGACACGACCGGTCAGTGTCCGCCGCGGATCACCGCCGGTGCACGACCTGCCCTCATCTGAACGAAAGGACTCGCTACCATGATGAAGCTGGATTACGACGTGCTCGACCGGCTCGTTGCCACGACCGGGCAGAGCCTCGAGGTCACCGACATCGATGTGAAGCGCCTGCGCGAGGATCGTTCCGAGATCCTCGCCGGCGAGGACATCGCGTTCGTCGCCACGGCAGCGTTCCGGCTGACCCGCAGCGGCCTCGCCTGGCTCCGGGGAGAGAGCTCCGAGGAGATCGCGGCCGGCGAACAGCTGTTCACGATCGGCGCCGACGCCGAGATCCACGCCGGCAGGATTCCGATCGAGCCGGGCAGCATCGCCTCGTGGATCCACGACCACTACCGGTTCAGGTTCCTGCTCGACGGGTCGAAGTCCGGGGCATTCCGCCCGCTCGGGTCCGGCCGCCCCACGCGGCACCCGGACGAGCCTGCGCGGCATCTGCCCTGGCTCCGGCTGCTCGACGCGGCCGCGGTCGAGGGTGACTATATCGATGTCGATGTCGACATCGACCCCAAGCAGTCCCGGCCGCTGCCCGATCCGTGCACGATGGCATGGGGCGTCGACCTCGCGAGCTTCGAGGCAGCACCCGCCGCCTGCACCGTCCAGGTGCTCGCCACGCCCGAGCGCGTGCGGCAGCTGATCGAGCAGCAGACCCCGCTCCGGCTGCACGCGAGCGATGGCGTCATCGTTCAGCTCGCGTTCACCGAGCGCACCGCGATCGACGAGCCGAGCGCGCCGCCGGAGGCGCTGTCCGACAAGCAGACATCGAAGCCCCACCACGACAAGAACCACTGACCTCGACCGAGCATGCTCGCTCGGAAGGAGACGAAGCAATGGCACATTTCAAGATCACGAGACCGCGGAGCACGCCTGTCACGCTGACCCGTTCCGCTCACCACATCACGCCCGACGTGGCGCTGTGGGTGGCGATCAGCTACAGCTGCAATGAGCTCGAGTTTCGCAACTACAAGGCGTTCATCGACGACGTGATGGCAGCGGGCTCGATGCGGCGCGCCGCGCTGCCCGGGGACAGCTCCGGCAAGCCGCGCGAGGTCATCGACGAGTACGACGCGGCGGTCATCAGCGATCCCCAGCGCATCGACGACGGCGCGCCGATCTACAGGCTCCTGCCGTTCAGCGGCTCGGATCGCTACGCGCTGCTCAAGGCCGCAACCGAGGTCTTCGTCATGGCGAAGTGCGGCGTCGATCCCAGCTTCGAGAGCTTCTCGAGCATCGTCGCCAGCGTGTCCGCGAGCCTCGAGCCGTCGGGCGGCGGCATCGACCTCGCGCAGGTCGCGCCGGCCCTGTGGGAGGCCTATCTCGACAAGATCCAACCGGGCGGGGACAAGGTGATCCCGTACTACGGCCTCATCTACGACAAGCTGAAGGACGCTCCGATCGATCCAGTTCGCCGCGGCGTGACCGCCGGTGCGCATCTCCTGCTCCGACAGAAGCTGCTGCGGCCGTGCTTTCTCGAGCTCATCTGGGTGATGTGGATGGAGCTCGCGATGGTGTTCCAGACCATGAACGCGATCCTCCTGAGGTTCCAGAACGTCCGCCTCTCGGACCACGACCCGCTCGCGAACATGGAGACCGATCCGCTGCGCCCGCTCAACAACCTGCTATGGGGCCTGATCCAGGACGAGCAGCACCGTCTGACCGTCAACCGCCGCAACCTCGAGTACAACCACCAGTACGGCATCGGGCTCGTCGGCAAGGCCGTCTCGAGCCTGCGACCCGCGGACACGCGCTCGAGGTTCATCGAGGCATTTCACAACCTGCTGTTTCTGGCCGCGGAGTTCTATCGTCACGACGACGACACCACGATCCACGCCGACGGATTCCCCCTGCTCAACGCGCTCAAGGAAGTCCACCTGATCCTCAGCGAGGGGTCGCACAACCAGTACGGCGATCTGCCGTCGACCGCGCGGCAGGAGATCTTGATGCTGCAGTGGATCCTGGCGCTCCCCGAGCTGCGCGACTTCCTGCCGGCGCGAGCCAGTGTCGCCTACCCCGAGCCATGGATGGAGCGGGTCGACGCGATGAGGAAGATCCAGCACTGGGGGGATCCGAGCGTGCACTACTTCCGAGACCTCGCCAGGTTCGGCGAGCAGATCGCCCTGTCGATCCGGTTCGGCGCGTGGAGCGTTGCCTCGAGCGCCGAGCAAGGTGCCAACTGGGCGCGATACTGGCGCTCGGCGGTCCAGGGCTATGCCCACGCCTATCGCGTGGTCACCGGCGTCGACCTGACCACCGAGCCGACGAGCGTCGAGCAGACACAGCTCCGCTACCTTTCGCCATCGATCCATCTGCAGCGGCGCCTCGCGCAGCAGCTCCAGAGCCTGTCGCAGACGCCGGCCGGCCCCGGGCTCATCCCCACCCGTGCGGGCAAGGACACCAAGTAACCGCGAGCCACACCGCCGGCAAATGTCATGGCACGACGGGCGCCGCTGGCACCCGGGAAGCTTCCGGGCGATCGTTGACGCCCCGGTCGGGATTCAGCCACCGGCGTGACACTCGTACTTGAAGGTGATGGAGCTACCCGGGAAGCTCGGATCCGCGGGCCGTAACGCCAGAGCCGGCCGGCTGATGGTACACAGAGCGAGGATGCCAAGCCAAGCCGATCTGCTCGCCGTCGCCGAACAGGTGTTCGTGAAGAACTACCGCCAGCAACCGATCGTGCTCGAGCGTGGCCGCGGCTGCGAGGTCTGGGACGTCGCCGGGACGCGCTACCTCGACATGACCGCCGGGATCGCGGTGTGCGGCCTGGGCCACGCGCACCCGGCGTTCACCGCGCGGATCGCCGAGCAGCTCGGCAAGCTGATCCACGTCTCGAACCTGTTCTACAACGACCAGCAGGTGCTCGCGGCGCGGGCGATCACCGAGCGCTGCTTCGCGAGCCGCGTGTTCTTCTGCAACTCGGGCGCCGAGGCCAACGAGAGCGCGCTCAAGCTGGCGCGGCGCTACCAGGCGGTGGTCGCCGGCGCGCCCCAGCGCACGACGGTGGTGTCGACCCACGGCAGCTTTCACGGCCGCTCGATCGCCACGGTCGCGATCACCGGCCAGGCCAAGTATCGCGAGGGCTTCGGCCCCCTGTTCGGGCCGGTCGAGCTGATCAACTACGGCGACCTCGACGCCGCAGCGCGCGTGCTCGAGGCTCGCACCGCGTGCGCGATCATCGTCGAGCCGATCCAGGCCGAGGGCGGCATCATCGTCGCGCCGCCCGGCTACCTCGCGGGCCTGCGCCGGCTGTGCGACGCCACCGGCACGCTGCTGATCTTCGACGAGGTCCAGACCGGCGTCGGCCGCACCGGGCGCTGGTTCGGCCACGAGCACGACGGCATCGTCCCCGACGTGATGTCGCTCGCCAAGGGCCTGGGCGGTGGGGTCCCGATCGGCGCGATGGCGTGCAGCGAGAAGGCGGCGGCGGGTCTCGCGGCGCAGCCCGGCGGCGCGGTGCCGCACGCCTCGACGTTCGGCGGCAACGCGCTGGCGTGCGCGGCGGTCAACGCGGTGTTCGACATCATCGAGACCGAGGGGCTGATCGAGCGGGTCGCCCAGGCCGGCCAGTACCTCGGCACGCAGCTCGCCGAGCTCGTCGCCGAGTTCCCCGGTCACGCCGTCGAGGTCCGCGGCCGGGGCCTCTTGCGCGGGCTCGCGGTGTCGGGGGCGCCGGCGCAGGTCGTGGCGCGCTGCCGCGAGCGCGGCGTGCTGCTCTCGGTCGCCGGCGACAAGGTGGTGCGGTTCGCGCCGCCGTACGTCGTCGAGCGCAGGCACCTCGACGAGGCGGTCACCGTCCTGCGCGGCGCGCTGGCGGAAGGCGCGGGCAAGGCATGACGCGCGCTCCGCAAGACTTCCTCACGCTCGGCGACGTCCCGGCCGCCGAGTGGCCGCGCCTGTTCGACCGCGCGACCACGCTCAAGGCCCAGCGCGGCAAGGTCCGCCACGGCTCGCTCGCCGGCCTGACGATCGCGCTGGTGTTCGAGAAGCCGTCGACGCGGACCCGGATGTCGTTCCAGGTCGCGGCGTTCGAGCTCGGCGGGCAGACCGTCGAGATGTCGGCGACGACGTCGCAGCTCGGCCGCGGCGAACCGATCCAGGACACCGCGCGGATCCTGTCGGGCTACTGCCACGCGATCGTGGTGCGCACGTTCGGCCAGGATCGCATCGCCGAGTTCGCGCGCTCGGCGACGATCCCGGTGATCAACGGGCTGTCGGATCAGCACCACCCATGCCAGGTCGCGACCGACCTGTTCACGGTGCGCGAGCACTTCGGCGCGCTCGACGGGCTGCGCTACGCGTGGATCGGCGACGGCAACAACATGGCGTGCTCGTGGATCGAGGCGGCGGGCCTGCTCGGGCTCGATCTCGTGCTCGCCTGTCCCGACGGCTTCGCACCGGACTCCACGCTGGTGGCCGCCGCGCGCGACGCGCAGCAGCGCCTGGGCAAGGGCTCGCTCGCGCTGACCACCGATCCGGTCGAGGCGGCGACTGGCGCTCACGTGCTGTCGACGGACGTCTGGGCGTCGATGGGTCAGGAGGACGACGCCGCGCGCCGGCGCGCCGCCTTCGCAGGCTTTTGCATCGACGCCGCGCTGGTTTCGCGTGCGGCAGCCAACGCCATCGTGCTGCATTGTTTGCCGGCGCATCGCGGCGAGGAGATCTCCGGAGATGTGCTCGACGGCCCGCGGTCGCTGGTCTGGGTCCAGGCCGAGAACCAGTTGCATGTCGGCAAGGTCCTGCTCGAGCACGTCGTGATACGATCGCGGGTGTGAGCGCCGTCCCGGCCGAGATCGCCGGCATCGGCTCCACGCAGCAGAAGCTGCGGGTGAGCCCGGGGTTCGATCCGCTCAAGGCGGCGGTGGGACCGCAGGAGTACTTCGTGCTGTCGCGGATCGACGGGCTGCAGACGCTGCGCGACGTGCTGCTCGCGACCGGACTGCCGGTCGACCGCGCGATCTCGATCGTGCAGCGGCTGCGCGCGATCGGGGCTTTGCTGATCCCGGGCGAGACCGCCGCGCCGGTCGCCGCCGCGCCGCCGCCGCCCACGCCACCGCCGCCGGAGCTGCGAAAGTCCGCTCCGCCTGCACCGGCTGCGCCGGCAGCGTCGCCGCCGTCGCGGACCTCGGGTGCAGTGCCGGTGATCCGATCCGCCGCGGCTGGATCGGCGCCGGCGGGTGCATCGCCGCGGCGCACGACCGGTCCGCTGCCCGTGCATCCCGACCCCGAGCACGATCTGACGCTGCCGCGGGCGACTCCAGCCGAGCTCGCCGCGCTCCGCGAGGACATCCCGCTCGACGACCGCACACGCCGCCTGATCCTCGCGATGGCCCGCCTCGCCGACGGCCGCGATCCGTGGGCGCTGCTCGGCGTGCCCGCCGGCGCCGAGCCGCGCCAGCTCAAGCGCGCCTACTTCAAGCTGTCCAAGGAGATCCACCCGGACCGCTATTACGGCGAGCGCCTGGGCAGCTTCACCGACCGCCTGCCGTTCGTGTTCGAGGCGGTGAGCCGCGCGTACGCCCGGTTGACCAGCCCCGATCGCCGCGCGGCCGCCCCCGCGGTCGACAGGGCGGAACAGCCCCAGACACCTCAGGAATACGCCGTAGAGCTGTTCGATCGCGCCTGCCAGCTCGAGATCGTTGGCGAGCACCTCCGCGCTTTCTGCGTCGCGCCGCGAGCTGCGCGCTCGCCGCCGGACAGCCGCGCAGCGCGGTCGAGTATGCGAAGAAGGCTCACTCGCTCTCACCCGCCGATCCGTCGGCGGCGCGCCTCCTGGCTGCCGCATTTCGCGCCGCCGGCAAGCTGTCCGACGCCGAGGAAGTGCTAGTCATGGCAATGGCGCTCAAGAGCGAGAACGACGTCCTGACCTCCGAGCTGCGCAACGACCTCGCCGAGGTCCGCCGCCTCCTGGCTCAATCATGAACCGAGCCCTGGCGATCTCCCCGAAAACCGCGGGAAAATAGTCCGCCATGGCGAGCGACAAGGTGATCGGCATCGATCTCGGCACCACGAATTCGTGCGTCGCGATCGTCGAGGATGGGACCCCATCGGTGATCCCGAACCGGGGGGGCTACAAGACCACGCCGTCGATGGTCGCGATCGCCGAGAACGGCAAGCGCCTGGTCGGCCACATCGCAAAGCGCCAGGCGATCACCAACGCCGAGAACACGGTATATGCCGCCAAGCGCCTGATCGGCCGCAAGTGGGGCTCCGCGGCGGTGCGCAGCTCGCTCGAGATCATGCCGTACCGCATCGTCGAGGGCCCCCACGACGACGTGCGCATCATGCTGCGGGACCAGGTGTTCAGCGTGCCGGAGGTATCGGCCTACATCCTCCAGGAGATGAAGCTCATCTCCGACGAGTATCTCGGCGAGGAGGTCCAGAAGGCGGTCGTCACCGTCCCGGCGTACTTCAACGACGGCCAGCGCCAGGCGACCAAGGACGCCGGCCGGATCGCCGGGCTCGACGTCATCCGGATCATCAACGAGCCGACCGCGGCCGCGCTGGCCTACGGCTTCGGCCGCAACATCGAGCGCAAGGTCGCGGTCTACGACCTCGGCGGCGGCACGTTCGACATCTCGATCCTCGAGATCGGCAACGGCGTGTTCGAGGTGATCTCGACCGCCGGCGACACGTTCCTGGGCGGCGAGGACTTCGATCGCCGCGTGATCGACTGGCTCGTGTTCGGGTTCGAGAAGCAGCACCACATCGACCTGCGCAAGGACAAGATGGCGCTGCAGCGGCTCAAGGACGTCGCCGAGAAGGCCAAGTGCGAGCTGTCGAGCGTCAAGGAGA
>VBLP01000444.1:7915-14968 GCA_005887925.1 Deltaproteobacteria bacterium | reverse complement strand
TCGCTGGCCCCGCGTAGGACCGAAGCCAGCTCGGTCGACGCACCGGACGATTCCGCGGAAACACGGACACCCCTGTCCCGCGTGGGACCGAAGCGAGCTCGGTCGACGCACCGGACGATTCCGCGGAATCCCCGGTCCGGCGTGGGACGGAAGCCAGCTCGGTCGACGCACCGGACGATTCCGCGGAATCGCTGGCCCCGCGTAGGACCGAAGCCAGCTCGGTCGACGCACCGGACGATTCCGCGGAATCGCTGGTCCCGCGTGGGACCGAAGCGAGCTCGGTCGACGCACCGGACGATTCCGCGGAAACACGGACACCCCCTGTCCCGCGTGGGACCGAAGCGAGCTCGGTCGACGCACCGGACGATTCCGCGGAATCGCTGGCCCCGCGTAGGACCGAAGCCAGCTCGGTCGACGCACCGGACGATTCCGCGGAATCGCTGGCCCCGCGTAGGACCGAAGCCAGCTCGGGACGCACCGGACGATTCCGCGGAATCGCTGGCCCCGCGTAGGACCGAAGCCAGCTCGGTCGACGCACCGGACGATTCCGCGGAATCGCTGGTCCCGCGTGGGACGGAAGCCAGCTCGGTCGACGCACCGGACGATTCCGCGGAATCCCTGGCCCCGCGTAGGACGGAAGCCAGCTCGGTCGACGCACCCCCCCGACGATTCCGCGGAATCGCGGGTCCCGCGTGGGACCGAAGCGAGCTCGGTCGACGCACCAGACGATTCCGCGAAAACACGGACCATCGCTGGCCCCGCGTGGGACCGACCGAAGCGTGCACGGTCGACCTGCCGGACGATTCCAGCGCCACGCGCTTGGCCGGTGAACTCAAGCGCAGCACGCCCGCTCGCCACAGCCGAGCTGGTCGATGCTCCTTCGAGGTCGTGCGCGGCTCGGTCGTAGACGAACGCGCAGCCGGAGCTGGGACTCGCGGAACAGTTCCTGCGATCGCCGTCCAGATCGAGAAGCCCAGAGCTGCACTCCGCGCTCTCTCGCCCCGCTCGCTGCCTTGTTCGACTCTTCTCTCCTCTCTCCGAAATCCGAAATGAAAATCCGGAGAATGGAGCGCTGGCGCGAGCACCGGACTGTGAGCAGACCGACGCAGCAGCCAAGTCAGCCGATGCGGGCTGGTCACAGGCCACCTTGCGTTCTCCCGAGGTCTGTCCCGTCTCGTCGTGGCAAGTGACCGGATCGACCTGGTGCGAATCGCTGCTCGCACAGGGTCGCGAGCAGGTTGAGCCGCGCATTGGCCGCCGCGAGCTGCCGTCGATCGATAGGAGCTTCCGGCACCGTTCCTGCGACAGGCCGCGATCGACTCACGATTGGCGACGGTGCGTCGCGCCGCGCTCCCTGCACCTGCCAGTCCCGTTCGGCTACTTGAACATCCCGACGAGCTGGTTCAGACGCGGGCCGGCGGTCGCGACCTTGTCTCGATCAATGGCAGGCTTCCCATCACCGTTTGCGCGGCAAGGCGCCGGATCGGTACGCCTCCGCGATCATCTCTTCGAGCCAAGCGAGTCGCTCCGCGGGCGTCGCGCGCAGCCCTGTCGTGAGCTTCTGCTGGTCGTTGGCGGCCCAGCTCCCCCAGTCGGTGCTCTTCTCGTCAGCCATCGCGCTTGCTCCTGCGGGCGAGCGACCGGGCCGATCGTGCCAATCGCTCTACTTGAGCAGCCCGGCGAGCTGGTTCAGGCGCTGGTTCGCTGCCGCGAAGTTGCCGTCGTTGTACTTCTGCATGACGTCGGACAGCGCGCTGCTCAGCTGCTGGTTGGTGGCGTCGTCGGGCTTGCTCGCTTTGACCTGGGCCGATAGCCGCGTCATCTTGGTCTGGATGAAGGCGCGGTCGATCTTGACCGCGTCGACCATCGCGACCAGCTGCGCCGCGGCGAAGTAGGCCTTGCCCCAGTCGCCGTCGGCCATCGCCCGGGTCGACTCGCCCTCGAGGCCTTGCGCGGGGCCAGGCAGGTCGGGGACCAGCACGCCCTTCTTGAGCATCGTCGCACGGGCGCGGGCGAGCAGCGGCTGGACGTCGGCCTTGGTGTACTTGCCGTCGGCCTTGCCGGCCTGGATGATCATCGGCGGCGCGGTGCCGCAGGTCTCCTTCTCGCGCTGCGCCAGCTTCTCCTCGCGCGCGGCCAGGGTGCGCTCGCGCTCGCCGATCGTCGCCTCGCGCGCGGCGACCTTGCCCTCGCGCTGCGCGAGCCGATCCTCGCGCCCGGCGATCTCGGCGGCGGAGTCGAGCTTGGTCGACAGGCTCTCGAGCTTGTCGGACATCTGGCCGAGCTCGGCCGACTGTCCGTCGATCTGGGCGGTCAGCTCGTCGCGCTGCTTGGTCAGCTCCTTGGTGTCGCCGCCGGCGGCCTCGGCCTTCTGGATCTGCTCGACCACCAGCTTGCGCTGGTTCTCGAGCCGCTGGCGGTTCTCGAGCAGCGCGTCGCGCCGCTTCATCAGGTCCTGCTGGGCCTTGATCGCCGCCGGATCGGGCGTCGCGGCGTCGCTGCGGTCCTTGCAGGCGGCCACCGCACCGGCGAGGCACAGCACGACCACGACCCATGCGATCCGCATACCCGGCGATTGTACGACAGGGCCTCCGGCGTGGCGCAGTTTTGGTCGTAGAGTGAACGCATGCTCCTCTACCATGACCCCCGGGCCCCCAATCCGCGCCGGGTCAGGATCTTCCTGGCCGAGAAGGGTGTGGCCTATGACACGATCGAGGTCTCGATCGCCGCGTCGGAGCACCAGAAGCCGGAGTTCCGTAAGAAGAACCCGCTCGCGCTGCTGCCCGTGCTCGAGCTCGAGGACGGCCGGGTCCTGCGCGAATCCATGGCGATCTGCCGCTACCTCGAGGAGGTCCACCCCGAGCCCAACCTGCTCGGCGTCGACGCCTGGGAGCGCGCACAGATCGAGCAGTGGAACCGCCACGCCGAGCTCGAGCTGCTGCTTCCGATCGCGCAGGTGTTCCGCAACACCAACGCGTTCTGGAACGGCCGGATCAAGCAGGCGCCCGAGTTCGGCGAGATCATGCGCGAGCAGGTGTGCAGCCGGTTCGACTGGCTCGAGACCGAGCTCGCCCGGCGGCCCTACCTCGCCGGCCCGCGCTTCACCGTCGCCGACATCACCGCCGTGTGCGCGATCGACTTCGGCAAGGTCTCCAACCTGCGGATCAAGGCCGAGACCCACCCGCACCTGGCGGCGTGGCATGCCCGGGTCTACGAGCGGCCGAGCATCAAGGCGTAGCCGCAAGCTCGCGTCGTTGCGCGGTCACCGCTCGCCGCGGTCGTAGGCGTCGCGCGCCCGCTGCATCACGGCGAGCGCCTCGTCCTTGCCGTAGAGCTCGCCGACCTCGCTGTGCTTGCCCTCGAGGGTCTTGTAGTCGCGGAAGAACCGATCGAGCTCGCGCATGACGTGGGGCGGCAGCTCGCCGGTCGCGGTGTAGTGCGCGACGGCCGGGTCGTCGATGCACACCGCGACGATCTTGTCATCGCCGCCCTTGTCGTCGGTCATCCGCAGGCCGCCGATCGCGCGGGCGCGGACGATGGTGAGCGGCTCGACCGGCTCCTGCATCAGCACGAGGATGTCGAGCGGATCGCCGTCGTCGGCATGGGTCCTGGGGATGAAGCCGTAGTTCGCCGGGTAGAACACCGCGCTGTACAGCACGCGATCGAGGCGCAGGAGGCCGGTCGGCTTGTCGACCTCGTACTTGAGGTGAGAGCCGCGCGGGATCTCGATCACCGCGGGGACGAACGGCGCGAGGTCGGGCGGGACGTCGATGTCGTGGACCGGGTGCATCGCATGGTTTATAGCGCGCCCGTGCTCGCGAGCTGACCGCACGCCGCGGCCACGTCGGAGCCGCCCGAGTAGCGGCGGTGCGACGGCAGGCCCGCCGCCGACAGGATGGCGCGGAACGCCGGCATGCGCGGCGAGCGCGCGAACGGATCGCGATCGCCGATCGCGTTGTAGTCGAGCAGCGAGATCCGCGGGCGGATACCGGTGGCGGCGTGAAACGCGAGCGCGCGGTCGGCGAGCGCGCGGGCATCGCCGTCGCCGTCGTTGACGCCGTCGAGCAGGGTCACCGCCCACATCGGCGATAGCCCGGTGGCGCGCGCGTGGTCGGCGGCCGCGGCGAGCACGTCGTCGAGATCGTGGCGCTCGGCGATCGGCATCACCGAGCGACGGTGCGCGGGGATCGCGCTGGCGATCGAGATCCCGAGCCGCACCCGCGGCGCCTCGGCGGCGAGCCGGCGGATCCCGCTCGGCAGGCCCGCGGTGCACACGGTGATCGCCCGCGCGTCGATGCCGAGCGCGCACGGCTCGCTGAACACGCGGATCGCCTGGACGACGGCGTCGAGGTTGGCGAGCGGCTCGCCCATGCCCTGGAACACCACGCCGTGGACGCGAGGGCCGGTCGCTTCCGGTCCGGCTGCGGACGAGCGCGCCGGCCCGGCGAGGTGGGCGCGGACGATCCGGACCTGCTCGACGATCTCCCAGGCGGCGAGGTTGCGCGCGAGGCCGAGCCGGCCGGTCGCGCAGAACGCGCACGCCAGCGCGCAGCCGACCTGCGAGCTGACGCACACCGTGACCCGCGCGGGGTGCTCGAGCGGGATCCGCACAGCTTCGAAGCGGGCCCCGTCGGGCGCGGCCACGAGGTACTTCACGCACGGATCGATCGCGCTCGCGGTCTCGGCCAGGACGGCCAGCGCCGGCACCTGCCCGGCCGCGGTCGCTGCGCGCGCGGCGTCGCGCCGGACCGCCGAGCTCGCCGCGATCGGCTCGCCGCGATGCACCGCGGCCACGATCTTGCGCGCCTCGGCCAGCGACACCTCCGGCACGGCACGCGCCAGATCCTCGGGGGTCACCGCTTGCAGCGCGAGCATGCGGCGTAGCTTAGCCGCAGACCACGGGCGCCACCGCCATCCGCGAGAGCCGCCCCCCTCCGCATCGCCACGCAGGCCCCCGTGGCGAAGCCACCGGGACTCGATGCCTCGCGAAGATCTGCCCGGCCGCCTGGCGCGAGGACAGCAGGCACCCGAGGACGCGATGCCCGCAACGCTCCGCCGGTAATTCGTGATGCCCATCACATCATGAGCAGACCTCGAAAAATAAGAAATGCTGGGGCCGGTGGGGCTTCTGGGGGCGGTGGACCGGCCGGCTTTGCGACCGCGGTTTTCGAGCTAACCTTTGGATGTGTCAAAGGTTACTTCGGATCCGACGAGGGCTCGCCGATCGAAGGGACTGACGACCATCAAGGCGCCCCGCCTCGCCGCGCCGGCACGCAATGCCGAGTCGCGATCAGGCCGGTCGCGGCCCCCGAAGCCGCTCAAGGCGCCTCGGGGACGGGCGCGGCCTGTGAAGGCGGCCGAGCCCAGGCTGCCGGCGCTGGTCGAGCCGGTCGCCAGGCTGCCGGTCCCCGTCGTGGTGGCGCCGGTGGTGGACCTGGCCGGCCAGGTCCACCACGTCCAGACCCATGGGCCCAGCTACCCCGCCGTCATCCGCGTGTTCGCGACCTCGCAGACGCCGGACTTCGATGGCCCCTGGCAGGCGCGCACCCCGACCAGCTCGACCGGCTCGGCCGTCGTGATCGGCCCCAGCATGCTGCTCACCGGCGCCCACGTCGTGGCCAACGCGACGTTCCTGCAGGTCCAGAAGCCGTCGCAGCCCGACAAGGCGATCGCCCGGGTGCGCGCCGTGAGCCACGACTCCGACCTCGCGCTGCTCGAGGTCGTCGATCCGCCGGACTTCCTGTCCGACATCCAGCCCGCCGAGCTCGGACCGATGCCGCGGCTGCGCGATCAGGTCTCGGTCGTCGGCTACCCGGTCGGTGGTGAGGAGATCTCGATCACCGAGGGCGTGGTGTCGCGGATCGAGGTCCAGCGCTACAGCCACTCGCAGCGCCACCTGCTCGCGGTGACCGTCGACGCGGCGATCAACGCCGGCAACAGCGGCGGCCCGGTATTCGGCAACAACAGGGTCGTCGGCATCGCGTTCCAGAAGCTGACCGGGGTCGACAACATCGGCGAGATGGTGCCGCCGCCGATCATCCGTGCGTTCCTCGACGGCGTCGCCGCCCACAAGCGCCCCGAGATCCCGGCGCTCGGGATCACGACGCAGAACCTCGAGAACCCGCTGCTGCGCCGCCAGCTCGGCCTCGACGATCACGAGCGCGGCGTCGCCGTGCTCCACGTCGACTATGGCGGCAGCGCCGACGGCGCCCTCGAGCCGCGCGACGTGATCACGATGATCGACGGCCTGCCGATCGCCAATAACGGCACGATCCAGCACATGGGCACGACCCGCACCCGCTACGACGTGGTGCTCGGCCACCGCTACATCGGCGATCGCATCGAGCTCCGCATCAAGCGCCGCGGCGTGGCGCGCACGGTGACGCTCGAGCTCAAGCCGTGGATGCCGCTCGTGCCGCGCTCGCGCTACGACCAGCCGCCCGCGTACTTCGTGTACGGCGGGCTGGTGTTCCAGTCCCTGACCCGCGACTACCTGACGACCTGGGACAAGTGGTGGAACAAGGCGCCCAAGGAGTTCCTCAACTACTACTACCTGGGCTACCGCTCCACCGAGCAGCACGAAGTGGTGATCCTGACCCAGATCCTCGCCGACGAGATCAACGTCGGCTACAGCCACCTCTACAACGAGGCGGTCGCCACCCTCGACGGACGGGTCCCGCGCGACCTCGAGGACTTCGTCGCCCGGCTGTCCGGGGCGCGCGGCGTCGTCGAGATCACCACGACGTCGGGCGGCATGATCATGCTGGACGCCGACGAGGTCCGCCGCGCCACGCCGCGGATCCTCGGCCGCTACCACATCCCGCGCGACCGCTCGCCGGGCCTGCCCGACCACGACCTCGAGTCCTAGCCCTACGCGATCTCGACCAGCAGATCGCCGGTGTCGACCGCCTGGCCGGCGGACTTGTGGATCGCCGCCACCGTCCCGCCGCGCTCGGCGGCGAGCTCGTTCTCCATCTTCATCGCCTCGAGCACGATCACCGGGCTGCCCGGCGCGACCTGGTCGCCGACCGCGACCGCGACCTTGACCACCTT
>VBLP01000444.1:0-7844 GCA_005887925.1 Deltaproteobacteria bacterium | reverse complement strand
TCGCTGGCGCCGATCGACGCCGCGATCCCGCCGCGCCGGCGGTCGAGGTCGACCACGTGGCTCTCGCCGTCGAGGATCACCGACCACGTGCCGGGTCGCAGCGCGACCGCGTCGACCTCCCGCTCGGTGCCGTCGACCGTGACGCGGAACCTGCCATCGGGGCCGGGGCCGTCCACGATCACGGTACGATCGCGTCCGTCCGCGGTGACGATCAGCTCGCGCTTCACGCGTCCGCTTGTACCACCGCGCCGCGCGTTGCCACCAGCCGGCGATGCGTGCTATCCGCGACTAGCCCGTGCCGCGTTTGGTCGATGTCCTCCTGGAGCGACGGATCCTGGTCTGTGTCGGCTCGGGCGGTGTCGGCAAGACCACCACCGCGGCGGCGCTCGCGCTGGCGGCGGCGCGGCGCGGCAAGCGCACGCTGGTCCTCACGATCGATCCGGCGCGGCGGCTCGCCAACTCGCTCGGGCTGGCCTCGCTCGGCCACCAGGTGCAGCGGGTCGATCCGGCGCTGGTGCTGCGCGGCGCGGCAAGCGACCGCGGCGAGCTGTGGGCGATGATGCTCGACCAGAAGCAGGCGTTCGACGAGGTCGTGGCGCGCCACGCCAAGGATCCCGCGGCGATCCAGCGCATCCTCGCCAACCCGGTCTACGCCCAGATCTCGGGCTCTCTGTCCGGCGCCCAGGAGTACGCCGCGATGGCCAAGCTGCACGATTTCGACCGCACCGGCGAGTGGGACCTGATCGTCGTCGACACACCGCCGACCTCGCACGCGCTCGACTTCCTCGACGCGCCCCGCAAGCTGTCCGAGGCGATCGACTCGCCGGCGATCGAGTGGTTCCGCAAGCTGCGAGGCGAGGGCGGCTCGCGCTGGTCGCTGGTCGGCAAGACCGGCGCCTACGTGCTCAAGCGGCTCGCCAAGTTCGTCGGCAGCAAGTTCCTCGACGACCTCGCGGTGTTCTTCACCGAGTTCAACGACATCCTCGGCGGGTTCCACCAGCGGGCCGAGGAGACCTTCGCGCTCTTGCGCCAGCCGCGCGTCGGCTTCGTGCTGGTCGCCAGCCCCGAGCCGATGGCCGTCCGCGAGGCGCTCGCGTTCCACGAGCGGCTGGTCACCGCGGCGATGCCGTTCGTCGGCTTCGTCGTCAACAAGGTCCATCCGTCGCAGCCGATGGCGCCGCCGCCCACCGTGCGGTCGATCGAGGACGCGCTCGCCGCGCACCCCGCCGTCGCCCGGCTCGCGCTGTCCGGCACCAGCCGCACGATGGCCGCGCAGGCGCTGATCACCGCCTACACCGAGATCGAGACCCTCGCCGCCGCCGACCGCCGCGCGATCGCCGACCTCAAGGCCGCCGGCGGCGGCCACGCCGCGCTCGTCGAGGTGCCGCTCCTGCGCGACGACGTCCACGACGTCGACCGCCTCGTCGCCCTCGAGCGCTACCTGCTCGGCCCGCCGCCGCCCGCCATTGCCTCGCGCTGAGTACCCTTCGTCGAAGTCAGATCGCGAAGAGCTGGCGAAACCACGCGACAAATGCGTCCGTCACTGGTGGTGCCGGCGGCAAGGCTTTCGCGCGTACCGCGTCGTGGAGCTGGCGTCCAGGTGGGTCCTGCCAGGCGAGCCACGTATGCAACTCGGCCTTCTCGCGGTGGGTGTCGCGAAACGGTGCGCCCAGCTCGTGAGCTTGCTGGGTCACATCTCGCGCATGGTCGTGGAGCATGGGATCGCCGGTCCGTAACGCGAGCAGCAAGGTCTCGAGCATGCCGGCCCGTACGTTGTCCGGCATGATCCAGTCGCCGATGCGCGGCTTGTCGGCGACGACGTGGATAGCGCCGGCCGGAGACAGATCCTCCGGAAATCCTGGATAGCTCTCGGCAACACGGTTACGAACTTGCTCCCAGCGAAGCGTCGGATCCCCGTTGGCATCGACCAGGATGCCCACAGCGTTCACGCCGGACGCTTTGAGCGTTGTCTCGATGAACCCGCGCTCAAGGATGTTGGAGATCCCATCCTTCTCCTCGATATCCACCGGCTCGTTACCCTTCGGCCAAGGAATCCCGGCGAGCTCCAGCAGCTCCGCGAGCACTCTTACCTCGTCCTTACCCTCGACGATGAGGATGCGTGGGCGGATCCGCCGCAGCGTCATCTGACCTCGAGGCCGCGCTCGGCTGCTTGCCGGATCTCGAGCTCCGTGAAGGCGATTGCCTCGGCCTTTCCGCGCTCGATGCGCTGCAACGAGATCTCGGTACGGCCGGGTTCGGTCACCGCCGCGAGCGCCTCGTAACAGTCACGGCTGTGCGTCGTCGCAAAGACCTGGACATCAAGGCTGCGGGCTGTCTCGAACACCAGCCGCCACATGTCGACAAGAACGCTGTAATGCAGCCCGGTGTCGATCTCGTCGACGAGAAGCACCCCACCACGCGCTTGCACCAGCGCCAGCGCGATCCCCAGCAAGCGCCAGATCCCTTCGCCCATTGACCCGATCGGGATGCGCTGGCCAGCAACCATCATGGCAAGCCCACCGCGGAGATCACGCGTCGATTGCCGCGCGTGAGTTCCGACGGACGCGATACGCTCGATACTGGGTTCGAGCGCTTGAAGTGCGCGAACCACTGCGTCTTCGCTGGGCGTCAAGACGATGCTCTCGAACATGGTGATGATCTCGTTGCGAGGTAAGCCCTCGGTGGTGATCAGCACCAGAGACCCCAGCTGCTCCGAACGAGTCGACTCGTCGGACGACAGGACCCGTCCGAGACTCAATCCGCCCTGACGAGAAATCGTCAACACGACCTTCTTGTGCTCTGGCACGCCTGTCCAATGAAGACGTAGCGAAAGCGGAGGGAGGAGAACGCCGGGGGAACCGATATCGCGCTCATCGTCTTCATCGTCGTGACCATTTCCGTTGGCAGCGCGCGGCTCCATCTTGCGTGCAACGAACTCGACGACCAGCGCGCGCTGTCCGGTGCTTGCATCACCCGCGATCCGGAAACTACTCCCCATCGCGATCCTGTGCCCGTGAATGAGGTGCGTCACATCGACCTGCCTGTCGTTCGCATTGTCGATGAGCTCTCCGCGCCGGACCTGTGCCAACCATAGCGGCGCCGCACTTCCGGCCGCGGAGAGAGCATGAATCGCTTCGAGGACCGACGTCTTTCCGCAGTTGTTCGTGCCGACGAGAAGATTGACGCGACCCAGCCCCGACATCGCGAACTCGCGCAGCCCGCGGAAGCCCGAGATGCGGAGGTTGCGCAGCATGTGACCGTGCTACCGCGACCCGAAGGGGGTGCGCAAGTTCGGCGCCGTGCGTAACCCGCTGAGCTTTGTCGTCAAGGAGCTCGCTTTGCTGCTGGCTTGGCCACACCCGTCGCGGTCCAGACCTCGCCGGCCAGGGCCGCGGCCGACCAGGCGGGCGCGCCGAGGACGATCACCAGCGACGATCCGCGGCGCTCGATCCAGCTGACCGTGCCGTCGATGCCATAGAGCACGAGCCGGGTCGCCGACTGGTCCAGCGTGCCGCCGACCACGGCGTCGGCGAGCGCCTTGCCCGCGGCCTCGGCGGCCTCGATCGCATCGGCCTCGCTGTCCCACTCGCTGCGCGCGATGGCGACGGCGCGGGCGACGCGGTGATCGCCGGGCCGGGCGATCACGATCGCGCGATCGCCGCCCCACCCCGCCGCAGCCTCGTCGGCGGCGCGCTCGTCGATCCCGTGGCTGCGCAGCCACAGGCCAAAGCCGAGCTCGCCCCACACCGTCGAGTGCGCGATCTGATAGCCCGGCAGCGCCGCCGGCGCGCGCGCCTCGATCGGGATCGGCAGGTCGTCGGCGAAGTAGCGGTCGGGGTGGAGGATCTGCTCGGTCGACCGCGGCGGCCGGACAAACGCCGCATCGACCGCGCTCCACGGCTGGCGGCGGCGCAGCGCCGCGATGAACCCGAAGCCGGCGCGGTACGGAAACAGCATCGCCTCGCGGATCGCCAGCGGCGCGCGGTCGATGCTGTCGTTGCCGACTCCCGGCGCCGACATCGCCTTCTGGATCGCGATCGCGATCCCCGGGTTGGCCCAGTCGATCTTCGACTGCTGCCGCCCGACCATCACCTCGATCATCAGCGCGATGCCATCGCCCTCGACCAGCGCGCGCCGCGCGATCGCCGCGTCGGCCTCCGAGCTCGGCAGGTCCTCGAAGCGGTGGAGGTCGAACGCCTGATCCTGCAGCCCGTGATCGAGCTCGTGGGCGAGCACCATCTCGGCCCACGCCGGATCATCGCCGGCCGACCGCGAGATCGTCAGCCGCTTGGTGTCCGGATCGTAGTAGCCGGCGATCTGATCGGCGAGCAGATCGATCAGCAGCGCCGGATAGTCCGTGCCCGGCGGGATCATGCCCCAGCGCTCGAGGGCGAAGCCCTCCGCCGCGGTCTCGGTCGCCGTCTTGTCCTCGGCGGCGACCTTGAGCAGCCGCGCGCGCAGCTCGGCGCGATCGACCACCTCGTTGGGGATCGGCCGCTTGAGCGGCAGGCCGCGGACCCGCGCCACCTCGCGCGCGACCGCATCGGTGCGCCGGAGCAGCGCCGCGAGTGGATCGGGATCGGCCGCCACCTCCGCCCTTCGCCCGAGCGGGACGCCGACCACCACCGCGAGGACCGCAGCGACCGCGAGCACGCGCGCCATCCCCCGAGCGTACACGACGGCGCCGATCGCGCCCATCTCCGGCGCTGCCTCCGCCCGCGGTGGCGATGCAAGGCAGACGGTCAGCGCGCCGGATGACGCGATGCGAGCCGCACACCCGGCGCCACATCATGCAGGCATGCGATCGGCGCGGCGCGACAGCACGATCGGGCCATCCGGGCCGCACGCCACGTCGTCCTCGATGCGGACGCCGAACTGGTCCGGCAGGTAGATGCCCGGCTCGATCGTGAACACGAACCCCGCCTCGAGCGGCTGGGCATTGCCCTTGACCAGGTACGCCGGCTCGTGGCCGTCCATGCCCAGGCCGTGGCCGAGGCGGTGGGTGAACCGCGCGCCGAAGCCCGCCCGCTCGATCACCTCGCGCGCCGCGCGGTCGAGGTCCTGCGCCGCCACACCCGGCCGCACCCGCGCGAGCGCCGCGCTCTGGGCGTCGTGCACGATGCCGTGGACCTTCCGGAACTCGGCCGGCGGCTCGCCGCCGAAGAACCGGGTGCGCGTGATGTCCGACCAGTAGCCATCGACCTCGCAGCCGCCGTCGATCAGCACCACCGTGCCATCGCGCAGCGCCTCGCCGTGCGGATGACCATGCGGCAGCGCCGACAGCGCGCCGAACTGGACCAGCGCATACCCCGTGTAGCCCGCCGCGCGGAACCGCTCCGCGATCGCCTGAGCGACCTCGCGGTCCCGCACCCCGGCATGCAGCCCGGCGAACGCCGCGTCGAACACGTCCTGGGTCACCGCCACCGCGCGCCGGATCCGCGCCAGCTCGTCGTCATCCTTGTGCAGCCGGAGCCGCTCGAAGGCAGCCGTGCCGTCGACCAGCGTTGCCCCCGGCAGCGCGCGCCCGAGCGCGAGCGCGCTCTGGTACTCGGTGTGCGGCTCGATCAGGATCTTCGCCTTGCCGTACGCGGCTCCGAGCGCGTCGCGCGCGATGGTGAACGGGTTCTCGTGCTCCTCCCACGGCCGGACGTCCTTGAACCGGGTCTGGCGCCGCATCCTCTCGACCTCGAACGCCGGCGCCACCAGGAGCGGCGCGCCGTCGACCGGCAACAGCACGGCGATCAGCCGCTCGCTGCGCTCGACCCGGCCGCCCGCCAGGTACGCAAACGACGTCGTGCCGCTCGTGACGAACACCAGGCTCGCCCCGGCCTGCCGTGCCAGCGCGCGCAGGCTGTCATGGCGGCGGGCGAACGTCGCATCACCTAGCGGCGGCAGCGGCGGGTACTTCGACGCCGCAGCCGGCGCAGTGGATGCAGCCGGCGCGGCCGGCCCCGCGGATGCAGTAGACCCAGCGGACGCGACCGGTACAACCTGTGCGCTCGCCGACCGCGATGTTGCGCAACCAGGAACCGCGGCGATCGCAGCCAGGCCGCCGAGGATCCGTCGTCGATCGATGGCGTTCGACATCGGCGCATCCTACTTGAACGAGCATCCCGCAAGCGCGTCAATGCGCCCCGATGGGCCACGACGCCCATCCGCGCAGCAGCCCACGGCGCGCCGTGCGTGCACGCGACGCGCGCGACGCCCCGGGGCGGGCGCATCGCGTCGACATGCGCTAGGGTGCGCGCCCGATGTGGGCCGAGCTCCACACAGCGCTGGCGACCGGCGGCGCCGTGACGATCCACGGCGCGACCGCGGGGTGGTCGGCGTGGCTCGCCGCACAGCTGCCCGAGGTCGACGGCAACGGCGCCGTGGTGGTCGTGGTCGCACCCGACGATGCCGCGGCGCGCCGGCTCGAGGCGGACATCCGGTTCTTCCGCGGCGGGATCGCCGATCCGGCCGCCGCGCTCGACGAGATCGCCGCGCTGCCCGGGATCGACGTGTCGCCGTATGCCGACCTGTCGCCGGACCGGATGTGCATCGTCGAGCGGGTCGCGACATTGTACCGGCTGACCCAGCCCGCGCTGCGGCCGCGGCTGGTGGTGACCTCGGCCGAGGCGCTGGTCCGGCGCACCATGCCGCCCGCCGAGCTCGCCGCGCGCGGCCGGACCTTGCGCAAGGGCGAGATGATCGATCGCGACGAGCTCGCCGGGCTGCTGGTCGCAGGCGGCTGGACCCGCACGCCCGTGGTCGACGAACCGGGCACGTTCGCGGTGCGCGGCGGGGTGATCGACGTCTACGCGCCGCTCGCGCCGCACCCGGTGCGGATCGAGCTGTTCGGCGACGAGATCGATTCGCTGCGCTGGTTCGACGCCGAGTCGCAGCGCACGCTGCGCACGGTCGAGTGGATCCACCTCCATCCGGTGCGCGAGACGGTCAACACCGGCGCGGGCGACGTGCGCAGCCGGCTGCGCGCCTACGCCGACGAGATCGCGTTCCCGACCAAGGCGACGCGCCGGCTGATCGAGCAGCTCGAGGAGGGCCAGGTGTTCGTCGGCATCGAGGCGCTGACCCCGGCGTTTCACGACGAGCTGGTCGCACCGGCGGCGTATTTGGCGCTCGGCGACCGGGCGCGCTGGCTGATCGTCGATCCCGAGGCGTGCCGCCGCGCGGTCGGTGACGCCTGGGCCGACGCCGAGGGGCGCCACGCCGAGAAGCGGGGCGGCAAGCAGCTGACCTATCCGCCGGCGCGCCACCTGGTGACGGTCGACGAGCTCGTCGACGATCTGCGGGTGCTGCGCACCGAGCTCGATCACGCCCGCACGTTCGGCGACATCGAGCACGCGCAGCCGCTGGTCGCCGCGATCGAGAGGTGGCGCGGCGACGGGCTGCGGGTCGCGATCGCGTGCGATTCGCAGAGCCGCAGCGACCGGCTGTTCGGCGTGCTCGCGGCGCGCGGCGTCGAGGTCCGGCTCGCGGCGCCGGGTGAGCGGCCCGGGGCGGTCGATGGCGTCGCGCTGATCGCGGGCGCGCCGGCCCACGGCTTCGCGTCGCGCCGCGACCGGGTCGCGGTCGTGACCGCCGCCGACGTGTTCGGCCAGCGCACGCACCACGCCCAGCGCCAGCGCAAGCGCGCGCGCGACGCGCTGCTCGGCGGGGTCGGCGACTTCTCGATGCTCTCGCCGGGCGATTACCTGGTCCACCAGCGCCACGGCGTCGGCCGCTACCAGGGCCTCGAGAAGATCGAGGTCGGCGCGCCGTCGCGCGAAGGGGTGAATCTCGCGGCTTTGCCGCGAGATTCGCCAGTCGGCGGGAAAATCGGCCCCCTGTGGATCGACGCGCTC
>VBLP01000443.1 GCA_005887925.1 Deltaproteobacteria bacterium | reverse complement strand
CGTGGTCCGGCCGTTCGCGCGCGAGGTCCTGGCCAACGTGGTCGATCGCGTCCTGTTCCGGCGCTCGGTCGCGCGCGCCTGACCGGCGGCCGGGCACCTGCCATGACGCGCGTCCCGTTCACGATCCTCACCGGCTGGCTGGGCGCGGGCAAGACCTCCGCGCTCAACCGGATGCTCGCCGCGACGCACGGCGCGCGGATCGCGGTGCTGGTCAACGAGCTCGGCCGGATCTCGATCGACACGCAGCTGATCCTGGGCCGCGGCGGCGACGTGCTCGAGCTCGCGGGCGGCTGCGTGTGCTGCAAGGTCGACATCAAGAACGATCTGTGGGACGGCATCGCCGACATCGTCGCGCGGTCGTCGCCGGACGCGGTCGTGCTCGAGACCACCGGCATCGCCGAGCCGGCGGCGATCCTCGACGGCCTGATCCGGGTCCCGGACGCCGTGCGCGAGCGCATCGTGCCGGCCGGCGTGGTGTGCGTGGTCGATGCCGAGGCGGGCGCGGCGGCGATCGAGCGCCGCGACGAGGCCCGCGAGCAGGCCATGAGCGCCGACCGCGTGATGCTCGCCAAGCTCGACGTCGCGACCGGCGACGCGGTGCGCAGGACGCACGCCGTGCTCGACGCGGTCGCGCCCGAGGCCGAGCGCGCGGCGTTCCCGGCCGGCGACGCCGGGGCGCGCGCGATGACCGCATGGGTGATCGAGCCGCGCCGCCTGCGCGCGTGGACCGAGCGCCGGGGCCACGAGCGCGATGCCCACGGCCCCGAGCCGCACGCGCATCATCACCGCAACCAGATCGTCGCGGTGACGTTCACCGACGACGCGCCGCTGATCGGCGAGCGCGTGCTCGCGTGCGTCGAGGCGCTCGGCGATCGCCTGATCCGCGCCAAGGGCTTCGTCCACCTCGCCGGCGAGCCGCGCCGCGGGTTCATCGAGCGCGCCGGCATCCGCACCGAGCTGCGCTGCGAAGGCGCGTGGGGCCCGGGCCCGCGCCGCACCGAGCTGGTGCTGATCGGCGACGGCCTCGATGAGGCCGCGATCCACCGCGCGCTGTGGGCGTGCCGCGCGATGGGCTGAGCCTGTAGCGCGTAGCGCGTAGCGCGTAGCGCGCGGGAGAACGCGTGCACGCTCGGCTCGCCGTGGGCTGCTACGCGGATGGGCGTCGGGGCCGCGCCCGCCGAATCACCACCGATTCATGCGCGGACGGCGCGAGGTATGTGCGGGACAAGACCCGGCCAATCCTGGTCACGGTCGCGGCCCCGACCCCATCCGCTCCGCGGGTGCCCACGGCGACCTCGCGCTGGCGTGTCGCGATCTCGTCCTACTTCCAGCGCGCGGCGCGGACGTGCGTGAGCGCGGCTTCGCCGGCGAGCAGGCCGACGTCATCGGCGGTGTGAACCGCGAGGCCGATGAGGTCGCCGCCGGCGGGGACCGCGCCGAACGCGGCGTCGATCGCGATCCACGCGCCGCCGGCCCAGCTGATCGCCCAGCGGTGACGGACGAGGCGGTCGCCGTCGATGCGGAAGCCGGTGATGATCCGGGTCGGGATGCCGCGGGTGCTGGCGAGGGCGGCGTAGGCGAGGGCGAAGGTGGTGCAGTCGCCGGCGGTGGCGGCGGTCGCGCTGCGCGCGGAGCTCGGGGCCGCCGCGAGATCGGGTGCGATGCGGCGATGCACGTTGGCGACCAGGGTGATGATCTCGCGGGTGCGGTCGGTCCCCGGCGGTCCGGGCGGCAGGCCGCCAGCAAGTTGGGGCGACAGCGCGAGCTCCATGCCGTCGGGCGTGACCTGCGGCGCCTGGCCGGGGAGGGATGGAACCGGGAGGTCGCCGTCGAGCACGATGCGGCGGACGTGCGCGCTGCTCGATCCGGCGGTCGCCCCGCGTGAACCGAGCAGTGCGCTGCTCGCTTCACCGGGCGATCGCCCGGCACGCGGATCAGCCACGGCCCCGTGGGATTCGTCGCTCGACCGCACGATGCGCGGGCTGGCCGCGGCCCCGTGGGATTCGTCGCTCGGCCGGCCGGCGCGGCCGGCTGCACCCAGAGTCGATGCACGGAGCGGCCGCGCGGTACCGGCTTCGGTCGAAGCGGAAAGCTTCGCGGGGGAGGTTTCGCTCGGCGAACCGGTCAACGGGATCGAGGTCGCGGCGAGGAGGTCCACGGGGCGGAATGCGATCGCGGCGTCGGAGGCGGTGATTCGCGTGGCGATCACGCCTTCGCCGTCGACCACGCGGATCGGCATGGCGTCGTCGCCGAGATCGATCGTGGCCTCGGCGATGGCCCGGGGGGCTGCGTTCGCAGCGCCCGGCGCCGGGGCGGTGCCGACGGTGTTCACGGCCAGCTGCGCGATCAGGCGGCGGGGGGCGATTGGCTCGATCCGGCCGTCGCCGGCGGCGAAGCCGCGCGCGGGCAGGAATACGGGGCCGGCGAACCGGCCGTCGCGGCGGACGAAGAGCGGCGCGAGCTCGGCGGGGATCGCGGCTGCCGGCAGGCGGATCGCGCCGAGCTGGCCGGTGTCGTCGACGAGGATCCAGCCGGTCGCGTCGCGCTGTGCCTCGGCGTGGCGCGTGGTCTGCGCGCGCTCGGTCCAGCTGACCCGCGATGGCGCGAGCGAGGGATCGGCGGTGATCTCGATCACGGTGGCGATCGCGACCGGGACGCTGCCGCGCAGGAATCGCATCGCCTCGGTGCGCTGCAGGATCACGCCGGCCGGCGACCAGCGCTCGGTCTCGTGGGCGGTGCCGACCCGGGCACCGCCGAGCCAGATCGCGTAGTCGCGGTCGACGTCGGGCGGGACGTCGCGGGCCTTCGTGCCGCGCGGCGCGCGCGACGGCGCGGACGCACACGCGGCGAGCAACATGACCGGCATCCAGCGCACGCGGCGATATCGTAGCGAGGGCACGCGCATCGGCGCAAACTCTCGCCATGACGCGCACGTGGTGGATCCTCGGAGCCGGCTACACCGGGACGCAGCTGGCCCGCACGCTGGTGGCGCGGCCGGAGCTGGCGGTCGACGTGGTGGTCACGCGCCGCGATCGCGAGGTCGCGCGCGCGCTCGGCGCAGCGCTGGGGGTGCGCGGCGAGCGCGCCGATCTGGCGGATCCCGCGTCGCTGGCAGTGCCGGCGGGCGCGATCGTGGTGTGCGCGGCGCCGCCGGGCCGCGATCCGGCGGGCGAGATCCGCGCGCTGGTCGCAGCGGCGCGCGAGGCGGCGCGCATCGTGTACGTGTCGTCGACCGGGGTCTACGGCCCGGGGCACGGCGCGTGGGTCGACGAGAGCTGGCGGATCGCGCCGATCACCGAGTCGGGCCGGGCGCGGGCGGCCGCGGAGGCCGCGCTGGCCGAGGCCGCGGTGCCGTGGGTCGCGCTGCGCGCGGCGGGGATCTACGGGCCGGGCCGGGGCCTGGTCGACCGCATCCGCGCCGGGACCTACCGCGTGATCGGTGACGGAACCAGCCATGTCGGCCGGATCCACGTCGTCGATCTGGTCGCCGCGATCGTCGCGGCCGGGCTGTCCGAGATCACCGGCGCGATCAACGTCGCCGACGACGATCCGGCGCCGATCGGCGAGGTCGCCGACGCGGTCGCTACGCGGCTCGGACTGCCGCCGCCGCCGCGGGTCCCGGCCGATGCGGTGCCGGCCGAGGTCGCCGGCATGCTCACCGCGGACCGCCGGATCGCCAATCGCCGGTTGCGCGACGAGCTCGGTGTGGTGCTGCGCTATCCGAGCTGGCGCGACGGCCTGGCCGCCGAGCTACCGGCGCCGCCGCCGGCGTAGCGCGCCGCCGCACAGCAGGGTGAGGAGCGCGATCGCGGCGAGATCGCCCGGCGAGCGGGTGGCCTGGCAGCAGCCGCCGGACTTGCGCGGGGGCGCGGTGACGTCGGGCATCGGCGATGCGTTGCACGTCGGGCCGGTCGTGCCGAACTGCTGCTGCAGCGCCGGCCACTGGCCGACGCAGGTGTTGTACTGCCCGGTGCCCGCGGGGCACTCGAGCGGGCCGGCGAGCTCGACGAAGCGAAACAGCCTGTCCCAGGTCACGCCGTCGCTCGACCGCGCGACCGCCTTGAAGTCGGGCTCCCAGTTGGCGCCGCAGCCGAACAGGGCGCCGTCGCCGCGCTGGCCGATGCACGCCAGCTGCGGCGGGCTCGCCATCGCCGCGAACGAGGCGCCGTGATCGGCCGACTGGAACGAGGCGCCGCCGAGCGTGGCGACCAGGACGCTGCCGTCGCGCTCGACCGCGAGGTCGACGATCGGTGAGGTGGTCGCGAGCGCCTCGGTCCAGGTCGCGCCGCCGTCGCTCGAGCGGTACAGCCGGTCGCCGGCGGCGCTCGCGCCGATCGACGAGATCAGCACGACGTCGGGGTTGCTCGGGTCGACGCCGAGCACGTAGACCAGCGGCATCGCGGCGAAGGCGACGCCGGTCAGCGGAGATTCGTGCCAGCTCGCCCCGGTGTCATCGCTGATCTCGAGGTGCGTGGTCGGCGGGCTCTGACCGCCGTCCGCGAGCGTGCCGGCGACCTGATAGCCGGTGACGTAGATCCGCTGCGGCCGCGACGGCGCCACGGCGACGCTCTTCCACCAGATCGTCGGCGATGCGAGCCCGCTCGGCGCAAACGTCCGCCCGTTGTCGGTCGAGCGAAAGACGTTGTTCGGCTTGCCGTTGTCCGCGGTGACCGCCCAGACGTCGCCGGTCGGCGCGATGTCGACCGCGGCGATCCACGCGTCGGCGATGCGCCCGGGATCGCCGGCGGGCGCCTCGGCCGTGGCGGTGGTGAACGAGCAGCCGCCGTCGCGGCTGACCCGGAGCCCGGTGAACGTCGTCGCGAAGATCGTCCCGTCCCCGGCGATCCGGTAGCGCGGATCGAACGTCCCGGCGTAGCCGATGTTCTGCTCGCAGATCCAGCGGAACGAGCAGCCGTCGTCGTGGCTGACCAGCAAGCCGAACGTGGTCGCGACGTAGATCGAGTGGTCGTCGCCGGGCTGGAAGTGCACGCCGTTGGTCAGCGGCGCACGGCCGTTGCCGAGCGCGAGCGCCGGTGCGAGCACGGCGGCGGCGATCGCGAGACGGCGCATCACCCGACTATAGGGCGATCTCGCGTCGAGCGCTCAGGGCCGGCGAACGCGCGCCGGCGCGCCGTGCGGTCCACCACGCGTCGCCGGCCATCGCGGTCACGGCGCCCGTGTCGCGCATGAAACAAAACTTCACCAACTGGCTCGTTCGACAGCGCCGGACCGCGGTGCCAGGCTTACAACTTGGACGGAGTACCGGGCCGTGATAACCCCATCACCGGCGGTAGCGCCGGCTTCCCGAGGCTCACGTGGACAGGTCTACCCTTCTTGCGCCGGCGATGTTGCTGCTGGCGACGCTGTGCCTCGCCTTCGCCGTGTACTGCGTGCGATGCGCGGTGGGCCGGGCGCCCGACGTCGGTGAGGTCAAGCATAACCAGCTGTTCGGTCCGTTCTTCGCGCGGTTCCTGGTCTGGCTGATCGGACCGCTCGAGCGCCTGCTGATCGGTCGGGTGTCGCCCAACGCGCTCACGCTCGCGTCGCTCGTGCTGTGCGGCATCACCGGCGCCGCGGTCGCGCTCGGCCACCTGCCCGGCGCGATGTGGCTCTACGTGTTCGCCGGCGTGCTCGACGTGCTCGACGGGCGGATCGCGCGGCTGTCGAACCAGCAGACCCCCGCGGGCGCCTTGCTCGACTCGGTGAGCGATCGCTGGGGCGAGCTGCTGGTGTTCGCCGGCTACCTCTGGCTGCTCCAGGACTCGCCGTGGCTGGTCGCGGTGATGAGCGCGATCGGCGGCTCGATGATGGTGAGCTACACGCGCGCCCGCGCCGAGGGCCTGGGCGTCGCGCTGTCCGGCGGCCTGATGCAGCGAGCGGAGCGGATCGCGCTGGTCGCCAGCGGCAGCCTGCTCGCGGCGTGGTGCGGCGGCGACGCCGACACCGCCACGCTGGTCGCGCCGATCCTCGGCATCACGATGTCGATCTGCGGCGTCGCGTCCACCGCGACCGCGATCAGCCGGTGGGTCGTGGCGTACCGCGAGCTGGTCCGGCGCAGCCAGCGCCGCGCGCCCGAGGCGATCGCGTCGATGCTGGCGCCGCCCAGCCCGGCACCGCCCAGCGTGGTCCCGTCGCGCGTGCTGTTGCCATCGCACGTCCGCAGCGTCGCGCCGCTCGAGCAGCACTGACGGATCCGCGACGAGCCGCACCGGGAACGGCAAGGAACGGCATCAAGCCATCACCGCCACGACCGGCGCGTGGTCGCTGGCGTCCTGACCCTTGCGCGCGTTGCGATCGATCGTGCAGCCGGTGCAGCGCGCGGCGAGCGGCGCCGTGAGGTAGATCAGGTCGATCCGCAGGCCCTGGTTCTTGAAGAACGCGACGCCGCGGTAGTCCCACCACGAGTACTGCTTGTCGTCGCCGTGGTGGTGGCGGAACGCGTCGATCAGGCCGAACGCCGCGAGCTCGGCGAGCGCCGCGCGCTCCGGCGGGCTGCAGTGGATCTGGTTCTGCCACTTCTCGGGGGACCACACGTCGCGATCGTCGGGCGTGACGTTCATGTCGCCGCACAGCGCGAGCGGCTGATCGCGCGACGCCGTGCGATCGAGGTAGGCGCGCAGCCGCCGGAACCACGCGAGCTTGTAGGGATAGCGATCCGACATCAGGTCCTGGCCGTTGGGCACGTAGACGCAGACCACGCGCATGCCGTGCGTGGTCGCCGCGATCGCGCGCGCCTCGTCGTCGGCCGGATCATCGCCCAGGCCGCGGGTCACGTCGGCGAGCGGCTGCGTCGACGCGATCGCCACGCCGTTGTAGCTGCGCTGGCCGAACGTCGCGACCTCGTAGCCGGCCTTCCGGAGCGCGGCGATGGGGAACCCGGCGTCCTCGACCTTGGTCTCCTGCAGGCACAGCACGTCCGGCTTTTCCTGGCCGAGCCAGGTCAGCAGGCGCTCCTCGCGCGCGCGGATCGAGTTGATATTCCAGGTGGCGAGCTTCACGGGCCGAACCCTGCTGGCATGTGTTGGAACCTACATCGCCCTCGCTGCAATCGGAACGTGCCAACCGTGTCCTGGAATGCGAGCGGGGAGCTGCGGGTTTTAGATCCGAGGATGTCGTCGAACGTGAGGAACTCCATGAAGCCACAGACCGACCTGTCCCTCTGGAGCATCATCGAGCGCTGGCAGCGCCGCCTCGAGCGTCAGGGCATGAGCCCGGCGTCGGCCGATCGCGCCGTGTCGCTGGCCGTCCGCCAGCTCGTCACCGCGTCCGCCAAGTAGTCGCGGGCCCGGGATTCAGGACGTCAGGACGTCGGCAGCTTGTCCGGCGTGTTCTTCGGGTCGAGATAGGTGGCGAGCTTGCCCTGGATGTAATCCTTGGCGCGGCCTCGCCAGAGAAAGCCCGGATCCTCGCCGCGGAACCGGGCACGGCCGTCGCCGAGCGTGAGCTCGCCGTCGATCCGCACGACGAGGTACTTGCCGCTGAACCGGGCCTTGCCGGTCTCGAGCCAGGTCACCTGGATGCCGTGCTTGTTGGTCAGGTACTGGCCGAGGAGCTCGAGCCGGTCGCGGGCGTCCTGGTCGGACAGCTCGTACGGAAAATCGATTTCCATCCCTGACCCGATCGTCTACCACGTTTTCGGACGGATGCGCGCTACCGTGATGATCCGGGGCCGCCGCCGGCCGCGCCGTCGAGGCCCTTGCGCTGCTCGTCGGTGAGCTGTTGCTCGCACGCCACGAAGCCGGCGTGGTCGGTGGCATGGGTCAGGCAGATCCTGACCGCGGCGGTCCAGCGACCGTCGCTGCACGCCTGCGCCAGCGCGTCGCGCATCGCGGGCAGCTGATCGGCGACCGCGCGCGCGGTGGCCTCGTCGGGCCTGGCCCGGTCGAGGTCGGACTGGGCGAGCCGGAGGAAGCTCGCCGCGACCGCGCTGCACGGCGGGGCGGCCTCGTCGGCGCCGCCGCGGCATGCGCACGCGAGCCACGCGGCCCCCAGCCCGGCGACGAGCAAACGAATCACGCAGACGTTTTCGGGCCGGCGCGCGCGGCTGTCAAGTAAGCCGCTCAGCCCAGCGCCGGCTGCGACGGCCGCTCGTCGGGCAGGCACACCGCGTCGAGGGTCGCGCGCGACGACGTCAGCACGCCCTTCGCGATCGCCCACACGGCGTCGACGATCCGCGCGTTGACCGGCGTGGCGATGCCGTGCCGCGCGCCGCGCGCGACGACCTCGCCGTTCAGGAAGTCGATCGCCGGCGTGCGCTTGCGCTCGATCGCGGCGAGCATCGAGCTGCGCATCCGCCGGTAGCGCAGGCCGACGGCGAGCAGCAGCATGTGCTTCGCGGTCAGGCTGACCGACGCGGACGCGGCCCGGTCGGCGTCGCTCAGCGCCACCCACTCGAGGTCGAGCGTGCCGGCGACCTTCTCGAGCTCGATCCCCTCGGCGCGGGCGACCGCGACCGCCTCGGTCATGATCTCGAGGGCGAGCCGGCGATAGCGCCGGACGCGGACCAGCGGGCCGAGCCGCTCGCCGGCGATCGTCCCCAGCGCCGACACCGCGCAGTTGAGCGCGAGCTTGCTCCACCGGGCGCCGCGCAGGTTCCGGGTCAGCGTGACCGGCCCGATCGCCTCGAGCAGCTCCCCGACCCGGCGCAGGTCGTCGTCGATCTCGCCGGACAGCCGGCCGAGCGAGAACCCGCCGTGCGCGGTGCGCTCGTAGCGCCCCGGCTCGGGCATCGACGCGCCCCACGCGACGATCCCGCCGATCACGCGCTCGGCGCCGACGATCTGGGCCACGCGCTCCTCGCACAGGCCGTTCTGCAGCACGACGACCTGGGCGTCGGGCGCGAGATGGCGCAGCGCGGCGAGGGCGGCCTCCTCGACGTTGGGCGGCTGGGTGGCCAGGATGCACAGGTCGTAGCTGCCCTCGGGCGCCGGGGCGACCCAGCCGCGCACCACGCGCTCCTCGCCGTCGTCGAGCACCCGGTACCCCGACTTGTCGACGGCCGCGCGGATCGCCGGGTTCGTCGAGACCGCGGTCACGGCGGAGCCGACCTCGGTCAGGGTGGCGGCGACGATGCCGCCGATCCCGCCGGCCCCCATGATGACGATCCTCGGCTGCGGATTCATGCCCTTCCATAACAAACTCCCCCGGTTTTGGGGATTTCGCTCCGACGGGATAGAATTTCCGGGTCGATGCAGATCACCTTCTGGGGGGTGCGGGGAAGCTACCCGGTGCCCGGCGCTGCCACCGTGCGATACGGAGGGCAGACGTCGTGCGTCGAGACCAGCACGGCGAGTGGGGACACGCTGATCGTCGACGCCGGCACCGGCATGCGCGCGCTCGGCAACAAGCTGTTCCGCGAGGCCCCGGCGCCGGAGCACTACCACGTGCTGCTGTCGCACGTGCACTGGGACCACATCCAGGGCCTGCCGTTCTTCTCGCCGGCCTACATCCCCGGCACCAAGATCTCGGTCTACGCCCTGCTCACGGCGGCCGACGAGCTGCACCAGGTGATCGGCGGCATCACGCGCCACGAGTTCTTCCCGATGCCGCTCGAGGCGGTGCCCGCCCAGTTCGAGTTCCACCAGGTCGAGCCCGGCGTCGAGCTCGACATCGGCGGCTTCCACGTGACGCCGATCGCGCTCAACCATCCGTTCGGCTCGGTCGGCTACCGGATCGACGGCGACGGCTCGTCGTGGGCCTACGTCTCGGACACCGCGCCGTTCACCGAGGTGCTGCACAAGCAGCACTTCCTGTCCGGGCCCGAGCCCTTGTCCGCCGACGATCGCGTCGCGCTGGCGGCGATGCGCGACGCGCTGGTCCGCCGGCTCGCCGGCGTCGACACCGCGGTCTACGACACGCACTTCTTGCCCGACGAGTACGCCAGGTTCCCGCACTACGGCCACTCGACCCCCGACCAGGCGATCGAGATCTGCCTGGAGGCCGGCGTGCGCCGCCTGGTGCTCTACCACCACGCGCCGACGCACAGCGACGAGCAGATGGACCGGATCGCGGCCGAGTACCTGGCCAGGGGGGCGATCCACAACATCGAGGTCCTGACCTCGTTCGAGGGCATGACCCTCGAGGTCGGGCCGGAGGCGACTTGAAGATCCGGTTCTGGGGCGTCCGCGGCTCGTTCGCGATGTCCGGGCGCGAGTTCCTGCGCTACGGCGGGAACACCACGTCGGTCGAGCTCGTCACCGATGCGGGCAAGCGCCTGCTGATCGACCTGGGCACCGGCGCCACCGAGCTGGCCAAGGAGCTGATGACCGGCGAGTTCTGCAAGGGCCAGGGCGCGCTGCCGATCCTGCTGTCTCACACCCACCTCGATCACATCCAGGGCCTGCCGTTCTTCTCGCCGTTCTTCATCAAGGGCAACCAGATCCGGATCCTCGGCGCCGCGCCGCTGTCGGGGATCTCGCTCGAGGCGACGCTGCAGAACCAGCTATCGCCGCACTACAGCCCGCTCAACGGCCTCGAGAACCTCGCCGCCGGCGTCAAGATCGAGACGATCATTCCGGGCACGACCGTCACGCTGCCCGGCTTCGAGGTCCTGACCGGCGCCGTGCCGCACGGCTCGATGTGGACCACCGCCTACCGGATCACCGCCGATGGCAAGACCGTGACGTTCCTCTCCGATGTCGAGTACCCAGCGATCGACGAGCCTATCCCTGCCGCGCTGGTGCTCGCGCATGAGGCCGACCTTCTGATCCACGACGCGATGTACGCCGACGACGATTACGAGCGCAGCAAAGGGTGGGGCCACTCACCGGCGCGCGCCGGGGTGGTCGTCGCCGAGCGCGCCGGTGCGAAGAAGCTCGCATTGTTTCATCACAACCCCGACGCGACCGACGATATGATCGATGCGGTCGTCGAGCGCACCGCCGCGCGCAGCGCGGTGCCCGTGATCGCGGCGGCCGAAGGCAATTACCTGGACATCTAATGACCGAACGCTCCGACCTCGCGAACCTGCGCGCCCTCGGTGCGCCTCGCGTCCACGACTGGGCAGGCGCCGCCGAGCCGATCGGCGCGGGCCTCGTCGAGTGGGCTCGCCGCGCCGTCGGCCACGACCAGGCGCTCGCCGTGCGCGCGTCGCTCGAGGCCTGCGCGCTCGTCCTCGCCGGCTATCCCGAGGCCCCGGCGGGGCTCGCGCCGCGCGCGTACATCGATCACATGATCGCCGTGATCCGGCGCTGGCTCGAGCGGCCGACCCGCGAGCACTGCGAGGCGGTGCGGTCGTCGCTCGACGTGACCCGCGCGCGCCACGCGTGGCAGACCGACGAGGACGATCCGCAGTTCTGGATCCTCGAGGCCGTCGATCACACCTGCCTCACCGTGTGGGCCGGGGAGCGCGCCTCGTACATCATCCCGCTCGATTTTGCGACCAGCGCGGGCCGCGTCATCGCCTGCGTGTTCCACGCGATGCGCTCGGCGGGCCTCGGCGAGCAGGGCGCCGCCGGTGCCGTGATCGATGTCGTGCTGCGGGTGACCGCGTAGCGGCGCCGACCGGGGGAGCGCATCGCACTGCGCCCCGCAATGTGCGCCGGAATCCACACGCAGGCTCGTCCGCGTTTTCCGCACCGGCGGACCGGTTCTTGTACGATTTCGGCTGATGGTGCGGGAGCCGAGCTCGAGCGCGTTGGTCGCCGGTCTGCCGGCGCGCGGTGCCGCGAAGGTCGTCGGGCCGGCGCTCGCCGGTGTGCGGCTGTTCGTCGTGCACGCGCCCGAGGACGCCTGGTTCGTCGAGGGCTTCCTGGTCCCGGCGTCGGGGCTGTCCGATGACGAAGTCGTGATCTCGGGCGAGATCGAGCCCGGCGCGCCGATCGTGGCCGACATCGAGCGCGCCGTGCTCGAGCCGGTGACCGTCGTCGTGGTGAGCCCGGCGTTCGCGGCGTCGCCGTGGGAGCGGATCGCCAACCGGCTCGCCGACCGCGTCGGCCTGGAGGCTGCTCGCCATGGCAGCGGCGCGGTGATCCCGGCGATCCTCGCCGACTGCGATCTGCCGATGCTGTGGCGGTTTCGCGTGCCGCTCGACTTCCGCAGGCGCGAGGGTGGGGCGTGGGAGGTCGAGGCCGCCAGGCTGCGCGAGCGGCTCGCGGCGCCGGCCCCGGTCGCCGAGGCGCCGGTGCGCTGTCCGTATCCCGGACTCCGGCCGTTCACCGCCGACGATGCGGCCGATCTCCATGGCCGCGACCGCGAGGTCGCCGAGCTGGTGCGCCGGCTGCGCGAGCGGCAGCGCGAGCTCGTCATCGTCGGGCCGGCCGGCGTGGGCAAGTCGTCGCTCGTCGCCGCCGGGTTGATCCCGCGCCTCGCGCAGTCGGCCGAGCTGGCGGGCGGGCCATTCGCCGTCGCGCAGATGCGGCCGGGCGGCGACCCGACCGGCGCGCTGGTCAACGCGCTCGGGGCCACGGCGACCCAGCGCAGCGAGGCCGGCCGGCGCTGGCTGGGCGACGCGGTGAGCTGGCTGCTCGGCGGCCGCGCCGATCACCGGCTGCTGATCGTCATCGATCAGCTCGAGGAGCTGTTCACCCTCGCCGAGCCCGATGCGCGCGCCGCGTTCCTCGCCATGCTGCGCCTTCTGCGCGGCGATCCGCGGGTCGTGCTGCTGGGTATCCTGCGCGCCGAGCACTACGCCTCTGCGATGGAGTCGGCGCTGTGGACCGAGCTCGATGTGCCGCCGTCGCGGCTCGACGTCAGCCTTCCACGCAGCGCCGAGCTGCGCGCCGCGATCGAGGCGCCGGCCCGCGCGGTCGGCGTGCACTGCGAGCCCGCGCTCGTCGAGCGGCTGCTGCGCGAGGTCGAGGTGCTGCCCCGCGCGCTGCCGCTCCTGCAGGACACGCTGCAGGAGCTCTGGCACTACCGGACGCGCGGCCTGATCTGCCTGGCCGCGTACGAGGCGATGACCGGCGGCGCCGGCCTGGCCGCCGCGATCGTCCGGCGTGCGGACATCGCGCTCGGTGAGCTCCCGGTCGAGCGCGGCGACCTCGCGCGACGCGTGATCCTGCGCCTGGTCGACCTCGATGCTGAGACCTGTGTCCCGCGGCGGCCGCAGGCGCGCACCGCGCTCGCGGTCGCCGGCGTCCTGCAGCCCGAGATCGACGCCGTGCTCCACCCCCTCGTCGAGCGCCGCCTCGTCACCGCCCGCCAGGATGCCGCCGGATCCGAGCGCGTCGCGCTCGCGCACGAGGTCCTGCTGACCGCGTGGCCCACGCTCGGCGCGTGGATCCAGACCCGCCGGCAGGACCAGCAGCGCCATCGCATGCTCGAGGGCCGCGCCGCCGCGTGGCTCGCGCACGGCCGCGGCGCGTCCCACGTGCTCGACGCCGAGGAGCTGCGCGAGGCGCGCGCCTGGCTCGCCACCGACGAGGCCCGCGAGCTCGGCGCCGGGGACGACGTCCGCCGCCTGCTCGCGCGCAGCCAGACCGTGCTGGCCGCCGCGGCCGAGGCCGACGCGCGTCACCGGCGCTGGCGGCGGTGGGGCGGCGCCGCGCTCGTCGCCCTGGCCGGCGGCGTCCTCGCCGTGTCGGCGGTCGCCGTGAGCGCCACGCGCAGCGCGCGCGACGCCCGCGATCACGCGCGCCGGCTCGACGACCAGCTGCAGCAGGCGCGCCGCCAGGCCCGCACCGACGACGAGCAAGCCAGCGAGGTCCGGCGCAAGGCCGCGGCCGCCGACGAGCAATCCCAGACCACGCGGCGGCTGCTCGCCCGCGACTACCTCGCGCGCGGCCGCGCGCAGTTGACCGAGAACCAGCCCGCGCGCGCCGTACCGTACCTCCTCGCCGCGCGCGAGGCGGGCGTCGAGGACACCGCGCTGCGCATGCTGTTCCGCTGGGCCGCCCGCAGCGTGCCGGTCCTCGCGATGGCCCACCGCCGCGAGATCACCGCCGTGGCGTGGAGCCCCGACGCGCGGCGCGTCGCGACCGCAAGCGCCGACGGGACGGCCCGGATCTGGAACGCCGGCGATGCGCAGGCGGTGACGCCGCCGCTCGCTCACCAGGCCGCGGTCTCGCTCGTCGCGTGGAGCGCGGACGGCGTGCGCGTGGCGACCGCGAGCGCCGATCGCACGGCGCGGATCTGGGACGCCGCCAGCGGCCAGCCGGCGACGCCGCCGCTCGCGCACGGCGACGCCGTCACCTGGGTCGCGTGGAGCGCGGATGGCACGCGCGTGGCGACCGCAAGCGCGGATCGGACCGCGCGGATCTGGGTCGCCGCGAGCGGCCAGCCGGCGACGCCGCCGCTGCCGCACAAGGGCTCCGTCGCGATGCTCGCGTGGAGCGCGGACGGCAGCCGCCTGGCCACGGCGAGCGCCGACGGCACCGCGCGGATCACGGCAGGCGCCTGGTCACCGCGAGCGCCGATCGCACCGCGCGGATCTGGGACGCCGTCACCGGCCGGCCCGCGCCGCCGCTCCCCCACAGGGCGCCCGTCACCCGCGTCGCGTGGAGCCCCGACGGCCGCCGGCTCGCCACCGCGAGCGCCGACGGCACCGCGCGGATCTGGGATGCCGTCACCGGCCAGCCGATCGCGCTGCTGGCCCACCAGGGCAAGGTCACCGCCGTCGCGTGGAGCCCCGACGGCCGCCGGCTCGCCACCGCCAGCGACGATCGAACCGCGCGGATCTGGGACGCCAGCGGCCGGGCCGCCGCGTCGTTCGCGCACCCGCAGCCGGTCGCCGCGATCGCATGGAGCCCCGACGGGCGCCGCGTGATCACCGGCGGCAACGACGGCACCGCGCGCGTGTGGACCGCCGGCGCGCAGGAGGCGGCGCCTCCGCTGGCGCACGCCGCGGCCGTCCGCGCCGCCGCGTGGAGCCCCGACGGCACCCGGCTGGTCACCGCGACCAGCGACGGCACCGTGCGCGTCTGGGACGCGGCCACCGGTCAGGTGACGACGCCGCCCCAGGCACCGCTCGGCGCGATGCGCACGATCCGGACCGTCCTGTGGAGCCCCGACGGCGCCTGGCTGGCGACCGCGAGCACCAGGGGCAACGCGCAGGTCTGGGACGCGATCAGCGGCCAGGCCGTGATGCTGCCCGTCACGCACGGCGCCGCGCTCCACGCGCTGGCGTGGAGCCCCGACAGCAAGCACCTCGCCACCGCCAGCGCCGACGCGACCGCCCGGATCTGGGACGTCGGCAGCGGCGAGCCGGTGGGCCCACCCCTCGCGCACCAGCGCGACGTCGACGCCGTCGGCTGGAGCCCCGACGGCAAACGGCTCGCCACCGCCAGCGCGGACGCGACCGCGCGGATCTGGGATGCCGCCGGCGGCCAGCCGGCCACGCCGCCGCTGCCCCACGACGGCCCGGTGCGCAGCGTCGCGTTCAGCCCCGACGGCACGCACCTGGTGACCACCGCCGATCGCGCCGCGCGGATCTGGGACGCCGCCAGCGGCCAGCCTGCCGCGCCGCCGCTCGTTCACCCCGGCGTCGTCACCGCCGCCGCCTGGAGTCACGACGGCAAGCGCCTCGCCACCGCGAGCGCCGACGGCACCGCACGGATCTGGGACACCGCCACCGGCCAGCCCATCACCTCGCCGCTCTCGCATCCCCGATCGATCGAGGCGATTGCGTGGAGCCCCGACGCCACGCAGCTCGCCACCGCGTCCAGCGACGGCACCGCGCGGATCTGGGACGCCGCCACCGGCCAGGCGCTCACCCCGCCGCTCGTCCATCAAGGCGACGTCCACGCGATCGCGTGGCGCCCCGACGGTGCGCAGCTCGTCACCGCGAGCGAGGACCACACCACCCGGATCTGGGACATCTCCGGCGACCCCGGCACCGTCGCCGACTGGCGCGCCATCGCCGAGCGCGGCGCCTACCGCCTCGACCCCGACGGCGCCGTCGTCGGGCGCGACGGGGCCGCGTCGCGACGCTGAGCGGTGCTCCGCTCGAAGACCACCCGGCCACCCACGATCGTGTAGTGGACCTGCGCCTTGAGCAGCGCACCGGGGTTGGCGTGGCCGACCTCGACCAGGTTCGTATCGAGCACCGCCACGTCGGCGAGCATTCCGGGACGGAGCACGCCCTTGCGATCTTCCTCGAAGGAGGCCCAGGCGGGCGCGCGCGTGGCGGCGTCGATCGCCTCCTCGATGGTCAGCCGCTGGTCGGGGAACCACCCGCCGGCGGGCTCTCCCTTGAGGGTCTGCCGTGTCACCGCCGCATAGAGCCCGTAGACCGGGTTCAGATAATAGCGGGCCGCATTGGTGCCCGGGCTGTCGCTCCCGAAGATCAGCACGGCCCCGGCATCCTTCAGCTTCCGGAACGCGTACGCGCCGCGCGACCGCTCGTGCCCGATCCGCTCCTCCATCCAGCGCATGTCGTCGGAGAGATGATAGGGATTGACCTCCGCGACCAGGTGGAGCCGGCCGAAGCGCGCGAAGTCGTCGGGGTGAACGACCTGTGCGTGGATCACGCGCCAGCGATGATCGGAACCGACGCGGCCGGCCTCGCCGAGAACGCGCTCGTACACGTCGAGCAGGATGCGGACGCCCTCGTCGCCGATCGCATGAATGTGGGGCGGAATCCGGGTCGGAATGGACGCCGCCACCAGCTTCTCGAGGTTGCCGGGCGGAAATGTCGAGTAATGCTGGGCGGCGGTCATGGACAGCGCTGCGCCCTCGCGGCCCTCGGGAAACATGATGTCCCGGAGCCGGCCACGGTTCTTCGGATTGTTGGTGTAGGGCTCGAAGAACATCGCCGTCGCGTCGCCCATGATCCCGTCGATCCAGGCCTTGTAACCGATGAAGCGAAGCCAGTCCGTTTCCGAAGCCGGCAGAGATGCCGAGCGCGCTCGTGTGCGTGACATTGTCGAGGGTGGGACGCAGGAGGATGCGCGCGGTCAGCTCGCCCCGGCGCATCAGCTCCTGGTAGGCCTCGAGCTGAGGCGCGGTGGTGAGATCTTGAATGGTGGTGACGCCGCCCTCGCGCGCCTCCTGCAGCACGTCCCGGACCTGCACCAGTCGCTGCTCGAACGGCGTGGGCGAGATGACCTTCCGGACCAGATCGGCCGCTGTTCCCTTGAGAAGGCCGGTCGGCCGGCCGGCGGCGTCCTTGACGATCTCGCCGCCCGCCGGCGACTGCGTGTGGTCATCGATGTGGGCCAGCTCGAGCGCGCGGGTGTTGGCCAGGTAGATGCTGCGATCAAACCGGTTGAGAAGCACCGGATGGTCGGGCGTGACCGGATCGATGAGGTCGCGAGAAGGAAGAAACGGGCCGCCCGGGGCGCCGTTTCCTGATCGCGGGTTGCCCGAGGACCCGGCGCTCCATTGCTCGTATGCGCCCCAGTCTCCGCGCATGATCCAGCTTCCTCGCGGCAGCCAGCGCGCCGGTGGCTTCGATGTGGACGTGCGCATCGTTGAAGCCGGGCAGCGCGAACTCGCCGCGCAGGTCGAGCACCCGGGTGTGTGGACCGGCCAGCGCGCCGATCTCCCGGTCGCCGCCGACCGCGAGGATGCGGTCTCCGCGAATCGCCAGCGCCTGTGCCCACGGCTTCTGCGCGTCGAGCGTGTAGATGCGACCGTGGATCAGGATCAGATCGGCCGGAGGACCGGCTGCGGGAGACGGCGGAGCCTCCGCGCGAGCGGTCGATCGGGACATCCACAGGGACAGAGCAGCCAGGACCGTCCCCGCGGCGACCAGACCGAGGGCGAGGCGGAACCCGTCACCCCGGCGGGCCGAAAGCGATCTTGCTGGCCTTGCATGGGCCGGCAGTATAGCGGCGGGTCGGTCGCATGGGGCCAGGGCTCGACCATCTCTTCGGGAGCCTGTGACCGCGCGCGAGCGCACGCGTCCCGGATCCGGTATGGCCGTTCCGCGCAGCGCCGACCCGCTCGGGATCACGCGGCTCGGTGCTTGCGCTCTGCGACGCGGAGCACGATGTCTCCGACCTGCCTGACCTTGTCGTCCCAGGTCTCGGTCTTCATCGCATCCGAGCGCCGCCGGCGCGCCGCGGGCGAGTCGGCGCGAAGTGCGCGCTCGACGGCGTCGTGAAATTCCTGCCTGGTCTTCGCCACGTAGCACGCGCCCCGGAGCGCCTCGCTCGCAGGCTCGGCCTGATCCCGCACCGCCGGGATGTCGGTCGACACGCAAGCGAGCCCCGCCGACAGGTACTCCCGGAGCTTGATGGGATTGACATGGCGAGTGAGCTCGTTGACCGCGAACGGAATCAGCGACACGTCGAAGCCTTTGCAGTACGCGGGCAACGACGCATAAGGCTTGCGCCCGAGCAGGTGAACGTTGGGGTGGCTCGCCAGCCGCGAGGTGTCGACCTTGGACTTGCCGATCAGCGCGATCGACCAGTCGGGCCGTCGTGCGGCGAGGTACGCAATGAGCTCGAGATCCACCCAGTCCTCGATCAGACCGATGAACCCGAGCACGGGCCGGGGGAGCCGCGCGATCTCCTCGGCCACGACGGTCTCCGGCGCCAGCGCGCGGGCAAAGTGCGCGTGGTCGACGCCGTGCAGCGCGAGGTGGGTCTCGGGGTTGTAGGCGCGCTTGCTCTCGAGGAGCGGACGCGACGTCGTGAACACGACATCGGCGCGCCGGCACAGATCGCGCTCCATCGCGATGATCCGGTCGCGATCCAGCGCGGTGAAGCGCGACCACTCGTCGATGCAGTAGTAGACCAGGAGCGATTCGCCGAGCTTGCCGGCGTACGGCGCTGCCGTCGGGAGGAACGTCCAGAGCTGAAAGCTCTCCATGCCGCGCCCGCGGCGCAGCGCGCTGATGCTCGCGCGCATGATGTGCTGATTGAGCTTGTTCGCGATGCGGCTGTGCGGGAACGGCAGCACGATGGGCGTGTAGATGTCGAGTCCGGCGTCGACGCGCTCGGGGCCGCGCGCGAAGCTCCGCAGCTTCCTGACGATCTTGCCGACGTCGCCGCCGTTCGTGAAGTCGGGCCGTCGCGTCGCGATCGAGTTGAGCCACAGGACCTGGTTGGTCCTGGCCAGGATCCTCATCACGTGATTATTGCTGGTGGGATCTTCGAACCAGTCCTTGGCAAAGCAGACGATGTTCTGATCCTGCATCACGTGAGCTTGGCCTCCATGCGCTTGAGTCCCTGCTCGATCAGGCGGCGCGCGCGATCACGGCGTCGGCCTCTGGGCATCTCGGTCGCGGTCGTCGACGGCGCGGCGTCACCGGCGTGGAGGCGCGCGGCCAGCGCTCCGATCGTCTCGACCTCGAACTCGGCGTCGCGTTCGCGCAGGAACCTGCACAGCCCGCGGAGGCGATGCAGGTTGATCCGGTTGACCCGGCCGCGTTGCGGGTCGCGCGGATCGACGTGCGCGAACTCGAACGAATGGGTGACGATCGTGACCTCGCCGATGCCGATCCGGCGCGCTTCCTCGAGATATCTCGCCATCTCGGCGAGCGACACCGCGGTGATCTGAAGATGGCGATGGCGCCCGCCGCGCTCGACGAAGTTGCTGATCGGCAGCTCGAAGATGCCGTGCTCGGCGCGGAACAGCCCGGGTCGGCTGTCGGCGAAGCGCATCCGGCAGTTCCTGTCGAAGTAGCACGGGTTGTAGCTGCTGCTGAACCGGAGGCCGACCGCCGCCATGGCCGCCCATGTGGTGTTGCTCGCGCCGTAGTTGCCGGCTCGAAACGCGCGCACCTCGTCGCGCGGTACTCCGCAGCTGACCAGGATGGCGATCGCTTCGCCGAGCAGCGCGGTCTGCTCGTCGAGCGTGTACGCGCCGATGTCGTCATCGACCGGCGCGTGGCCGAGCGAGCGGTACCGCGCGCAGCGCTGGATCGGATGAGCGTGGAGCTGGACGTCGTGGCCGCGCTCGCAGAGCTCGCCGATGATCCTGCGAAGCCCGTCGATACCGAACGTCTGTGAGCCGAGGACCTCGGTGAAGAATGTGGCGCGCAGGCCCTGCGCCTCGAGCTCGCGCATGATGAGGCCGATGCCGAGGTCATCCCGCTGGTTGCGGAACCGGCCCCAGACCCGCGCGTCGTAGTCCAGCGCCGGCAGCGATCGCCCGCCGACATTGCGCTCCTCGGCGCACTCGACATCGACCGTCACGTAGACTCGTGTTCGCGCCATCACGTATTCGCGTGCAAGATCTCGGCGAGCGTCTGCTCGATGCGCTCCGCTGCTCGGCCGTCCCATAATCGCGGCACGCGCCGGGTTTGCTCGCCGTGCGACTCCGCGAACGCGGCGAGGATCGCCTCGCGGTTCGTCCCGGCGAGCCGATTGGTACCCTCGGTGAGCGTCACCGGGCGCTCGGTGCTGTCGCGCAGCGTGATGCACGGTACGCCGAGCACGGTGGTCTCTTCCTGGACGCCGCCCGAGTCGGTCAGCACCACCTTGGCCTGGGCGGCGAGCTTGACGAAGTCCAGGTAGCCCAGCGGATCGGTGAGCCGCCAGCGTCGCGGGTCGAGCGCGTGGCCGCTGGCGGACAGCTTTTCGCGGGTGCGGGGATGGATCGGGAACACGATCGGGAGCTGGTGCGCGATCTCATCGAGCGTCCCCAGCAGCGCCGTGAGGTCGTCGAGGTCGTCGACGTTGCTCGGGCGGTGCAGTGTCACCAGCGCGTACGGCCGATCGCCGAGCCCGAGCGTCTCGAGGATCGGCGACTCCATCGCCTGCGCCCGGGCGGCGAGCAGCGCGTCGATCATGACGTTGCCGACGAAGAAGCATCGCGCCGCGGGCACGCCTTCGCGGTCCAGGTTCGCCATGCCGGCCGGATCGGAGACGAACAGCACATCGCTGATCGCGTCGGTCAACCTGCGATTCACCTCCTCCGGCATGTCGTCGTCGAAGCTCCGCAGACCGGCCTCGACGTGGATCGTGAGCGGGCGGCGCCGGGTGCCGAGCGCCGTGGCGAACGGCCGCTCGAGCACGAACTTCGCGGCGACCAGCGCGCAGGCGATCGTCGAGTTGACATCGCCGACCACCAGCACCGCCTCGGGCTGTTCGTCGCGGAGCACCGACTCGAAACGGCGCATGATCTCCGCGGTTTGCATCGCATGGCTGCCGGAGCCGACCGCGAGCTCGAAGTCGGGGCGCGGGATCCTCAGGTCATCGAAGAACACCTTCGACAGCCTCGCATCGTAGTGCTGTCCGGTGTGCACCAGCTTGGCGACGAACCGGGCGCGATTGCGCAGCACGCGGAGGATCGGGCCGATCTTCATGAAGTTCGGACGCGCCCCCGCAATACAGAGGATCTTGGGAGTCCTGCGCGATTCTGTGTCCGCCACCCGCCAGTGCGTAGTGCAACTTTGATGTCAAGTCAGCGGACTCGCGCATGCGTGGCCGGAGCGCGAGTTGACGCATCGTGTGAGGACGGAAGTCCAGCGTATTGCGTGGGGCCGAAAGTCCAGAGAGCGGCATGTGGGGACGAAAGTCCGACGTGAAATCGTGGCGTGCGGTGCCACACCCGTGTCGTGCACATGTGCTGGTCCGGGCCGAGCGAAACCCGACGAACACGCCGAACGCGTGTCACTACGAATGAGCGACACGGGCCTGGCAGTGGGCCAGCGCGAGCGCTTGCGCCTCACCGCGTCGCAGGCTGGACGGCCGGCGCCTCGGAGAGGCGCGCGAGGAGCCGGAGCGCTTCGGGTCGCGCCGGCTGTACTCGCTTCAGCTCGGCGAGGAGGGAACGAGCGCCGGACACATCCGATCGAGTCAGCGCCATCGCCCAGGCCTTGATGCGCTCCGCCGCCCAGAGCGATGCCGTACCCAGGAGGCAAGCCGACGCCAGCCCGGCCAGCAGTCGATCGCCGAGACCGTCTCGATCGCGACTCCGTATCAGCCAGCGATGGTATCCGGTGGCGCCTGCCGCGGTGCCGGCCAGATAGACCGCGAGCAGCATCGCGAAGGTGTAGACGGTATCTTCCGTCACCTGGCTGAGGACGCGAACGACGACCACTTCGTAGCCGATGCCCAGAAAGCCCGTGAGCGCGAGACGCGTGACGCACGGTTCGCGGAAACACGGCCGCGGCGACAGCCGCGCAGAGCAGGTTCAGCGCGATGCAGATCGCGGCGCTTCGCGCGAGCCCGATGCCGGGAATCAGCCAGAACGCCGCCGCGAGAACGCCGAGCATCGAGCCGGCCGTATTGCTGGCATAGAGCGCAGCGATGGACCGACCCTGGTCCCTGAGCTGCACGGTGACGCGCTCCATCGCCGGGAGCGTGGCGCCCATCGCGGCCGTCGCCGGAAGAAACAGCAGGAAGGTGCTGCCAAACGCGAATGCCCATTGCCAGGCCGGCGACGGCCGGACGCCGATCATCTGCAACACCCAGCCGCTGAACGGCGACGCGATGACGAGCAAGACCAGGCTCCACAGGGCGACGACCAGCTCGCAGCCGACGTACCAGCGCACCGGGCGCGCGCTGGCTTCGATGCGCGGGCCGAGGGTCAACCCTCCCAGGGCGAGCCCGCCGAAGAACGCCGCGACGACGGCGAGCACCGCGGCGGCCTCGTGACCCAGCCACAGCGCGCTCTGCTGGGTCCAGACGATCTCGTACCCCATCGCGGCAACACCGGACGCCATCATCAACAGGTGTGACGCCCAGCGTTGCTGCCGCTCGCCGCTCAACCGACGAACCTGACGACGTACCCCCACGAGTCGAGCTGTGAGGGGATGGCATTGAACGACAGGGTGATGCGGCGCTCGCCCTGGTTCGGCGGCACCGCGTGCATGAGGTAGCTCGGGAACAGCACCATGTCGCCGGGCTCGGGCGCGGGGCTGATCCATTTATCCGCGCAGTACTCGTTCGGCGTCATGCCCTGGTGGTCATTCTTGAACAGGAAGTCGGTGCCGCCGGGCGGCTTCATGAAGACGGTCTGCGAGCTCGGGTGCGTACGCGTGAGATAGACGACTCCGGAGACGAAGCTGTTCGCGTGGTTGTGCATGGCCTGGCGCCCACCGGCCTCCAGCACGTTGACCCACATCTCCTTGAGCAGCCAGGGAAGGCGCTCTCCGAACAGGTACGTGCCGAAATCGACCAGCTTGGGCGCGATCAGGCCCGCCGCCTCGACGAGCACCGGACTGTCGTTCGGTCGCAGCATCTCGGTGTGGACCAGGTGTGCCGACGAGTTGTTGTCGCGGATCGCGCGGGCCGTGAAGTGCTCGATCAAGCGCGCCACGACCGGTCTCCCGAGCGTGCCGGGCGCGCGCATGAAGGGCGTGGGGAACAGGCCGAACACCTCGTCCATGGCGCGCCCTTTATCCGCGACGGCGCCGCGCGTGTCCATCAACAAACCCGCCACGAGATTGTCACTCGATCGTAACGCACCATGGCGCCGGACAGCCGACCGGGTGCGCGGCAACGCGCGGTATCCGATCCCGTCATCTGACGCGTCGGAGATGTTGCAGCAGCGTCGCCATCGATCGCCGCCGACGGTTGTAGGACTACTCGCGTTCACTGCCACGCTGGAGGTGTCGATCATGAGTATCCTCGACAAGATGACGATGCTGGCGCTCGGGATCTGTAGTGTCAGCTCCATCACCGGATGCAGCGACCACGCGCCAGTCGAGAGCGACGCTTCGACCGGCGAGGTCGGTATTGCCTTGCAGCTCCCGGGTGGCACGTCCATCCAGAGCGCGGGCTATTCGATCACCGGGCCGGGGAAGTTCGCGAGGACCGGCACGATCGATGTGTCGGCATCGACCAAGCTGACGGCCATCATCAGCGGGATCCCCGTCGGAAAGGACTACCAGATCGCGCTCACGGCCACGACCACCGACGGGTCGACCAGCTGCGCCGGCGCGGCCACGTTCGATGTGCTCCCCGGCAAGATCGCCGCGGCCGTGGTGGCGATGACCTGTCACGAGGCCCCACGCACGGGGAGCGTGCTGGTCGATGGCCGGCTGAACATCTGCCCCACGATCGATGCGATCGGCGCGACCCCGGCGGAGGTCCAGGTCGGCGGCTCGATCGCGCTGTCGTCCTCGGCGCATGACAGCGACACCGGCCCCAGCCCGCTGTCGGTTGGCTGGACCTCCAGCGCCGGCAGCTTCAGCGACCCCACCGCCAGGAACCCGACCTTCAGCTGCACGACGCCGGGCAGTGTGACGCTGCAGCTCACCGTGACCGACGGCGACCCCGCTGCGTCGTGCGTCGCCACGTCGACCGTACAGGTCACGTGCTCGCCTGCGCCGCGGACACCGGGCACCTACGTGGCGGGGGACTTCCACAACCACACGACGTGCTCCGACGGCTCGATCTCGATGGAGAAGCTGGTCAAGAAGGCGGCCGACCGGGTGGACACGCCCTGGGGCCTCGACTGGTTCGTCCAGGCCGGGCACGGCGGAAACGGCAATCGCAACTGCCAGCTGGTCGAGGACGCGAGCCTGTCCACGCCGGCCTATCCGTTCGTCGCCGGCCTCGGGCCGAACACGACGTGGGAGAACTCCGGGATCACGCCCAAGGGCGACGTGTCGGGGACCAGCCCGAACCGGAACATGTGGCGATGGCAGTCGGTGCAAGAGTTCCAGTATCCGCTCATCGAGTATCTCAACGCCTTCAAGAACCTGCCGCTGTTCCTCGGCCTCGAGACCGTCGCTCCCGGCCACGAGCACACCTCCGTGTCGATCGTCACTGGCCAGATCCCGGCGGCGCTCGACACGAGACAGCTCCCTGCCGGCCCGCCGTACACCGCGCTCGGCAACGGCAACGCGCTCGCGCAATGGGAGTACTGCTTCGATCGCGGCGACACGGATACCAGCCGCGGCGCCGGCAACAACTGGGACTGCTCGGTTCCGGGCAGCTTGAACGCGGCGGATCCCAGCTGGAACGCCACGGCGCAGAAGCTGATACCCGCCGGGGGCGGCGGTTCCGGACTCAAGGGCCACAACAAGACGCTCGAGGCGCTCAAGTGGATGGCCGCGTTTCATCCCGACGCCAGCTACTACGTGCCGGCTCACCTCGAGCGCGCCGGGCAGTTCAATCCCGACGGAAACAACGGCTTCAACATCGAGCACCTGCGCGACTTCAACAATGCATCGCCGAGGATTGCGTTCGGATTCGAAACCCAGCCGGGCCACGGCGCCTCCGCCGAGCGCGGCGAATACCGGCGTAACCGCAACACCATCAACGGGGTCCCGACCGACAGCGTCGGTGGCACGACCTACGGCGGCACGGGCGTCTACGGCGGCCTGATCGGCGGGGTATGGGATGCACTGCTGGGCGAAGGGCGCAACTGGTGGTTCTTCGCGAGCTCGGACTGGCACAACCGCGGCAGCTTCGGTCCGGACGATCGCCGCACGACCCAGGACTTCTTCCCCGGCGAGTACCAGCGCAACTACACGCTGGTGCGCAGCGGCGGGAACAAGCCGAAGCCCCAGACGATCGTCGACGGCCTGCGCAGCGGCAACAACTTCACGAGCTCCGGCCAGATCATCGATCGACTCTCGTTCGTGGTGTGCAGCAACCGCGCCGATGCGATCGTCGCAGAGCTGGTCGCCAATGCGGCGATCAGCAACACCGCGATCGACGCGTCGGGCTGCGCCACGATGGGCGAGAAGCTGGTGGTGCCGCTGGGGTCGGACGTCATCGTCGGCATCGCGGTGCGAGACCCGGCCGGCGCGAACTTCTCACCGTACAGCTTCCCCAATCCGTCGCTGCTGCAGGTGGGTATCACGCAGCCGATCAACATGCCGGTGCTCGACCACATCGACCTCATCCGCGGACTGGTCACCGGGTACAAGACGCCGGGAGCCACTGGATATGCCGGTGAGTGGCCGCGCAATACCAGCTGGCTGCATGCGGATGGCACGACCGCGGATCTCTCGGTCGTACCGGATGCGGCCAAGAACACGAGCGCCGCAGTGGTCCGGACGTTCAATGGCAATGGCGCCACGCCCTGGAGTGCGGTGCTCTCGCAGTTCGACGGCTCGACGTTCCTGATGATGACATTCCGCATCCCGGCGGTCTCGGCCTCGCAATACGTCCGCCTGCGCGGGACCAACATGCCGCCGGCGGTGCCGTTCGAGACCGACGCCAGCGGCAATCCCCTGCCCGATCTCTTCACCAACGCGACGGATCCGACGATGCTGCGCATTCCGTGCACCGTGGCTCACAGCGCCAGCAGTCAGTTCGACGGTTGCCCGGACCACATGGCGACGGCGGCCGGCGCGGACAACCCGATCGCCGGCCAGCGCGCCGTCTCGTTCGACGTCGCCGCGTGGGCCGATCTCTGGTTCTACAGCAATCCCATCTACATCGAGGTCGTCGGCTCGACCGTCGTGGCAGGCGTGAAGTGACCGAAACGGTCGCAGTGCCGCGACGTGCTCGCCGCCGCCCGCCGGGCTGGCTGCGCGAGCCCCTCCTGCACTTCGTCGTCCTCGGCGGCGTGCTGTTCGCCATCGATCACTTCGCCGCGGGCAAGGCCGATGACCGGCACACGATCGTCGTCGGAGCCGACGTGGACAGCGAGGCACGAGAGACGTTCAAGGCCGCGCGCGGACGCGAGCCGAACGCCGAGGAGCTCGAGGCCCTGCACCGCGTGTGGCTCGACAACGAGGTGCTCTACCGAGAGGGGCTGGCGCTGCAGGTGGACAAGGGCGACCCCGCGATCCGCGAGCGCGTCATCTTCAAGGCGCTCAGCGTCATCGACAGCAACGTCCATCTCCCGGCGGCCGACGACAGGGCGCTGCGCGCGTGGTTCGACGGTCATCGCGACAGGTACGACGAGCCCGCCCGCTACGACTTCGAGGAGGCCGCGCTCTCCGGTGATAGCTCGGAGGCCGCCGTGCGCGAATTCGTGACCGCGCTCGACAGCGGGGTACCGGGCGACGCGAAGGCCGGTCTGCGCGTGTTCAAGGGTCGGCCGCATGCGAGCCTGGTCCAGAGTTACGGACCGGAGTTCGCTCGCGCCCTGGCGGCGGCGCCACCGAACACCTGGCACGCGCTGCGGACGCGCGACGGCTGGCGCGCCATGCGGCTCGATGCGATCACTCCGGCGAAGCCGGCCGTGTTCGAGGCGCTGCGCGGGGTGGTGCTGCACGACTGGATCGACGCCACGGCCGCGGAGCAGCGGACCGCCGTCGTGCGCGCGCTGGCGAAGAAGTACAAGGTCACGTACGACGTGCCGGCGCGGGACAGCATCGAATGAGGCTTCGCGTCTCGCTCTTGCCCATCGTCGCCCTCCTGGCGCTCACCGCACCGGCGCGGGCTCACGAGATGACCATGGCGGAGATGGAGGTCCGGGAGACCTCCCCGGGGGAGTTCCTGTGGCAATGGTCCGCCTCGAACGACAAGCGCCCGATGGGAAACGACCTCATCCCTCGCTGGCCGGAGAGTTGTGCGGCCGGGCCAGGCGCGCTGCGGTGCGGAGCCGACGGCCTCAAGGGCACGCTGACGATCGACGGCGTCGGGACGCGCTACTCCGCGGCCCTGGTGAAGGTGATCTGGCTCGACGGCCAGAGCCGCGTGTACCCGCTCACGGCGGCGCAGCCATCCGTGCAGCTCTACGGATCGGCGGACGATCGCCGTGGCACGGCAGAGATCGCACATGCGTACGTCGTTCTCGGGATCGAGCACATCCTGAGCGGCGTCGATCACCTGCTGTTCGTCGTCGGGTTGCTGTTCCTGGTCGGCTTTCGGCGCCGGCTGATCGGCACGATCAGCGCGTTCACGCTCGCGCACAGCCTGACGCTCGCGTGCAGCGCCTTCGGCTGGATCACGCTGCGGCCTGCCCCCGTCGAGGCCGTCATCGCCCTGTCGATCGTGCTGGTCGCCTGCGAGGCGCTGCGCGAGCGCGACACGCTGGCGCGGCGCATGCCGGCGCTCGTGGCGTTTCTCTTCGGCCTGGTGCACGGGCTCGGCTTCGCGGGCGCCCTCCAGAGCATCGGCCTGCCCCAGAGTCATCTCCCGCTGGCGCTGCTCACCTTCAACGTCGGCGTGGAGATCGGTCAGCTGATGACGGTCGTCGTGGCCTTCGCGGTGGTGCGCTTGCCCAACCCGCGGCGTGGACTCGAGCGGCTGCGCACGCCGGCGCTGTACGTGATCGGCGTGGTGGCCGCGTACTGGTCCTGGTTGCGCATCGCGCTGTGACGCGCGCGGCGGCTATCGCTTCCGGATCTTCAGCGTCGCCCCGGTGCCGGCGTCGGCGATCTGGGCGACGAGCGCCTCGGCCTTGCGGTGCGGCAGCGCTTCCTGGATCGCGACGGGCGCCATCGCGATCAGGTCGTTGAGCTCGCGCAGCGACTTGCCGGTGGCGTCGCGCAGCGCGCGGAGGAGAAGGATCGGGGCGTCGCCGGGTGCGACCAGCACGACATCGTAGAGCTGCTTGATCACGGTCGCGGCGTCGGGCGCGGCCGGCCGGTGCTCGGTGCTGGCGATGACGAGCTCGTTGAGCGCCTTCTGCGGGATCGCGCGATCCTCGGCGATGCCGTCGCGGAGCTGCTCGTACGATGCGCGCGCGCGCTCGTCGCCCTGCTCGTCGGACAGCCTGATCAGGAGATCGATGCGGTCGAGGCACTCGTCCTTGTCGTTGCGGCGCTGCGCCTCGGCGAGCTCGTCGACCAGGCGCGCGATCTGGGCGCTGCGGTACGCGCCGCTGATCTCGGCACTCTCGACGTGCGCGTCGCCGCCGAGAGCGACGTGCAGCGCGATCTCCTGGTGCTGCGCGTGGAGGCCGAGCGCGGGCACGTCGAAGGTGAGCATGGCGCGCGCGACCTCGAGCACGGATCCGGCGTGCGGCGGCACGACGAGCGCGACCAGGAACGCGTGGGTCTGGCCGCGCTCGACATTGCCGACCCGGAGGTCGAGCTCGCGCGCGGTGGTCGATACGTCGCCGAGGAACGCGGGCTGCGGCAGCGTCCGGTAGAGGTGGCGCGCGCGCACCCGCTCGCCGGGGGTCACGACGAGCTGCGCGTTGGTGGCGATGAAGCTCTCGACGCGCGCGACCAGCTCGCCGAACGTCGCGGCCAGCTGGTCGAGGTGACCGGGGGCGAGCACCGCGCCGCTCGACACGGCCGCGAGCTTGCGCAGGTGGTCGGCCTCGTAGTCATCGCCGATCCCGACGGCGAACAGCTGGATCCCGAGCTCGCGCGTGCGCTGCGCCTGGGCGAGCGCCTCGGACTTGTCGTCGGCCGCGCCGTCGGACAGCACGACGAGGATCCGGGCATCGGCGGTGAAGCGCTGGACGAGGTCGGCGCCCGTGCGGATCCCGCTGCCGAGGAACGTGTTGCCGCCGAGCATCTGGCGCAGCCGCTCGACCTTGGCCTTGATCGCGTCGCGGCCGGCCGGCGTCGCCTGCGCGTTGTCGACGATGATGCGCGAGCTCAGGGCAAAGCCGACGAGCGAGATCCGGTGGCGCTCGTCGACAATGTCGACGATCCGGTTCGCCGCCGCGATCGCCGCGTCGGCCTTGTCGCCCGCCATTGAGCCGCTGCAGTCGAGCACGAGGCAGATGTTCGCGACGAGCGCCCCGATCGCGGGCTCGATCGCCG
>VBLP01000440.1 GCA_005887925.1 Deltaproteobacteria bacterium | reverse complement strand
CAGGCGAACATGGATCCCAAGCACCGCGACCGCATCGCGTTCGTGCGGCTCGCCTCCGGCCACTTCACGCGCGGCATGAAGCTCACCGTGCCGCGCACCGGCAAGGCGATCGGCGTCCACAACGCGATGCTGTTCCAGGCCAACGAGCGCGAGCTCGCCGAGGAGGCCTGGGCCGGCGACATCATCGGCATCCCCAACCACGGCACGCTGCGGATCGGCGACGCCCTCACCGAGGGCGAGACCCTGCACTTCACCGGCATCCCGAGCTTCGCCCCCGAGTTCCTCCGCCGCGTCCGCGCCGACGATCCGATGAAGGCCAAACATCTCGTTCCTCGGCTCGGACTTCATCGTCGGCGTGGTCGGCGCGCTGCAGTTCGAGGTCCTCGCCGACCGGATCCGCTCCGAGTACGACCTGCCCTGTCATTTCGAGGCCACCTCGTTCGAGGTCGCGCGCTGGGTCGACGCCGACGACCCCAGGCTGATCAAGAAGTTCGCCGACGCCAACCGCGACAACATCGCCGAGGATCACTCCGGCGCCACGGTGTTCCTCGCCCGCAACGACTGGCAGCTCAACCGCGCCAAGAAGGACTTCCCCGACCTGCGCTTCCTGCAAACCCGCGAACAGGCCCCGCTGACCCAGGCCTCGGCGTGACCCCCGGCGGCTCGGCTCCCACCCGTCGAGCCAGCGCTTCTATCGCGGCGATGCTCAGCTCTTCGCAGCGCGTGTTGCCGGTCGGGGTCTGCGCTTCGCTCGCCTCGGTGCGGAACGTCGTGTCTTGCGGGAGCCGGTGCGCCCGGGCTTTCGCGTCGCGGTCTCGAACCTGGGATGAGCTCGCAGCACGCACGTCACCGCGGCCTCCGATGCGTCGAAGATCGGCGGCGGGCAACCGGCTGCCTTCATGGTGCTGCGGATGGTCTGGATGCCCGGGCCCTCGGCCTGCGCCAGCTGGAGACGAACCAGGAACCAGGCCAGCGCCTGGTTGCGCCATCGCGGTGCCACCGTGCGCATCCGGAGGTCCTCCAGCGCAACGCCCACGGGGAGCGGCCCGGGCGAGATGAATTCGATGCGATCGCGGTACGACGTGATGCGCGTGGGATCGACGAGCTCGTACTCGCGATGCGCGAGCGCATTGACCATCGCTTCCTGGAGCGCGCGGCGTGGATACTTCTCCGCGTTCGGCGTCTTCAGGTTGGTCTTGTCGAACAGCGTCACGGCCTCGGCTTCGAGGAGCTCTTGCAGCCGGCGCGCCTGATCGATCAGCGTACCCGGAAGCTCGAGGCGCTGCGCGTATGGATCCGTGCGATCGATTCCGGGGTACGACGAATAGATAGTGAAGGCACCGGGAATGAAGCGCTGCGTGGCTGTGCCGAACAGCAGTACCGCATAGTTCCGCGGCCGCAGCACGCCCGACAGCGGCTCGGCGACACAGAGCGATGGAACGAACGGCGAGATCTGAACGCCGTCGGCCAGATATGGCTCGACCCCGACCTCCGGGGCGAAGACGCCCATGCGCTGCAATGCATCTCGTAGTGCCAGAAGATCGAGGTCATTCACGGTTGCTGCCTCACATCGCCGCCGATCCCACGCCTCCTGGACTCCCTTGCGAACCAGCAGATCCCGGAGCAGGCCGTTGCGCGCCTCGATCGTCGAACGACTGACCCTCACGAAGTGCTTCGCGCCGTCGTGGCCTCGGCGGAAGCTGTGCGCGGTCCCGGTCGCCGGCTGGACAAAGACCAGGATCCGCCGCTCGGGATCACCGGACTCGAGCTCCTCGACCAGGGGAGCGATGGGAGGCGAGACGCGCTCTCGGCAGCGAACGAGGACCGTCCCCTCGATCTCCTTCAAGCGGTTCGCGGTGAGACCGCTGCGCACGAGGATGGGGAAGCCGTGCTCGTCCTTGGCTTCCTTGGCCCCACAGACAACGTAGCCCCCGCCGAGGTTTTGCAGGTCGTTCGCAAACGCACAAAGCGTGGCGACCACGTCATCGATATCGGCGACGTTCTCCTTCCATTCGGTTTGCTCGTTTTCCCTTCGAGCAAGCTCGCGGAGTTCGATGACCACGAAGGCACGGTACCCGGACCGATCCGCGCCGACAAGACCTGGGGATGAACGCTTCAGGCCGGCGGCATCGACGGAGCTGCAGCCTACCCTGGCGGCACGTCTCTGGGACCCGGGCTCGCATCCGCATCAGGTTCCAGCTCCGGTGAGCTTCGGCACTGTGGGGATCTTCCGACGAGGATCCAGCCGAGCACCAGCGCGGACACGAGCGCGGCGACGAGGTGCACGAGGTACATCGCGTCGCTGGCCCACGGCCCCTGGTGCATGAAGTAGCGCTGTTCGGGGAACTGCCACCAGGTGGCGTGGCGATCGTAGCCGATCGTCAGCCATAGCTTGGACCACGCCAGCGCTAGGGCCGCGAAGCACAGCGCGCGTCGCGGCGTCCACACCGGCTCGGTCGCCGCGATCGTCACGGCGACCAGGAACGGCACGAGGTGGATCCACTGGCGCGACTGCGATCCGGCGGCGAAGGCCAGCGTCACGCCGAGGACGAGGACGGCACCGGGGCCGAAGTCGTTGGCGGTGCGGGCCAGGCGATGCCAGAACAGGGCAGCGACGGCGATGATCGGCCCGAAGTACACGACGTGATGCACGGGCCCCCACACAGGGCCGCGCAGCGCCGCGAGCGTGTGCTCGCACAAGAACTGGGCGCCGGTCGGGCCCTCGCCGCGCGTGCCGATCGCGCCGACCCAGGCGATGCGCAGCGCGATCAGAGCCGCGATCGCGGCCGCGATCCAGATCCAGCGCCGGCGCGGCAAGGGGCCGAGATAGCTGCGCAGCTGGAACAGCCGCGGATCGCGCAGCAGCAGGTACGCGCCGATCCCGAGCATGGCGACGAGGCCCGGCACGGTGAGGATCAGCAGATCGCGGCGGACCCACTGGGCAAACTTCTCGTCGCCGACGCCGGGCACCGGGTGGCGCAGGTAGTGCCAGGCGACGACCAGAAAGGCCGCGGTCCCGGCCGCCGCGAGCACCGCGGCGATGACCGGGGCGCGCTTCGCCTCGTGCGGGGCGACCGGCTCGCGCGGGGCGACCGGCTCATGCGGGGCGGTCGGCTCGCGCGGGGCGACCGGCTCGCGCGGCGGGGCCGGCTCGTGCGGGGCGACCGGCTCATGCAGGCGGTGGCGCTCGAGCCCGTGGGACGAAGACACGCTCGCGCGCGATCGCGGCAGGATCAGCAGCGCGATCGCGATCGGCGGCAGCGCCGGCCAGGTCAGCGTGCCGAGCGCGCCCGCGAGCCAGATCGCCCAGGGCCGATCGGTCAGGTACCCCCAGGCCAGCACCATCCCCAGCGCGTGAAGCCGACCCAGCGGGCCGGGCGCCTCCAGGACATCGCGGCGCCGAGGTGCGCCCACAGGCCGGCCGCGATCACGAGCATCGCGCTGTTCAGGACCTGAAACCCCGCGATCGCGTGCGCGGCGTCGCTCGGACGGCCGGTGATGCGGAGTCCATAGTGGACGATCGCGGACGGCAAGACGCGCTGGCTGTGATAGCGAGTCAGGTGCTCCACGATCACGCGCTGCCAGAAGTCCTCGGCCCACGCGGTGTAGGCCATGCCGTCCCAGCCCTGGCCGCCGATGATCCCGATGCGCTCGCCAGCGAGCACGGAGACGACGCAGAACGCGGCCACGATGCCGGCCATCACCGCCGCATCCGTGCGCCATCGTTGCGCCATGGGCGAGCCAACATAGCATGGTGCTCGCGGCGCTCGGGCTGCGGTCCACCTCGGCGACCTTCGCGCCTGCGCGGGACCCGCCGCAAACCGAGCGCGAGCGCCCGGTCGGGTGTCATCAGGTCCACCGGCTGCCGAACGCGGAACATCGTCGCGGCAAGCGGGATGGCTACAGGTCCTGCACTGCCATGGTCACCACATCGATATCCAGCGCTCCCGTCGGGGTGAACTCGGTCCACGTTCCGATCAGCTCCTTGGTACCGGTATCGTCACCTCCCCCCTCGTGATTGTCGTCTGCCACCTCCGTCATGAACGCCTTGTTCGCCGCCCGTACCGCCGCGACGACCTCGCCGAAGCGGTGCCCGTTGGGAAGCTTTCCCACCTTTCCCTTGTCGATGAACGTCGTCAGCTCCTCCTCGAACCCGGGCAGAATCGGCACGACGACGCGCGCAGCGCCGGCGCGTAGGAAGTCGCGATGGAGCGAGTCGGGGTGGCGCAGAAAGAGCCGGTCGACCTGTCGATCGGCCCAGAAGTACGGATAGAGGAATAGGTCATGCGCCCCCAGTCGATGGCGGCGTGCACGAACTTGATGTACTCGCCGAACTCCAGCGCCGTCTGCCACGAACTGTCGCTCAGCGCCTGCGGCTCGCCCGCAGCGCCGGCCACCGCACCAGCACCGGGAAACCCCGGCACAACCCACGCCAGGGTGAGCCGGACGATCTCCTCCCGCTCCATCTGACGCAGCATATCGGCATCGGCGGCGGAGTCGATCTCCCGAGCCAGCTCAGCTCTCCGTTGCCTGATTCTCTCCTGGACCTGGTTGAACTTGGCGTAGGCGCCGTTCCTGAGCGCCGCGAAACAGGTCATCTGCCACTGCTTGTACACGCTGCTCGTGTCCGCATCCGCCGGAGGCGCCGGCAGCTCCATGCCGTAAGCGGACGCATAGTCCATGAAGTTGTCCCGGGTTATGTCGTCCACAGCCAACCCGGGCTTGAAGGTCCCGGTAAGCGCTCGGTCGTAGCTGCGAATGAGGTCCTGCCGGAGACGAAGCCTGCGCCCCGGATCGGGAATGACGACATCGTACGCGAGCCGGACACCGGTGCGGTAGAGATCGACCTTCCAGCTCTTCATCCGCCGGAAATAGTCGACCCGCATGGCACGATCGTCCTTCGGGTTCTCGATCAGGCGCGAGGTGAAATCCTCCGTGCCTGAGACGGTGGCGACGGTGAACGAGACCTTGTGGTCCCGCACCGACCGGGAGGAGGCCCGGGAAGTGACGGTCTTCGCGTGGTTTCTGCTCTCCTGCTGCGAGCTGGTATTGGTCACCACGGTGCTTCCGGCATCGGCCGGCCCGGTCATGACGACGCCACCGGAGGAGCCCATACCGGTCCGCTCCGTCTTCTTGCTCTCGCTCTGGGACGAGATCGCGATCTCGTCGGTCTCTGCGACGCCCCGCTCGCTATAGTTCTCGATCGAGTCCTGCACGAAGTCGGTGAACTCCGATTCGCGGACCGCCCACTCCTTGTGCGAGAGCGTCACCTTCTCCCGCGGCGCCAGGGGCAGGCTGTAGACCAGCTCACCGCGCTCGACCTGGGTCGGCGTCATCTCCAGCGACTCCAGGTGCAGGAGGCCGAGCGGCTGCACGTTCCTCCGGGAGAGCGCATCGATCACGATAGTGCACGCGCCTGCCTTGCGATCGATCTCCGCCAGGGCGTCGAGCGGATCGAGCGTCGCCAGATCGGTTCCGGGCGGGATATACGGCTCCACCGTGACCAGAAATTTCGTGAAGTCGGAGCTCGTATACATCCGGTCGGAGAAGATCCCCGACATCACACTTCCCGACCTGGTGGACATGACCGGTGGCGGCGCACCGGTCACGGGGTGTACCGTCGGCGGCGTGAGCGCGGCCGCGGCCGTCAGCCGGACGGACTGGGGCCGCCAGCCGATCAGCGAAGGAGTCGCCCCCAGATCCGCGGCGAGGTCCGCCCCCAGCGATGACTTCCATCGCGATGCGGCCAGCACAAAATGTTGCGATCCGGATCCCTGCGCCGTCGTCGTTGCATTCGGCCTCCCGGGATCCGCGGCCGGAGGTGGTGTCGTCGGCGGGGCAGGCGGGGGATTGAGTGCGCTGGTCGCATTCGCGAGTGCGGCGGAGCGAATCGCCCGCAGGTGCTCGATGGCGCCGACGAGGCCACTCCGCTTGACGTCCGCGAGCCCGACGGTCGCCTTCAAGACCTGGTCGGCGGTCGTCGCGCCGACGAGCGCACCGATGGCCCTGACGGAGACCTTCGCCTCGTCCGTTGTCGCCTGCTTCTGGAGACCATCCAGTTCGCCGGGCACGATGTCGAGGCTTCGAATCAGCCCCGAAACACCTACCAGGTCGCCACCTTCGCTGCTGGTGTCGGGAAGGCGCACAGGCGTATAGCAGTACAGTCGCGCGATGCGGCGGGAATTCGCGATGGGAGTGGCCACGGCTTCTCCTTGCTCAGGCGTCGGGTTCGAGGCGGAATCGTCTGGCTCGGCTCGGGCGGATGGGCCCGGGGCTCGAGGGCCTCGCAGGTGGAGGCGCGCGCAGCGCCACGGCTGCGCGCGCGTTGAGCATCGATTGTTTCGGTCGGGCGATGAGGCGGCATTCCTGCGACGGCCCGGGCTCGCGACGAACTGCCGTCGTATCGTGCGAGACCCAGAGGCCGGTGATGGGATGGGTGATCCTGTACGAGGTCTCCTGCCACTCGACGCGCCCGGGTGTCTTGCCCTCGACGTAGCGACCTTCGAAGCGCGGATACGCATCGAGTAGCCGGACGTCGCCGTTCAGATGGGCCTCGTCGTCATCGAAGAACAGCTCCCAGCGAAATCCCGGTTCATCGGTGCCTTCGGCGGCGGGCATGTCGAAGGTGCATTCGAGCTGGCCGACGGCGCCGACTCCGGAAAAGTTCAGATAGGCTTTGTTGATCGCCGCGGTGAACGCTTCGAAGCTTCCGAACTGGGTTCGGCTGCCGATGGCGCAGACCCAGATGTTGCTGCCGTCCTCCGCGCGCAGCTCGGTCGATGTGAAACGGCCCTGTCCCAATGTGGCACCTGGCGATGCCGGATCGGGGTCGCCGTCGAAGCGCTCATCGCGGAGCCAGTGGACCGTTCGCGCCGAGCAGAGGGCGACGTAGCCATCGTCCTTGCGACCGAACACCCATGTGCCGCCGCCGTCGCGCGCGGGCAGCCAGTCCTCGTTCTCCGGTGCTGGTAGGACCTCGTCAAAAAACTCGCAGGGAAACCAGGCATGGGTGTAGGTCGCGCTGAAGTCGCTCCGCTGTCCTGGAAAGTCATAGGCGATGATCGCCGCGCCCCGGTGCTGCACAACCTTCGGCAGGCAGATGGATCCGCCCCAATCGCGCAGCCCCTCCTCCTTGATGTCGTCGAGACCGATCCCCGCCAGTCCGGCGGCGTCGCCCAGGGCCTTGCTGGCCTGGCCAGTCGCCAGGTGTTTGAAGATGTCCCAGCCCGCGCTGCCGACGGAGCCGCCCGGGTCCATCGGCGCGTTGGTCCAGACGCAGGCATCGAGGCCGAGCGAGGCGAGCCATGGCTGCTTCTGAAAGGAGATCTCGGTCCCATGATGGTTCTGGACGCTCGAGAGCATCGCATCGCCGATCGCGTAGGTGTAGAGATTCGCTCGGTCCAGGATGTTGCCGGCATTGAACTGCGTCAGCATCGCCTCCCACGCGCGGATCAGCGCCGCGCGCGGAATCTCGGGCTTGGGCGGATCTTGGCCGGTGATCGCGTCCCAGGCGACCTCGATCCCGTTCTTGATCATACCGGCAAGGTCCTCGAGAAGACTCACCAGGCCTTCGATCGTGAGCGACATCGAGGTGAGGTATCCAACGCCGGCGACCAGATTGACCGGGAAGGGCGCCATCGACAGGAGCGTGGAGGCAGCTCCCAGCACCCCGCCAGCCACGATCTCCGCGGTGTCGAGGAGCAGGGTCTCGAGGATGCCGCCGATGATGTCGAACTTGAAGAGGAGGCCGGGCGGGTCGGAGCTGTCGAGATTGTGGTAGCGCCCGGCGATGGCGCGGGTGAGCTCCATCGTCGCCTCGGCGAAGTAGGCGCCGCATCCCCACCAGAAGGCAGCGTCGTCGGCGGTCTCGAAGCCGACGCCGACTGACCGGGCCTCGTCGGTATTGATCGACGTGCGGGCACGGAACTCCATCGGCTTCAGCCGGTCGGAGAGCAGCCGGTCGCGACCGATGGCCAGCAGCGCGTCTGGAACCTGGTACTTGGTGGACGTCGCCAGTGCGATCGCCGCATTCTCTTTTCCGAGATGATCTCCCCGGGTCCCGAACAGCACCTCGATGGTCTCGCCGATCGACTGCTCCCAGCCGTACGCCTTGTGCTCGAAGTAGGCCCGTCCCGCGGTGACACCGAAGCTGCCGAGACAAGTATTGCGCGCCAGGTCGAACACCAGGAGGTCGGCGACCATCGCGGCCTTGGTCGACAGCCGTTCCTCGCGGCTGAAGTCGACGATGTTGAGAACCGGAGGAAAGTCCTCGTTGTAATAGCCCGGTGCGTTCCATTCGCTGAAGCCGAACGCGAGGCGCCGATCCAGCCACTGCTCCACGCGCTTCTGTCCTCGCCTCAGGTGCTCGGCCCCGGTGACAGGCTTTCCGTCGTCGGTGGTTCCCGAGCGCGGAAAGACATCCTCGGGAAAGAGCTGGCCGACGAGAAACTCCGACGAATGAAACAGGATCTGATGGTTCTCCGACCAGAAGGTCATTTCATGACCCTTGTTGCCGGTCGCGGGAGGCTCGTCGAACCAGTACTTGAAATACAGCAGCGACGCCTTGATGCAGTCGGCGACGTAGCGCGGCACCCGCTCGTCCGGCGTCGGGCCGAAGAGTTCGAACAGATAGCAGAAGCGCAATAGATCGGTGGAGTGGAAGTCCGCCGTCTCCTTGAGCGCCATCAGATGCTCGGCGCAGTGACGGCTCAGGATCGCGCTCCACCAGTAGGGGAAGGCGGGATCCTTCGCCGGCCATCGCCAGCCGGGGTCCGCATGGCCGCGTTGACAGGTCATCGAGCGGTACAGGAAATCGTCTTCGTCGGCGAGTGCCTCGGCGGGCGCGCTCGCAGGCGAAACGAATGTCAGGTCGGTTTGGGTGAGGATCCAGGAGAAGCTGATCAAACTCCACGACGGCTCGCCGTTGAATGAGAGTAGATCCGACAAGGCCGGAAGCGAAACCCGGAGCGGCTGCTGCGCGAGCATCGCGATCCAGGCGTGCAGATCCACGATCCGCGCGATGTCTTTCGTCTTCGGGCACAGCCGGCGCAGTTCCAGTAGCACCCTCGAGTGCTCGAGGCCGAATTCATCCACCAGGAGGCTCGGGTCGACACCGGGAAAGGCGCCGAGCCAGCGGGAGATGAAGCCGGCGCGTTCCTCCGACGCTGGAGGCTGGACCGGCTTATCCAGGGTATCGAGGAATGCCTGGAGGCCGGGCTTGACCTGCGCGATCAAGGGTGTGATTTGCGTGACCATCACGTCGGGCTGCTGAATCGGGGCACCGGTGATCGGATCGATCACCTGAAGGTGTGGTGCGGCGGCCAGCGCGAGGATGTCGGCCGCGTCGACGACGATGCGGGACACGCGGGCCAGCAGCACCTCCTTGATATCCTTTCCCTTCGTGTCGCCGCCGGCCATCTGCTTGATCCCCAGATCCGCCAGGAACCACACGAGCTGCTTCGCGCGAGCGCGCTCGCCTGGTCCGAGGAGCCTGACCGTGATTGGTGGCGGAAACGGCGGCGCGGTCCAGGGTTCGTCCTCGTCATTGTCGAGACTCTCGGACAGGTCGGACCATTCCATCGAGGCGATGGCCAGACGCGCCGAGACGACGTTCACGTCCTCCGTGGCAGGCGGCCAGAGCCCTTCCTCGCGCTTGATGGGATCGTCGGTCCACAGGGTGGCTTTCTTGCGGACACGGTCGTCCTTCGCCGCCTTGTTGGGCGGCGTGATCCGGTCCTGCCAATCCCTGGACGGCGGAACTCTCAAGCGCGCCCACGCCTTGCTCAGGTTCCCGTCCCCGACGACCCGGTCGATCAGATACTTCCGCCTCGTGGCAGGGGTGAGGCGCCGATTCGCCTCCTTGCTGAGGTCCAGGTCCAGATGCTCCGATGCGAGCATGCGGAGGTAGAGCCGCCGCCGGCGCGCATACTCGCGCCGCAGGCAGGCGTAGGCCTCGGGACCGGGCTCGACTGCGGTCATCCGGGCCAGGCTCCCGCTTCTGTCCCTCTGTGTGAAACGTGCGTGCGACAGCGGCGTGACGGTGGCCGAGAGGGTGCGCGCCGACGAGCGACGCAAGCAGGAGTTCCCGCTCATCACATTGCCGGTGAGCTTGACGTGGCGACCGACGTCGCGCGATGCCACGGCGAGGTTGCGGTCGCTGTTGCAGTTGTTGCCGGCGCACTCCTGTACGTGCCGACGAAGCGCAGGTTGACTACCGCGCGCGTCTGACTCGCAGGATCGTCAGATCGTCAGTTGGTCGAGGGGCTGTTGGTCGTGGCGTGGGCCGAGGTCACGGCGGCGCGAGGAGCTCGTCGAAGGCCTGACTGAACCTCGGGTCCTGCGCACAGCGCGCGACCACCGGCGAGCGGACGACCGCCGCCGCCGCGGCATCGAACTCGGCGCTGTGCGGCGCGAGCGCCGCCTTGAGCTCCTTCGCGCGGCCGTCTTGCAAGACCTTGGCGTTGGCCACCGTCACGTCGCGGTAGCGGCCGGTGAGCTCGTGCAGCCGGGTGACCGCCGCGGCGCAGTCCTCGCCGCTCGCGGCGAACGCGCTGACGATGTCCTGGTACATCGCGAGCGAGCGCTCGGCGAGCCGCGGCAGGTCCTGATCGAGCGGCGCGGCGTCGGCCGGCGGGCCGGCGTCGGCGACCACCGCCGGGGCCGCGGCGGGCTGCGCGGGCGGGGGGCGGCCGCTGCACGCGATCACCGCGGCGATCCACAGTACGCGCATCGCGGCGATCCTCGCACGCCGCCTCGATGCCGGCTAGTCCCGGCTAGTCCCAATGCCGATCGGTTAGGCGCGTAACCGATCGATCTGATTTCGGTTTCTCGAAAGGCGGCGGGCGCCCTTGCGCGCAGCGAGCCGAGGATCATCGTGCGGCGATCTCCATGGAGGTTGCCGCATGCGTCTTCGTGAGTCGCTCGAGG
>VBLP01000442.1 GCA_005887925.1 Deltaproteobacteria bacterium | reverse complement strand
CGTCGCCGCCGCGTTCGCACCAGCTCGAGGAGCGACGGCACAGCTCGAGGCGGCGCGACGGGTGCTGGCAACGTTTCGGAACCCGAGGACTTCCCGACCGCGGAGAAATAGCGTGACCTGCTGGCGCTGTGGGCGTCGCCGCACGCTGGGCTCCTCGGGCATACCAGCCGGTTCCCAGCAATCGATTCGGACCGCGTTGGCAATGCTTCCAGCAAGTATCCGCCGGGAATCGTCCCGGGCCACGTCGGTACCACTGATATCGTGTTGTCGCTCATCGCGACCTCTCCCTCATTCAGGAACCCGCTCCCTAGTCGGAAGCGCAGACACGGGTGGATTGTCACCAGTTCCGTCGTGGCCACCGCCCGGTTCGGTGGCGCCGCGCGACGTAGTTCGCTTCCGCGCAGATGCCTTGCCGCCCCGCGCACCCAACGTTCACCATTGGTCTCCTAGACGGATGAGCACGAGGATTAGGCGACGGCGGCGGCCATCCACGACAGAAAATAAGAATCAGCGTGGATCACGCGTGGCAAGTGCTGCGTGTGCGACAGCGGTCAGTCATGAGTCCGCGATTTGACTCGTGAACCGCCGCGCTGTCGGCTGCTGCATCGCGTCACATTCCGAGCGGCCGCCAACTCGCCACCAAGCGCTTCGTGCGACCTGTGTTCGAGGATGCCATGATCCAGTGCGCCGTGGCGTCGGCCGACGAACCGCAGATGGTCGCCAGCAGGCGATTTTGCGCGTTACTTCCTGGCTCGGCCGAAACGCAGCACGTGATGAGCAAGCTGTCCCGTGCGCTCAATGATCAGCAGGTGCACGTCGAGCTCCGCGGCCCGCAGCTGTGACCGGACAGTTTGGCACTACGAGACGTAGGTCTGGCAGGTGCCCGCGGCGCTGCCCTGCTGCTCGCACTGCACGGCGATCGTGCCGGCATTCATGGTCTTCTGGCCATCCTGTGCGCGCATCGCGAACTCGGTCGCACAGCCGAGGACGTACTTGCTGCCGCGGTGTCTTCACACGCTTGCGCTGAGGCGGTCAACGCGCTCAGTGAAGGCTTCGGCGGAGAGCTCCGCCGCCTCGCCGAGCGCGAGCGGTCGTGCTCGAACACAAGACCGTGTCGCTGATCGACGGCGCGATGAAGAGCATCACGCTGTTCGAGGCGCCGGGCCGGACGACGACAACGACCTCGACGGAAGGCGGCTCGCTCTGGTCGGCACCACGGGCTTGCTGGTCCACGTCGATCCACCCGGCTTTGTCGTGTTCGATCCGGTGAAGCGACAGCCCGTCCACGGCGGTCGCTGGTGTGCGCCGCGCCGTGACCGTGATGAGCCCGCGGCCAGCACTACCAGTTGTTATTCCTCGGGTGGGGCGATCCGCTGCACGGGTGCAAGCGAGGTCCCCGTCGGCCATCGTCAGCCATCCGACCACCGCTTGCGTGTAGGCCCCCGGTGTCGCAGACCTGCCCGCAGTGTCGGCCGAGCATTCAAGTTCGCGGTCCGCGTAGGCGACTGCGCGGGGACGGTACCCGCAAGTGCTGCAAGTTTCACGATGCGCAGCACAACAAAGCTGATCCAAGCGCGCAGCACAATTCACATAACACTGCTCACGTTGGCCAGGCTGTGCTCGATGTCATTTGATTGGCAATGTTGCGTCGCTGGCATATTGGTTGCTCTTGTCACGACTTCGCGACAATCGTCCGTCGCGGAGTACACACATCAGTCGCCCAACAGAACAGGGGAAGCGATGGTGAGTTGTTTTTCATACGATGCATTCGTCATCCATGCGGCCGCCGATGAGTGGTTCGTCCAGGGCTACCTGCTCGGCAAGCTGAACCTCGCACCGGAGCGTGTGCTGCTGCCGCACACGCTGGAGCTTGGCCAGTTCGTGCTCGGCGAGATCGAGCGCGGAGTGCACTCGAGCCGTGCCACGATCGTCGTGCTGTCATCGGCCTACCTCGCCGATCACTGGGCGGTGTTCGGCGAGCAGATCATGGCGTATGCGCGCATGGCGCACGACAGCCACGGTGTACTGCTCCCGCTGTTGCGTGAAGACTGCGAGCTCCCCGCGCGCATCCGCGCCCTGGTAGCGCTGGACTTCCGCGACACGGTGCGCAAGGCGTGGGATGCCGAGGCAGCTCGATTGCGGCGGACCCTCGAGCTGCCCGCGGCCGCCGAGCCCGTTGTGGCATGTCCCTATCCCGGAATGCGACCGTTCACCGAGGACGATACATCGCGGTTCTTCGGACGCAACACCGAGCTCGACGAGCTGGTCTGCCGGCTCCAGCGCGGTGATCGCGCGATCTACATCATCGGCGCATCGGGATCTGGGAAGTCGTCGCTGATCGCGGCCGGACTGCTGCCACGGCTGAGTCGCGGTGTGTCCGGACTGCCCTGCTTCCACATCCACACGCTGCGCCCCGGCGAACAGCCGATGTCCCAGCTCGCCGACGCTCTCGATGGCGACCCCACGACGCCAGTCGCAGCGATCGACGGGTTGCTCGCGCAGCACACACCGGCGACCTCGTTCCTGCGCAGCGACCCGCGCTGCGTGCTCGTGTTCACACTGCGCTCGGACTTCTACGGTGCGCTTCTGGAATGTCCGCTGTGGACCGACATCGACGGCCGGATCTCGCGGATCGAGCTCGGCGCCATGCGCGGCGACAACCTTCGAACCGTCATCGAATGTCCGGCTCGAGACGCCGGCGTCCACGTCCAGCCTGAGCTGGTATCGCGCCTGCTGGCCGATGCTGCATGCGAGCCAGGTGCGCTGCCTCTCCTGCAAGCCACGCTGTTCCGGCTCTGGGGGAGGCGCCGTGAGCGGTCGCTCAGCCTCGCAGATTACCAGGCGCTCGGCGACTGCGGCCGGACAGGGCTGGCATTCGCGGTCTCGGAGCATGCTCGCGACGCGCTGGCGGCGCTGTCCGAAGAGCGCGAGGTGATCGCGTTCCGCATCCTGCTCCGTCTAGTCCAGTTCGGCGAAGGTCGTGACGACACGCGCCGGCAGCAGCCGCTCGCCGCGCTGCGCTCGGACGACGAGGATCCGGCAGACTTCGATGCCGTGCTGCGACGCCTGGTCGAGCACCGACTCGTCACCGTGATCGGTGACAAGCACGGTCCGGTGAGGGTCGATCTGGCGCACGAGATCCTGCTCACGGCATGGCCCATGCTCGTCAGATGGATTCGCGTCTGGCGCACCGCCGAGCTGCGCCGGCGCGAGCTCGAGGCTGCCGCCGCAGCCTGGCGCTTGCGCGGAAGCGGCATCGGTGGCCTGCTCGACGCGGGCGAGCTCGCCGCTGCGATTGCATGGCGAGACCGGGCCGCCGCGCAGCTCGGACAGACTCCCGATCTCGCCGCCTTCCTGGCCGCAAGCCACGCCGCGCACCGGCGCGCGAGCCAGCAGCGACGTCATCGCACGTGGTGTGTGTTCGCCGCCGTCGCGCTGTTCGCGACCGTGACATCGACGCTGGCGGTGGTGGCGCGTCGCAGCGCCAACGAGGCGGATCGTGAGCGCGGGCTTGTGGTGGAGCAAAGCCGGCAGATCGTGGATGGCAATCGCGACCACCGTCGATCACTCGGCGCGCTGCACGTGACGATCGCACAGCTACTGTTCGCGTATCAACATCCGCTGGAGGCGGCACGGCTCTTGCTCGAGGCTGCCGTGCTCGGCGATTCACGAACACCGTCGACCTCGCTGCGCACGTCGTTTGCGCAGGCCGCCAGAGGTCTCCCGATCCTCGGCCTCGAGCACGACGCGGAGGTGACGTGCGCGGCATTCAGCACCGACGGCACGCGCATCGTCACCGCGAGCACCGATGGCACCGTGCGGACCTGGGATGCCGCCACCGGTAGACCTCTGGTGGCAGCGTTCCACCATCCCGGCCGCGTGAACAGCGTCGCATTCAGTCCGGACGGTCTCCGCATCGTCACCGCAGGCACCGATCACACCGCGCGCATCTGGGATGCACGATCCGGACAGCTTCTATTGCCGACGCTCTCACATCGCGCCGCCGTGACCCACGCGGAGTTCAGCTCCGACGGCGCACGTATCGTCACGGCAAGTGAAGACAACACCGCGAGGATCTGGGACGCGACCTTTGGTGCGCCGCTCACCCCACCGCTCCCGCACCGGCGTGGCGTGACCAGTGCGACATTCAGTCCCGACGGCTCGCGCGTCGTCACCGCCAGCATGGACCGCACCGTGAAGCTCTGGGACGCGACGTCCGGAAAGCTGCTCGCGCCACCGCTCCGGCACGAGGACGCGGTGAATTATGCTGCACTCAGCCCCGACGGCGCTCGCATCGTCACCGCCAGCGGACGCGGCGCATGGATCTGGGACGTCGAGTCTGGCAAGCAGATCGCGACCGTCATGACGCACCCGGGTGTCGTCATGGCGAGCTTCAGCCGGGATGGCCATCGCATCGTCACCGCCAGCAACGACGGCACGGCCCGGATCTGGAGCGCCACTTCCTCCCAGGAGGTCTCGCCCCCGCTCCATCACCGTGGGTCCGTCAACGCAGCGGTCTTCAGCGTCGACGGCACGCGCGTCGTGACCGCGTGCGCCGATCACCGTGCACGGATCTGGGACAGCCGCCCCGACGCCCCCCTACTGCCTCCACTCACCCACCAGTACTGGGTCCAGAGCGGTGCGTTCAGCCCCGATGGAGCGCTTGTCGCCACGGCCAGCTTCGATCACACTGCGCGGATCTGGAACGCAACGACCGGCGCACCGGTGTCGCCGCCGCTGCAGCACCAGAAGCCCGTGAACCACGTGGCGTTCAGCCCGGACGGTTCGCGCGTCGTGACCGCGAGTGCAGATGATACGGCCCGCATCTGGGACGTAGCGACCGGCGTACCGTTGTCGCCGCCGCTCCGACATGCGGACGAGATCGTCACTGCCCGGTTCAGTCCCGACGGCAGACGCGTCGTGACCGCCAGCGGCGACGGTACGGCACGCGTCTGGGACGTCGCGTCGGGAACGCCGGTGTTCCCCGCGCTGCGGCATCACGCCCGCGTCACGAGTGCCGTGTTCAGCCCCGACGGCACGCGCGTCGTCACCACTAGCCCCAAATCAAGCGATAGCTGGGC
>VBLP01000087.1:1073-13663 GCA_005887925.1 Deltaproteobacteria bacterium | reverse complement strand
CTCCACGTGACCCAGCAGCCGTCGGCGACCACCACCGTCACGGTCCAGGCACAGGCGACCATCGAGGGCGCGCAGGTCACGTGGACCGCGAGCGCGACGATCCAGCCCGGCGACACCGACATCAACGTCACGATGAGCGGCGGCCAGCCGTTGCCCGACCACGTCGCGCTGTTCGACCCGCTGAGCTTCACCTGGACCGAGATCCCGCCGAACCAGCAGAGCGCGCTCGCGGCCGGTACGTCGGCGACGACGATCTACGTCACGCTCGCGCAGCCGGTGGGCACTGCCTACTGGACCATGCTGCATGCCTCGTGCGAGGCCGCCGCGAACCAGAGCACCGAGGCCGGGTTCCTCACCGCGGTGTTCACGCCGTTCGTCAACCACCGGCTGGTGCGCAAGCCGCCGTCATGATGCTCGGCCGCCCCGACGGTGCCGGCCACTGCGGCGCATGGGCCGACTTCCTGGTCCATGTGTGGAGGCTGCACGGCATCATGCGTGGCACCCGCGTGCAGGTCGACACCACGGTAGACGCGCCGCTCGACACGGACAACCCATCGAGCAAGCTGTTCCTGGTGCAGCAGTGGAACTTCGACCCGCACCCGACCCCCGATCCGGAGCGCTACACGCATACGTGGGCGCAAGTGCACAACGGCGACCAGATCGCTGGACTGTCCCATCCCGGCATGGGGCCGAATCCCGCCCCGCCGCCGAGGTTCTGGAATCATTTCATCACGCAGATCGACGGACGGTTCTATGATCCATCGTATGGCACCTCCTTCGCGACCCAGTGGGACTGGGAGCACGGATCGATCGACGGGCTGCAGCGACAGGACAACGTCGTCGCGTTCGGCTTCTACCATCCGACCCGCGTGCTGCTCGAGTTCCGCCGCGTGATCGAAGGCGCCGACTCTCATAGCTGGCCGATCATTCCGCCATGACGGACCCCGGACTCACACTGCGCAAGCTCAAGCTGCCGGACGGCACCGCGCCGCGGATCGGTGGCATCCGCCTGGCGATCGGCGGCGCCGTACGAGGTCGCGTTCTGGTCGCTGCCGCTCGACGGGACCGCCGCCCCGGTCCTGCGCGCCACCGTGCCCCAGCTGTTCCCGGGCGCACCGGCCTGGGACTGGGACCATCAACGCGTGGTGTACGAACAGGCCGGCGGGGCGCGCAACGCCCTCCACGTCCACGACGCGCACGGCGACAAGCTGGTCAACGCCGCGCACCGCCTGAACGGCTTCGATCTGCCGCGCTTCGTGCGCGGCGACGAGAAGCAGATCAGCGCGTTCCTCGATCTCCTGCCCGGGCACCGGCTGGTCGTGTTCCCCGATGTCGGCGCAAAGTACCGCGCCGTGACCGATTGCACCGCAGCGGTCCTGCTCAAGCGCGACGGTGGTTTCGTCCTGGTGTCCAAGACCGATCTCGAGGGGCCGATGAAGGGCTCCAACGTGTTTCCGGGGGTGTTTCATCATGCGTGGCTCAAGAGCGACTTCAGCCCCGACGGGCCGACGTCGCACCAGGCTGCCGTGACCATCTACGAGCTCGATGCGGTGCTGATCGACGGCAACCTGATCGCGTGGCTCACGACCGACACCGGCGCCCTGATGATCGCCGGCGCGTCGAAGCCGGCGGGCATCGAGCGGATGCGGACGCGCGTGGTCGCCGTCGCCCCCACGCCCTCGTGGCCGGCGGTCTGCGCGCGCGCCGGCGAGGTCGCGTTCGCCCTGGTCGCGGCGGCCGGCACGCCCGCGGCCGAGGTCCAGGTCGCGCGCGCCCCGGTCGCCGCCCTGCTCAAGTAGCTGGCTACCCTGCGCTGGTCGACGTGGGCCAGCGCGGATCCTCGGACGATGCATAGCTTCGTTGCAAAGGACTATCCACGCCGTTCTGGCAAGCCAGTGGTTGCCGCTTCGTGGGACCCGTTCGATTACAGGTGGCCGGAGATGTTGGCTGTGCTATCTGGCTCCGGACTAATCGAGCGCTGGGATCATCTAGTGATCGACGAAGGGCAGGATCTGCCAGAAGAGTTCTTTCGCTACGCTAAGGCGAACGCGGCCACAGCGATATCTGTGTTTGCAGACGACGAGCAGGCGATTACTCGCCGTACAACCATTGCGCAGATCCAAGCTGCGGCGGGGCTCCCCGCACCGAAGCTGCTTAGCGAGAATCATCGCAACGTCGCAGAGGTCGCAGCGGTTGCGCGGCACTTTCACGTCGGACGGTTGCCCACCACGATGTTGCGGCGCGGTTCGATCGCGGAGAAGCCGCGCCTGCTTCAATTGCCAAGCCTCGACGCTGCGGTCGAGCGCATAGCCGTGTGGAGTCAAACGCGCGGCGGCAGCATCGGCGTGGTTGTCGACAGCAACAGTACGGGAGAAAGGGTTTGTCGCGCGCTGCAGGTGGCGATACCCGAGGCGCGCGTCGACTTCTACACTCATGAGCGCAAGAATGAGGACTCGATCAATGTCCTTCAGCCTGGAGTGACGATCGTAAACGTACGGTCCGTGAAGGGGCAAGAGTTCCATGCGGTTTTCATTCTCGAGCTGGAGAGCTTTCTCCCGTGCCGAGATGAAGCGGCCAAGCGCATCATGTACATGTTGTGTGCAAGGGCGCGAGATCATCTCTTTCTCGTTGGATGGCGTGGGCTCAGCGACGCCGCGCTAGCAAGCCTTCCGGCTCCGGCCGTACTGGAGCGTGAATGACGATCAGCCAGCAACTTTCGATCGGGTTTGGCTCAGCCGCGCGAGAGCAGCAAAGGCTGCCCTGGTTTGGTCTCTCGCTCGACTATCGTACGCTGTTCGACGGGCTCTCCGAAGACTGGCTGCCGACGCTTGGCGCTGCCGGCTACCTTCTCGGGGTCTCTTCGTTTGCAACGCTGCCGGATCGAGACAACGCTCGCGTGCTGGAGACGTACGTCGTGTTCGATCCGGATCTGTTTCCTCCGCTCGACATCTTTGTGTGGCGAAGCGGCGCTTGGATAACCGGAAAGACTGTTGATGTGCTGCCGACCGACGAGGCAGTCTTCTGGCCCGGAGATCTGTCTCGCCGCGTCCAGCACTACGGCTGGCGGTACGACTACAAGGCGCGAAGTGTTACCGAGGAGATGAGGCTGGGTCCTCTTCCCGATTGGGCGCAGAGACTTGCGAAAAGGCTTCATTCGGAAGGGCTTGTCCCGCACGTCCCCGATCAGGTCATCGTGAACGAGTACGTTCGCAAGCAGGGCATCAGCGAACATGTCGACTGTGTTCCATGCTTTGCCGATGGGATCGCGACGATCAGTCTCCTGGAGAGCTGGGAGATGGTGTTCCGGAGAGGGGACGACACGAAGCGGTTGCTGCTCGAGGCGAACAGTGTCGCCGTGCTGACCGGCGACGCGCGGTACGAGTGGACGCATGAGATCCCACAGCGCGTGACGGAACGTTCCGGGCTCCGCCGGCAGCGCCGTATCTCGGTTACCTTCCGGAAGGTCCTGCTTCCCTCGTCATGATCGGAGCGTGAGACCAACGCTGGGTGGAGTCGATGCCACATCCTGTGCACGTCTTCGTGAGACGCCGGGTGGATTGAGCGGTGGTACCCGAACGGACAGCCGCCGGTCGTGGCTCCCCCTAGGCAAGCCCTTGCCGGCTGGACGGAAGGTCGTTGTCGGCGATCCGCATTCGCGAATGATTTCAGCAGGGTCGGATGACGATGCGCCTCGCCGGGGTTGCGGTCGCCCGGGCATTGCCGCTGCGGACGGGAGCGTGCTAGAAACGCCCGCCCCGAATCCTCGGGAAAAACGACTCACGACATCCGAGATCTGCGGCCGTGGCCCGCCTGGGTTTCCGCCGATCGACGACGGTGTCGGTGGCCAACAACGGAAGGACTGACAATGGAAACGATGGCAGAAGCGACGGGCCAGAACCCGATCAGCATGCGCGCGCTGCTCGAAGCCGGCGTGCACTTCGGTCACAACACCGGCCGGTGGAACCCGAAGATGAAGCAGTACATCTTCGGCGCGCGCAACGGCATCCACATCATCGACCTGCAGCACACGGTCAAGCTGTTCCGCCAGGCGTTCCAGGCCGTGGTCGACACCACCGGGCGCGGCGAGTCGATCCTGTTCGTCGGCACCAAGAAGCAGGCGCAGGACGTGATCGTCGAGGAGGCGACGCGCTCGGGCCAGCACTACGTGACGCAGCGCTGGCTCGGCGGCACGCTGACCAACTTCCGCACCGTCAAGAACTCGCTCGAGCGGCTGCGCTCGCTCGAGAAGATGGAGGAGGACGGCACGCTGTTCGCGCTGACCAAGCGCGAGCAGGTGATGATCCGCCGCGATCGCGACAAGCTGATGAAGTCGCTCGGCGGCATCAAGGGCCTGTCCAAGGTCCCCGGGATGCTGTTCGTGATCGATCCGCACAAGGAGCACATCGCGGTCGACGAGGCCCGCAAGCTCGAGATCCCGGTGGTCGCGATCACCGACACCAACTGCGACCCGGATCAGATCGACTACGTGATCCCGGGCAACGACGACGCGATCCGCGCGATCAAGCTGTTCGCGTCGAAGATCGCCGATGCCGCGATCCTCGGCGCCAAGATCTGGAAGGAGACCGCGCGGACCCGCGGCCAGGAGCGCGAGGAGACCGGCGAGCGCGTGATCCACGTGTCCTCCGGCGGCGATGGCCCGCGCGTCGAGATGTCGACGGGCGGCAGCATGTTCAACCCGGAGGCGTCTGCGTCTCCCGATCAGGAGCCCTAGTCATGGAAGTCACTGCGGCGTTGATCAAGGACCTGCGCGAGCGCACCGGCGCGGGCATGGCCGACTGCAAGAAGGCGCTGACCGAGGTCGCCGGCGACATGGACAAGGCGATCGACTACCTGCGCACCAAGGGCCTGGCCAAGGCCGCCAAGAAGGCCGGCCGCGAGGCGACCGAGGGCGCGGTGGTCTCGTACATCCACGGCGGCGGCCGGATCGGCGTGCTCGTCGAGATCAACTGCGAGACCGACTTCGTCGCGCGCAACGGGGACTTCCAGACCTTCAGTACGTCCGGCGCGACGAGGTCCCGCAGAACGTCGTCGATCGCGAGCGCGAGATCCTGGTCGCCAAGGCCAAGGAGAGCGGCAAGCCCGACGCCGTGGTGCAGAAGATGGTCGACGGCCAGATCACCAAGTGGCTCAAGGAGCTGTGCCTGGTCGATCAGGCGTGGGTCAAGGACCCGGACAAGACGATCGATCAGGTCCAGCAGGAGCTGATCGCCAAGATCGGCGAGAACATCAAGGTCCGCCGGTTCGTGCGGTTCGAGCTCGGCGAGGGCCTCGAGAAGAAGAAGGACGACTTCGCCGCCGAGGTCGCCAAGCAGGCCGGGCTCGCGTAGCCGAGCGCACAGGCGCCGGGGCGGCACCGTCGCCGGGCCGTGTTACGTTGAGGTGTGATCAGCCCGGCGGTGAGCGGGTTCGTCTGCAGCACGTGCGGCGAGCGCTACGGCCACGCCGGCTACTGTCCGCATGACGGACAGCCGCTGCAGGCGACCGACGATCCGCTGCTCGGCAGCGAGGTCGGCCGCTACCGCATCGCGCGCCTGCTCGGCGAGGGCGGCATGGGCCGGGTCTACCTCGCGGTGCACCCGGCGATCGGCAGCCGGGTCGCGATCAAGATCCTGTTGGACCCGTGCGCGCGCAGCCCCGAGCTGCTCGAGCGGTTCTTCGCCGAGGCCCGCGCGGTCAACCTGGTGCGCCACGAGAACATCGCCGGCGTGCTCGACCTCGCGCAGCTCCCCGACGGCCGGCCGTTCATCGTGATGGAGTACGTCGAGGGCCACACCCTCGCCGAGATCGTGCGGGCCGGCGCGGTCGCGCTCGGCGGCCTGGTCCAGGTCATGACCGAGGTGCTGTCGGCGCTCGCCGCGGCGCACGCGATCGGCATCGTCCACCGCGACCTCAAGCCCGACAACGTGCTGGTCACCGCCGAGGGCCACGCCAAGGTCCTCGACTTCGGCATCGCCAAGCTCGCGCCCGAGCTGCACCAGCAGCTGTCGCCGCGCACCCGGACCGGCGCGCTGCTCGGCACGCCGCAGTACATGGCCCCCGAGCAGATCAGCGGCACCGGCGGGGTCGATCCGCGGACCGACGTCTACGCCGCCGGCGTGGTGCTCTACGAGCTCGCCACCGGCCGGCAGCCGTTCGTCGGCGAGACGCTGTTCGACCTGATGCGCGCGCACCTCGAGCAGCCGCCGCGGCCGCCGCGCGCGCTGCGGCCCGACATCCCGCCGGCGCTGGAGCGGGTCATCCTCACCGCGCTCGCCAAGCGCCCCGAGCAGCGCTTCGCGGGTGCAGCCGAGATGGCGCACGCGCTGCAGCAGGCCGGCGCGGCGCTGCCGGCGGAGCAGTGGCGCGCGCTGTCGTCGCGTGCGCCGGCGAGCGGGCCGCGATCGAGGAGCGGGCCGGAGCTGCCGCTCGCCTATCGCCCGACCCAGCCGGTGGGGCCATCGCCGACCGTCGCGCGCAACCGCCGGCGTGGCCGGATCGCCGCCGCCAGCGCCCTCGCCGCCGCCATCGCCGGCGCCGTGCTGTTCATGACGCTGCGACCGCGGCCGGGAGATCCGCCGGTGGTCGCCGCGGGCCCGTCCGCCGCCGGTGGATCTGCGCCCGCCGCGGCTGCGCCGGGTGCGCCCGGAGCCGTTTCCGCTGCAGCGCCGGCAGGAACCGGCCCCGCTGGATCGCCAGGGCAGCCCGGATCGGCCGCGCCACCCGCCGGGTCTGCCGCGTCTCTGCCCCAGCCAGGCCCGGCCGCGCCGCCGCCGGCACCGCCTGCCGGTTCCGCTGCGCCGCCGCCCGCACCGCCCTCCGGCTCTGCTGCGCCGCCGGTCGCCGGGCCGACGGAACCGTCGCGGCCCGCGGGGAAGCATCGCCGCGCCCCGCCCGGCCCTGCAGACGCTGCCCGGTCCGGCAGCGGCAGCGCACCGAGCGCCGCGCCCGCGCCATCGGCCGGCAGCGGCAGCGGCAGCGGCAGCGGACCGATCATCCTCGGCGGGGGCAGCGCCGCCGATCACGGCGTGTACATCGGCCCCAACGTCATCATCGGCTCCGGCCGACACCAGCGGCCCGCCGACGTGCCCGAGCCGATCACCCGGCCCGCCGACTACGATGCCCGGCGCTTCGATCCGGTGGCCTACCTGCCCCGCGCGCAGAAGCTGGCGCGCGAGCTTCTGCCCGACGCCCAGCTGACCTCGTTCGAGTTCGATCCGGTGTTCCCCGACGGCCACGTCGATCTGGCCATGGACGGCCGCGATCGCGAGTACGAGTTCCGCTCGCCGGCGCGCTCGGCGTTCCCCGCCGACCGACCGCGCAATCTGCCGCTCGATCGCTGGTGCCGGGTCCACGTCGAGATCGGCGTTCGCGAGATCACCGCGCGCGTGGTGGTCAGCGATTCGTGCGACGCCCGCGTCGTCCACGCGCCGCGCTGCAGCCTGGCGTCGGTCTGGCAGCAGGCGCTCGCCAGGGGTACGCCGAGCGACCTCGTCGCACGGATCGGCTGGCTGTTCGACGAGAAGTGGTTCTTCGACATCGACCTCGCCGGCAAGGGCGGCGGCATCACCTCGTTCGCCGACCGCTGTCCGTAGCCGAGACCGAGCGAAGCCCGGGAGCTCGGACCTTCCGGCCAGGAAGGCCGAGGTTCCGGACCAGCGCAGCGAGGGATCGGCGGAATATGATGAGCGACGGAGACCGTACGAAGTACGGTATCCTAGCGGCGACCGCGCTCCCGGTCACGCCGCCCGCGCCCGGACTGACGTACACTGTCCAGATGCCCGTGGCGACCCGGCGGTGGCTGGCTCTGCTCGCGCTGGTTGCAGTGCTGATCGTCGCCGTCGGCCGCGTGCACATCGTCGTCAACGGCGGCCGGCTCGGGCTCACCCTGTGCACCAAGGACCACTGGTCGCTGCGCGACACGTTCGTGAACCTCAAGGACTACCTGCCTCACGACGCGCGGCCGCCCGCCACGCCCGAGGTCGCCATCGCGCTGCTGCGCTGCGAGGTCGTCCGCGACCGGGGGGACGAGATCGATCTGTACTGGCAGGCGCTCCGGCTGAGCGCCGCCGAGCTCGGCGTCGCGGTCCAGCTCGAGTGGATCGGCCGCAGCCTGACCGTGGTGCACTCCGACGACGCGTGCGAGCGGCTCAAGTCCGTCGTCATCCGCATCGCACCGCCGGGCCAGCGCACCACCTGCGAGGCCGGCACGCGGCAGATCTGGTCGATCGATCGCTAGCCGCCGCGTGAGCGCTGCGGTATGTCTTCGCGGCCATGACGACCGCCAAGGCCGAGACCGCCATCACGCCGACGCGTGCCGAGAACTACGCCGACTGGTACCTCGAGGTCATCAAGGCCGCCGACCTCGCCGAGAACTCTCCCGTCAAGGGCTGCATGGTGATCAAGCCGTGGGGCTACGCCGTCTGGGAGCACGTGCAGCGCGTGCTCGACGGCATGTTCAAGGCCACCGGCCACGTCAACGCGTACTTCCCGCTGTTCATCCCGGTCTCGCTGCTCGAGAAGGAGGCCGCGCACGTCGAGGGCTTCGCCAAGGAGTGCGCCGTCGTCACTCACCATCGCCTCGAGGTCAAGGACGGCAAGCTCGTGCCGGTCGGCGCGCTCGACGAGCCGCTCGTCGTGCGGCCGACCTCGGAGACCATCATCGGCGAGAGCTTCGCCAAGTGGGTGCAGAGCTATCGCGACCTGCCGCTGCTCATCAACCAGTGGGCCAACGTCGTGCGCTGGGAGATGCGCACGCGGATGTTCCTGCGCACCACGGAGTTCCTCTGGCAGGAGGGCCACACCGCGCACGCCAGCGAGCCGGAGGCGGTCGACGAGACCATGCGGATGCTCGGCGTCTACGCCGACTTCGCCGAGAACTGGATGGCGATCCCCGTGATCCAGGGCGAGAAGACCGAGGGCGAGCGCTTTCCCGGCGCCGTCCGCACCTACTGCATCGAGGCGATGATGCAGGACCACAAGGCGCTGCAGGCCGGCACCTCGCACTTCCTCGGCCAGAACTTCTCGCGCGCCGCCGGCATCCAGTTCCAGGACGAGAAGGGCGCGCTCGGCCACGCCTGGACGACCTCGTGGGGCATGTCGACCCGCATGGTCGGCGCGATGATCATGACCCACGGCGACGACGACGGGCTGGTCTGCCCGCCCAAGCTCGCGCCGCAGCAGGTCGTGATCATCCCCGTCATCCAGAAGCCCGAGGTCCGCCAGCAGGTGCTCGACTGGTGCGCGCAGCTCAAGGCCGACCTCGAGGCCCAGAGCTTCGCCGGCACGCCGGTCCGCGTGCACCTCGACGCGCGCGACCTCCAGGGCGCCAAGAAGGTGTGGGAGTGGATCAAGAAGGGTGTGCCGATCCGCCTCGAGATCGGCCCCAAGGACATCGAGAAGAGCTCCGTGTTCCTGGGCCGCCGCGACCGGAGGCCCAAGGACAAGCAGTCGATCCCGCGCGGCGAGTTCGTCGCCGGCGTCGGCGCGACGCTGCAGAACATCCACGACGCCCTGTTCCAGCGCGCCGTCGCGTTCCGCGCCGAGCACACCCGCACGATCGACACCAGGGACGAGTTCTACGCCTGGTTCACCCCGCCGCCGACCAGGAACCCCAACGACCCCACGCCGATCCACGGCGGCTTCGCGATGACGCACTTCGGCGGCGACCCCAAGCTCGAGGCCAAGATCAAGGACGACCTCGGCGTCACCGTGCGCTGCATTCCGCTCACTCCCGGCGATCCCGGCACCTGCCCGTTCACCGGCAAGCCGAGCGCCAAGCGGGTCGTGTGGGCCAAGGCGTACTGACCCGCATCATTTCACCACACCGCAGCGGGGACCTCGGGCGTACGCCGGATTCGCCACAATCGACGTCGTGAGCCTCGCGGCAGCGTCGCCTGCATTGTGTCGGGTTGGCCATGGCCCAGATCCGGATCATGCGCTGCGTCGATACGACGTGCGAGCCGGTGCGCCGGCTTCCAGTTCGTTTCAGCTCACGGTCCTCCGGGTACGGGATTCTTGGCAACGCTCCGATCGATGATCACCTTCCGGTAGGGTCGGTCATCACGTTCTTGCCGCTCGATGCCACGTTGCATGCTTGAGCGACGATTGCGAAGCGGAGCGTTCGACAGCGAGCGCGTGGAGTACGAGTCGACGCGCGTCGCGAAGAGCTTCGTTGTCGACGCACGGTGTCGATCGGATTCGTAAGACTACCAACCGATTTCGTGCCGAAATCGGTTGAGCGAATAACTCTTCGAGGACGGGTGTGATGGAACGCCGGATGCGCAATACTCTGCCATTTGCATTTGACATTGACGATCGCAAAGACCGGAATCCGGCCGCGGCCGCGTGCCTGTTTCTGGTCGCACAGGCACATCGTCGCCGTGTGACACCGCTATGTGTGCAGCTCGGGAGTGCGGACCGGGTGAAACTGTCGCGCGCCGACCAGCATTGCGTCGACGTCCACGCAGATGGTGACGTTCGCAGTATGCGCCTCGGAATTGTCGACGCCTGGATCTCGTCAAATCACGCTACGCTGGTTCGAGAGTCTAGTTGCTGGAAGATCGTGGATGAACGCTCCATGAATGGAACCTTCGTGAACGGACGCCGCCATCACGCCGCGGTCCTTCACGATGGAGATCTGATCGAGCTGGGTCGAACATTCTTTGTGTTTCGCGAGGCGGTGACCGTGCCATTGGATGCTTCTTGCGTGATGGATGGCTTCACCCTCGATAGGCCCGCGGGACTGGCTACGATGACACCGGCGCTGACGGAGCGATTCGACGAGCTGGCACGGCTTGCCGCTTCCCGAACAGCGGTCGTGATCCAGGGGCCGAGCGGGAGCGGTAAAGAGCTGATCGCACGCGCCATCCATACGCTGTCCGGCCGCGGTGGCCCATTCGTTGCGGTGAACTGTGCGGGTCTGTCGGAGACGTACCTCGAGAGCGAGCTGTTCGGCCACGTCCGGGAGGCGTTTGCCGGCGCGACCAGTGACCGCGACGGCCTGATTGCAGCCTCGGCGGGCGGTACGCTGTTCCTCGACGAGATCGGCGATCTCCCGGTCGCGATGCAGGGCAAACTCCTGCGGGTGCTGCAAGAGCGGGCCGTGCGACCGCTGGGCGGCACCGCGGAGATCGGCGTGGATCTGCGCATCGTGTCCGCGACCCGTCACGATCTCACCCACCGGGTCCGCCGCGGCAAGTTTCGCGACGATCTGCTGGATCGCCTCGGTACTCACTTCAGGTTGCCACCGCTCTCCCAGCGCCGGGAGGATCTGGGACTGATCATCGACGCGATCCTCGAGCGAGCTGCGGATCCGGGGGCGGTGAATGCCGAGTTCTCGGTCGAGGCCATGCGACGGATCCTGCTGTATTCGTGGCCGCGCAACATTCGCGAGCTCCAGACCGTGCTCGAACAGGCGGTCGCTCTGGCGGAGGGAGCGTTGATCGATCTCGGTCATCTCCCGAAGGAGATGCAGGCTCCGTCGCTGCAGATGCTTCGTTCGCTCGGTTCCTCGGGCAAGTCCGACGACAGCATGAGTGCTCGATTGGCTGACTCGAGGCACGTGAGCTTCGGCGCGCCCGTGGCGCCGATTCTGCTCGGGAGTTTCGCGAACGATGGGTTCGCGTGCGATGCATTTGTCAGCTACCGTCGTGATGATCCTGATGATCGCGCCTGGGTGGAGCAGGTGATGGTGCCTCGTCTCGAACAGCTCGGTCTTCGCTTGTGCCTCGAGCATCGCGATCTCGCACTCGGTCAGTCGCGCATCCGTGAGCTGGAGAGGGCGGTCGAGTCCAGCCGGTACCTGGTTGCCGTCTTCACGCCGAGTTACCTGAGCGGCGGCTTCGAGGACTTCCAGTCGTTGCTATGTCAGCATCAGAGCTGGGAGACCCGCGCGACACGCTTCATCCCGATCATGCGCCGGCCCTGTCGGCCGTCGCTGAGCGCGCGGATGACTTCATTTCTCGATCTGAGCCAGGACGTGGATATCGAGTCAGGACTGGCGCGGCTCGCCTCGGAGCTCCGAAAGACCCCGCAGACACCTCCGATCCTGGAATGTGCATGAGTCCGATCGCGAACAGCTGCTGCGGCGCAATCGACGTCATACCTACGATCTGGTGACGCCGTCGTGGCCCGCGGATGTCAGGTCAGCGGCCAGCGCAGCCAGCTGATCGCGCGGGCGAAGGCGCCGATCCCGGTGCGCGCGGCGCGGTAGGCGACGTCGGCGGCGGTGCCCATCTCGGCGAGGTCGGTGGTGTCGAGGCCGATGCCGTGGCGGGCGCGCTCGAGGATCGCGGCGCAGCGGTCGATGCCTTCGACGTTGACGCGGCGAGCGAGCTGGTTGGGGGCCTCGGTGGCGCCGGCGCGCCAGCCGGCATCGCGCAGGCCGACCAGCGCGAGCTGCCAGGAGTTGGACACGCGCTGGTCGACGGTCTCGTTCCAGAACGGACGGCGCAGGTGGCGCAGCGTGACCAGGCGGCGCAGGGGGCGGAGCGCGAGCCGCACGAGCTGGAACATCACCGCGGCGGTCGCGGCGAGGGCGAGCCAGCGCAGCAGCGACGAGCCGAGCCCGTCGGGGGCGTTGCGGTGCGGTG
>VBLP01000087.1:0-1041 GCA_005887925.1 Deltaproteobacteria bacterium | reverse complement strand
GGGCTCCGGCGGCGGAAATGCGCTCGGGGTGACCGGGACCTCGGATGCGATCTCCGGCGACGGGGGCGGGGGCGGGAGCGGCGGCATCGGCTCGTAGGACGGAGCAGGCTCGGCCCAGGTGGTGTCGCCGGCGACGGCGGGGGCCGCGGTGACGCCATCGACGGCGGCGACCCGGCCGCCGATCTCGCCCGCGACCTGGCCGCCGACATCGTCCACGAGGACGCCGGCGGCGGGCGCGGTGACCACGACGGGCTCGCATACGCGGCAGTCGATGTCCTCGCGCAGCGCGGTGGCGTGGACGTTGTGGCCCAGGCCGAGGTCGAGGTACTCGCGGACGCGCGAGCTCTCGGTCCTGGCGCGCTGGTGGAGCGGGCAGCAGGGCAGGCCCTCGGCCGGCTCGGCGGCGAGCTGGATGTCGTCGCCGGCGAGGTCCTCGGTCCGCCACAGCGGCGGCGCCAGCCACACGGTGAGTGCGGCGGCGATCGCGCCGGCGCTGAGGCCCCAGCCGGCGCGCGCGAGCTGGCGGCCGGGGGGCTCTCGGAGCAGCTGGGGCGGCTCGATCGCGGCGAGCGGCTCGGGCGAGACGGTGCGCCACAGGCCGACGCGGCGCGACTCGCGCGTGTGGAGGAACCAGATGAACAGGACGGCGAGCCCGCCGAGCAGGATCGCGGCGACACCATCGGGCGCGAGCTGCTGGTCGTTGCGATCGAGGATCGCCAGCATCCACAGCACGGCGGGGAACCACATGGCGGCGAGCGCGGAGCGATCACCCAGGCTCCAGAAGCCGCACAGCGCGGACGGGATGAACGCGAGCCAGAGCTGCGCGCTCGACTGGCCCGACGGCACGAGCGGCCCGCAGTACAGGCCGGTGAAGCAGATGACGAGCGCGGCGACCCACAGCCGCAGATCGTGCAGCGCGAGGAACTGGCCGAGCAGCGTGCCGGCGAGCGCGCCGATCCACAGCGGCAGGATGTCGCTGACGTTGTCGACCCGGGTGACGGTGAACAGCGCGAGGCCGCCGAGCACCATCAGCCAGTAGAC
>VBLP01000439.1:23234-25433 GCA_005887925.1 Deltaproteobacteria bacterium | reverse complement strand
CGCGCCGGTTCCGCGCATCGCCGGCCGACATCGCCCACGCCGCACGGCGCGCGGTCGCCACACCGGCCGAGGCCGGCTCGGTGATCGGCGAGCGCACGCGCGATCAGCTCGGCGACCTCGCGGCGCGCCTCGAGTGTCCGTTCTCGTGGGACGACCTGGTGCTCGCGCCCGGCGTGATCGAGGTCCTGCGCGACTTCGAGTACGAGGGCCGCGTCCGCACCGCGCTGTGGGAGGAGCCCGGGCTGCGCCGCCTGTTCCCGCAGGGCCGCGGCCTGTTCGCGCTGTTCACCGGCGCGCCGGGCACCGGCAAGACCATGGCCGCGCAGGTGCTCGCCCGCGAGCTCGGCATGCCGCTGTACCGGATCTCGCTCGCCACGGTGGTCTCGAAGTACATCGGCGAGACCGCGAAGAACCTGCAGCGCATCCTGTCGCGCGCCGAGCACCTCGACGCCGTGCTTCTGTTCGACGAGGCTGACGCGCTGTTCGGCCGGCGCACCGAGATCAAGGATGCGCACGATCGCTATGCGAACACCGACACCAATCATCTCCTGCAGGCGATCGAGGCCTACGCCGGTATCGCGATCCTCGCCTCGAACAAGCGCAGCAACATCGATCAGGCGTTCACGCGCCGCCTGCGCTACGTGCTCGACTTCCCGCGCCCCGACGCCGCGCAGCGCCGCGCGCTGTGGACCCAGGTGCTGGGTGCGATCGCGGGCGATGCCCTGGCGCCGCTCGATCGCACGATCGACGCGCTGGCCAGCGCGATCGAGCTGACCGGCGCCCAGATCAAGTACGCCGCGCTTGCCGCGATCCTCGCGGCGCGCCGAGATCAGCACTCGGTCCGCGCGACTCACCTGCTGCGCGGCGTCGATCGCGAGCTCCAGAAGGACGGTCGCTCGCTGACCGAGCGCGAGCGCGCGCTGGTGGTCCATGCGGTGTGACGCCGTCGTGATCGAGGAGCTGGTGATGCGCGTGCCCGGCGTGCGCAAGGAGGACGCGCCTGGGCTCGTCGAGGAGGTGCTGCGCCGCGTGCATGCCAACCTGCGCGGCAGCGGCCGGATCGGCCACTACCACGTCGCCCAGCTGAAGGTGAAGGTGCCGGCCAGCGCCAGGCGCACCGATCTGATCGATGCGATCGCGAAGCAGCTGACGGAGGCGCTGCAATGAGGATGGCCCCGCGCCGCCGCTGTCCCGGTGTGCCGCCGACCGCTGCGCGCAAGGCGAAGACCGCCGTGCAGATGCGATCGCGCGACGCCTCGCTCGAGGCCCAGGCCGAGCAGGCGACCCAGCTCGCGCTGCGCGGCGACCTCAACGTCGCGCGGGTGCTCACGCCCGCGCCGGCTGCGCACGTCGAGGCGCCGCTATCGACCGGCGCGCCGCTGCCGCGCGCGGCGCGCGCCGAGGCCGAGGCCGCATTCGGCGCCGACCTGTCCGAGGTGCGCATCCACCACGACCCGACCTCGTGGTCGCTCGCGCACCGCGAGGACGCGCGCGCGTTCACCGCCGGTCGCGACATCTACTTCGGCGAGCGCCAGCTCGATCCGGGCGGCGAGGTCGGGCGCGCGCTGCTGTATGCGCGCGACCGACGCGTCCGGTGCGGGACCGTTCCAGGTCCGAGGAGGCAAGCGCCATGGCTAGTGGCTACAGCCGCAGCCCGTTCATGCTGCGCGGCGCGATCGTGCAGTTCGCGGGCTTCCCGATCATCCCGTTGCCGATCCCGCAGATCATCATGTTCCAGTACAACCCGGACACGATCTCGCGGAGCTTGACGCCGTTCAACAAGGCCCTGACCAAGGAGCAGAAGGAAGATCTCGAGAAGAAGACCGGCAAGCTCGACGCACCGTGGGATCCCGAGGAGACGTTCAACGTCACGCTGCTGCTCGACGCGACCGATCACCTCGAGACGCCCGATCAGTTCCCGCACCAGATCACGGTCGTGACCGGCGTCGCCGATCGCCTGTCGGCGCTCGAGTTGCTGCTCTATCCGGAAGGCGACGGTCTGCTCAAGGGGCTCCTGACCTCGGCGATTGGATCGCTGTCGGGCGGCAAGCTGAACCCGAACAGCTTGATCAAGAAGGGCGCGGTCCCGATCACGCTGTTCATCTTCGGACCCGGCCGGATCCTCCCGGTCGTGTTCACGTCGTTCAACGTCGAGGAGACCTGGTGGAACGTCGCGCTCTACCCGCTGCGCGCCAAGGT
>VBLP01000439.1:9498-23092 GCA_005887925.1 Deltaproteobacteria bacterium | reverse complement strand
GCTACGCAGGCCTCACCATGTACGCCGTCGTCGATCGACGCGGTCGCGCCGTGATGCTGGTGTCGACCCCCGACGCCCCCGACGAACCGTTGCTCGGCTATCACCGGCGCCACCAGGGCGAGCGCCTCGACCACCTCGCCGGCGCGTACCTGGGCGACGGCGCGCGCTGGTGGCGCATCTGCGAGCTGGCCGACGTGATGCTGCCCGACGCGCTCGCCGAGGCGCGCGAGATCCCGATCCCGCCCAAGACCACATGAGCCCGATGAACTGAAGAATGGCCTTCGACATCATCATACAGGTCGACGGAGCGTCCGACGACGAGCTCATCGCCGGCGCGGCGACCGTGGAGGTGTGCGAGCGGATCGGCGAGCCGACCACGTATCAGCTCGAGTTCGCGCTCACCGACAAGGACGGCGACTTCCCGTACCTGGTCGACGCGCGGCTCGGCGCGGGCTCGGAGCTGACGATCGCGACGTCGGTCGACGACCAGTTCGACGTGCTGTGCAAGGGTCAGGTCTATGGTCAGCGGCTCTATCTCGAACACAACGTCACCGATTCGCGCTTGCCGGTGCTGGGCGGCGACAAGACGTTCGAGATGGATCGCACGATCGTCAAGAAGGTGTGGACCGGCGTGAAGGTGTCGGATGCGATCTCGAGCATCCTCTCGCCATACGTCGACAGTGCCACCGTCGACCCGATCGCCACCAAGTACGACGACAAGTCGCGCGAGCTGGTCCAGGTCGTCCAGCGCCCCGCGCTCGACGGAGATCCCGTCGCGACGCTCAAGATCAACGCGGCGACGGACACCAACATCGACGCGATCGAGATCGAGTGGGACGTCGAGCGTCCGGCGGTCGTCACGGGCGATCAGCTCCCGCTGCGCGGCAAGGACGCGTTCGCCGGCGACCTCGACCGGTCTCCGCTCACGCCGCTCGGCAGCCTCGCATTCTTCGACATCGCGACCAACAGGAAACAGCTGCGCGTGGTCGCGCCGCTCGACGATGCGGGCGACTTCACGCCGCGCAGCGAGGCCGCGCTGATCGAGGGTGCCTGGTTCACGCGCGCGAAGGGCCGCGCGGCCGTGCGCGTGCTCAAGGCCGTGCTGCACACCCACACCGTCATCGCGCTCACCGGCGCCGGCACGCGTCACAGCGGCAAGTACGTGGTGAGCGCGGTCCGCCACGTGATCGATGCCGAGAACCATACGATGCACTTCGAGCTGATCCGCAACGCGTGGGAGGCCTGACCATGATCGACCCCGATCTGATCGAGCACATGGTCGACTGGATGAAGAGCAGGCGGTACGGCAAGTACCGCGGCGTCGTCACCGACAACGATGACGCCGGTACTCACCGCGGTCGCCTGAAGGTCAAGGTCCCGTCGGTGCTCGGCGATCTAGAGGTGTGGGCCGAGCCGTGCGTGCCGTACGCGGGCGACGGCGTCGGCTTCTTCGCGATGCCGCCGGTCGATGCCGGCGTGTGGGTCGAGTTCGAGGGCGGCGATATCTCGTATCCGATCTGGGTCGGCTGCTACTGGCGCGACGACGAGCCGCCGAACGGCGGCGACCCCGACGTCAAGGTGCTCCAGACCGACGCGATCACGATGACGTTCGACGACGGCAGCGAAGAAGCGCGCATCGAGACCTCGGGCGCGAACCTCACGATGACCGACAAGATCGAGGCGGTCGCCAAGAACGGCAAGCTCACGGTCGCCGCCGGTCAGGTCACCTGCGACTCGGGTGGCACCGGCAAGGTCGACGTCTCGAGCTCAGGCGTCGTGGTCAACAACGGTTCGCTCGGAGTCTCGTGATGCGCGAGGACTTCCACAGCATCCGCTATCCGGCGTCGGTCGACCGCGGTCTGGGCGCGCTCAGCGAGGAGCAGGACTACGTCGCGCACGTCGAGCAGCTCATCAAGCAGCTGCTGTTCACCGCGCCCGGCGAACGCGTCAACCGTCCTGACTTCGGGTGCGGCCTGCGCCGCTTGGTGTTCGCGCCCAACAACCCGGCCGCCGGCACCCTGGCCAAGATCAGCGTCACGCACGCGCTCAACACGTGGTTGAGCGACGTGCTCAGCGTCGAGGACGTCGCGATCGAGTCGGCCGACGCAACGCTGTCGGTGAAGATCCGCTACATCCTCAAGGCCCGTCAGGAGCGCCGCTACCTCAACCTCGAGGTCGCGCTCTGATGCCGACCATCGACCGCAAGAATGCGCTGCTCGAGCTGCAGACCGGCCCGGTCCCGCCGATGGTCACCGGGATCGATTTCGTCGCGGTGCACGCGGATCAGGTCACGCTGGACGTGTTCCTGTTCCACGACATCTCGGCGCCTGTGGGTGCGATCCGGCCGCTGAAGCCGGCGCTGACGATCAACGCGAGCGACGTCGCGATCACGGGCGAGGACGAGCCGACCATCCCGGTGGTCAGCGCGACGCCGGTGTTTCCCGTCGACGGGCGCGAGGTGTTGCGCGTCGTCGTCGATCACCCGGGCGGGTTCGGCCGCTACTGGCTGACCATCGCGGGCCCGCGCATCGATCCGTTTTTCCGCACGATCCAGATCGACTTCAAGGCGGCGTGCGAGCGCAATACCGACTGCAAGCCGGCCGCGCACGAGTGCCCACCCGACGCACCCGACGACATCCTCGTCGACGGCAGCGCGCGCGACTTCTGGAGCCTGCGCCAGGCGCTGATCGACTTCGCCAGCCTGCGCCATCCCAGGTGGAAGGACCGGCTGATCCCCGACGTCGGGATGACGATGCTCGAGCTGATCGCCGCGCTCGGCGACGAGCTCGCCTACTACCAGGACCGCGTCGCGCGCGAGACCCAGTTCGGCAGCGCGTCGCAGCGCCGCTCGGTCCGGCGCCACGTGCAGCTGGTCGACTACGATCTGCACGACGGCCTCGGCGCGACCGGCTGGGTGTCGGTCGAGGTGAGATCGCCGGTGTGGGAGGACCTCCCGGCGGGCACGCCGGTGTGGGCGCGCGGCGACGGCAACACCGCGATCGGGTTCGAGGTCGGCGAGGGCTTGAAGGACGCGCTCGGCAAGCGCACGTTCCGCGTCCACCAGGATCGCAACAAGCTGTCGGCGCACCTGTGGGACGGCGACGTGCCCGATCCGCAGGCCGCATACCGGCCGCTGCCGTTCGCGTGCTTGCCGGTCGGCGCGACCTCGATGCACCTCGACGGACATCACGCCGCGTTCCTCCCCGCCGGCCTGAAGGTGTTCCTGATCACCGAGCCGCCGATCGACGAGCGCGACGTGCCCGAGCGGCGCCTGCTGGTCACGCTGACCGAGGCCACCGACGAGACCGATCCGCTCGCGGCGTTGCTCGGCACCAGCACCGACGTCACGCGGATCGCGTGGTCCGAGCCGACGCCGTTCGAGATGAACCTCGAGTGGACCAGGCTGCTCGGCAACGCCGTGCCGGTCACCGCCGGGGTCACCCGGTCGAGCGTGTTCTCGACCGGCGACAACACGATCGACTACCCGACCGCGATCGAGCGGGTCGGCGCCAACCGGTCGGTCGGGTTCCTGCACTCGCTGCCGACCCGCGCGCCGGGGCCGACCTCGCCGATCATCGACGACGGCATCTGGCGCTACGTCGAGGACCAGCAGGTCGTGCGGCTTGGCCCCACGCCGCGCACCGCGATCCCCGAAGTCGCCGTGTACGAGGTGACGTCGCCGGCGTGGACCCGCACCCAGAAGTGGGACTGGCGGCGAAGCTTCGTCGCCAGCAACAGCTCGCTGCTGCAGGACTTCCACTTCGTGCTCGACGACGGCAGCTGGGATCGCGCGGTCGGTTTCCAGCGCCCCGGCGGCGAGGTCGTTCACCGCGACTACCTGACCTCGACCGGCTCGACGGTCCGGTTCGGCGACGGCGAGTTCGGCCGCATGCCTCCGCGCGGCAACGCGACGGTCGGTCAGGAGGTCTTCTTCGAAGCGGTCTACCGGCTCGGCAATGGCGTGCGCAGCAACGTGCCCGCGCGCGCGCTGCGCTACGCGGACCCGACCGGCACGCTCGACTGGGCCACGCTGCCCGTTCCGGTCCCGTACGTGGTGTCGATGTGGAACCCGCTGGCCACCGCGGGCGGCGTCGAGCCCGAGACCGTCGCGCAGGCCAAGCGCGACGCGCCGCAGGAGTTCCGGGCGATCACCTACCGCGCGGTGCGTCCCGAGGACTTCGCGGAGGCGGCCGAGCGCCTGTCGTGGGTGCAGCGCGCGGGCGCGAGCTTCCGCTGGACGGGGAGCTGGTCGACCGCGTTCGTCACCGCCGACGCCGAGACGGTCAGCGCGCTCCCCGACGACTATCGGCACCAGCTCGGCGTGCACCTCGACCGCTTCCGCATGGCCGGACGCGAGGTCCATGTGCTCGCGCCGCACTACGCCGATCTCAATCTGGTGATCACGATCTGCGTGCAGCCGACCTCGTACCCGGCCGACGTGGTCGCCGCGGTGGCCCGCGCGCTGATCGGCAAGCGCGGCGTCATCCGCGAGGTCGGGTTCTTCGATCCCGACAACTTCACGTTCGGCACGGTCCTCGATCGCAGCGAGCTCGAAGCACGGATCCAGAACGTGCCCGGCGTGCGCGCGGTCAAGCAGATCACGATCGCGCGACGCGGCAAGTTCGTCGAGCGCGTGCTCGACTCGTTCTACCAGCCGGGCAAGGACGAGGTGATCCGGGTCGACAACGATCCGCGTCATCCCGATCGCGGAACGATCACGATCCACTGGGAGGGCGGCGCATGAACTGTCCATGCGACGAGACCATCTGGCCGCCGCTCCTGGTCATCCCGGCCGGCCTGTCCGACCTGCCGCGCCAGCAGTTCGTGTTTGCCGAGCTGCGCAGGGCGATGCTCGATCGCGCCAAGAACCAGCCCGCGTTCGCCGAGTGGCGCGCGCGCGCCAAGGACGACTACGGCGTGATGTGGCTCGAGCTGTGGGCGTACGTCGGCGAGCTGCTGTCGCTCTACGACAAGGCGATCTCCGACGAGTCGTACGTGCGCACCGCGAAGCTGCGGCCGTCGCTGCGCCGCCTGCTCGAGTCGCTCGGCTACGTACCGAGACCCGCGGTCGCGGCCTCGGTCGAGCTCGCCGTGATCGCCGACGGCAAGCAGCCGGTCGCGCTGCCGATCGGCACCGGCTTCCGCTCGGGCGCGTTCGCCGGCCATCCGCCGCAGGTGTTCGAGCTGGTCGCGCCGTGGACGATCCATCCCAACCTCAACCGCTTGCCGGTGATCACGCCGTCGGTGACCACGCTGACGGGCACGCTCGACTCGCTGCTGCTGTCGCCGCAGACCGCGAGCATCTCGGTCGACGATGTGCTCCTGATCGAGCTGTCGACCGCGGCGTCCGACGTGTTCGTGCGCAAGGCGACCGCGGTCGAGCGCATCGTCGACGATGCCAACCGCCGCGTCGTGAAGGTCACGCTCGATCGCACGATCGACGCCGGCACCGGCAAGCCGGTCGACGGCGTGCGCGTGCGCAAGGCCGGCCGCACGGTCAACCTCAAGACTCCCGAGCGTGTCGGCGACGACCCTCCGTCGTGGGGCGTCAGCCTCGCGTTCGTGTTCGGCCTCGACAAGTATCCGCTGTACTGGACGCTCGATGGTCAGTACCGCTCGATCCACGCCAACGATCGCGTGCTGCTCACGTACAACGGCGAGACCCGCTGGATCACCGTCGGGCAGCGCGTCGACACCAAGTGGACGCTGGAGCCCGAGTCGTCGACCGACGAGATCACGATCGACATCCAGAACACCGACAACGACGTGAAGGTGCCGTCGCTGACCATCGCGGCGGTCCAGTCGGTGTTCTCGGTGATCAAGACGCTCGACCACCTCGACGACGCGAACCGCAAGGCGTCATCGAGCAGCCCGAACTGGCTCGCCGGTGTACCGTCGGAGGACATCGCGGTTGGAATCGACCTGCACTCGTGCGGCAAGGTGCTCGGGCCCGCGCTGGCGTCGGTGCTCGCGACCGATCGGCTCAAGATCAAGGGTGCGAAGCTGCCGGTCAACTCGACCGCGTCGACCAGCCGGCTGATGCTGCGCGACCACGAGGAGCGCGGTGTCGCGGTCGACGGCGGTGTCGATCTCGCGAACGCGCGGCTCACGATCGACGCCGGCGAGAGCTGGAGCCCGGGCCTTGCGGTGCCGGGCGAGGCATTCGGCAACATCGTCACCGCCGTCCGCGGCGAGACCGTCCGCGGCGAGATCCTCGGCAGTGGTGACGCGACCGTCGAGCACCAGGCATTCAAGCTCGCGAAGAAGCCGCTCACCTACGTCACCGCGGCCGGCGCCGACAACGCGGCCGGGGTGGCGTCGACGCTCACGGTCTGGGTCGACGGCCTGCAGTGGACCGAGGCGCAGAGCTTCTTCGGCCATGGTCCCGGCGCGCAGATCTACGTCGTGCGCCAGGACGACGAGGGCGCGAGCACGGTCACGTTCGGCGATGGCGTGCGCGGCGCGCGCCTGCCGACCGGGTCGGGCAACGTGGTCGCGAGCTACCGGTTCGGCGCCGGCGCGGCCAGCCCACCGGCGGGCTCGATCACGCAGATCGCGAAGCCGGTGGCCGGGCTCGCCAAGGTGATCAGCCCGGTGGCCTCGGGCGGTGGCGCCGATGCGGAGGGCGCTGACTCGATCCGCACGCTCGCTCCGCGCTCCGCGCTCCTGCTCGGCCGCGCGATCTCGATCGAGGACTTCGAGGTCGCCGCGCTCACCACGCCGGGCGTGATCACCGCTCACGCCGACTGGTCGTGGGAGAACGTCCGGCAGCGCCCGGTGGTCAAGGTCTGGGTGGTCGGCGGGGCCGGCGTCGCCGGTACCGTCGCCGAGCGCCTGGTCGCGATCAGCGAGCCCGACACGCCGATCGACTGCGAGGAGGCGACCGCGGTCAGCGCGACCCTGACGATCGATCTCGAGCTCGACCCGGCGCGCGTCGCCACGGCCGTGCTCGCGTCCGTCCAGGACGCGCTGCTTGGCAACGACGGCTGGCTGCTGCCGGCGAACCTCGGCATCGATCAGCCGCTGCTGCGCAGCCCGTTGCTCGCGTTCCTGCTGTCGATCACCGGCGTGATCGGCGTGCGCGGGATCCACTGGAACGGATCGCCGTTGATCGGCTACGGCGTTGCGCCTGGCGTCGGCTCGTACTTCGACCTCGCCACAACCACCACGGTGACCGGGAGCTGATCATGGCCGACGACCATGCCGACGATCGCTACGAGAGCTACTACAAGGAGAAGCTCTGGGAGATGCTGCCCGCGATCTACCGGCACGAGGACGGTATCGCCGAGCGGCCCGGCACGATGCGCGCGTTCATCGAGCTGATCGCGGAGCAGGCCGCGGCGCTGCGGCGCAGCCACGATCGGCTGTGGGACGACGCGTTCATCGATCTCTGCGACGACTGGGCGGTCCCGTACATCGGCGATCTGGTCGCGACCCGCATGGTGTCGGCGCTCAACAAGCGCGGCCGCCGCGTCGATGTCGCCAAGACGATCTACTACCGGAGGCGCAAGGGCACGCCGCGGGTGCTCGAGGAGCTGATCGCCGACATCACCGGCTGGGAGGGCAAGGTCGTCGAGAGCTTCCGCTTCCTCGGCCGCATGCGCCACCATCTCGATCCGCCGCTCGCCGAGTTGCTCGATCCCGCGCGCGGCTGGGCCGATCTGCACCAGCCGCAACGGACCGAGGAGGCGGACGGGCCGTGGGACCGGTTCGCGCACACGGTCGACGTCCGCAAGAGCCGAGGCCACGCCGGCCGCTGGAACATCCCGAAGGTCAGCTTCCACCTGTTCCGGCTGACCGCGTACGAGCTGACCGGCTGTTCATGCCACGCAAGCGCACCGGCGGATACTCGTGGGACGACTGGACCAGCGCGCGCCCGTGGGAAGTGCCGGCGCCGATGGGCTGCCGCATCCTCGGCGACGCGCAGTACGTCGTCGACCACGACGTGCGCGCCGCGATGCTCGCCGCGGGCACGTCGACGGCCGCGGTCAACGCGCTGGTGCCGATCGCCGGGGTGCGATGGCCGACCGAGGATGCGCTGCACGACTGGATCGCGGCGCTGCCGGCGGCGATCTCGACCGAGCTGCTGGCCGCCGGCAACTGGAATCGCCTGCGCAGGCTCGCGCTGGTCGACGACTGCGGCAAGATGGCGCTGTGGCCCGACGCGGTCGAGGTCACGCCGGTCGCGGGCACACCGGTCGCGCGCGAGCGGATGTCGTCCGCGAACCTGTCCGACTGGACGCGCACCGCGCCCGACGACGATCTGCTGGTTGATCCGGTGCTCGGCCGCTTCAAGCTGCTCGGCGCTGCGCCGCCCAGGGTGGCCGACGTGCGCGTGAAGTACTGGTACGGGTTCGGCGGCGCGATCGGCGCGGGCAGTCACGATCGCCGCGCGACTGTCGTCGACACCCCCGCCAAGGTCGTGACGCCCGGGGTCGGCCGGATCGTGCTGGCCGACATCCCGGTGCTCCCTGACGGGCACCGCGGCGGCGTCTGCGAGGTGTTCGACAGCGCGACCTACGAGGTGGACGTCGACTGCACCGACGTCGAGGACCTCACGATCCAGGCCGCGAACCTCGCGCGCCCGTACCTCACGCTCGTCGACGACTGGTTGTTCGACGCCACCACTGCAGCCGGCATCGAGGGCAAGCTCACGCTCGACGGGTTGTGGGTCGGCACCCGGGTCGGCGCGTCGATCATCCTGCGCGGCGCGTGGAACACGGTGACGATCCGCTCGTGCACGCTCGATCCCGGCGGCGAGGCGGTCGACAGCGCCACGCTCGATCCGGTGCAGATCTGGGTCGAGGGCGAGGTCGACGAGCTCCACATCACTGGCAGCATCGTCCCGCGGATCGCGGTGCGCCCGCACAACGCCGGCGATCCGCCCGGCGTGATCGATCGGGTCATCGTCGAGGACTCGATCCTCGATGCCACCAGGTGCACGCCCGACATCGCGATCGAGCTGACACCGGGCACGGTGACGCTCCGCCGCGTCACGGTGCTCGGCCGGCTCGACGTCGAGCGCCTCGACGCGAGCGAGGCGCTGATCACCGGCGATGTCGACGTGACCGACCTGCAGGCCGGTTGCTTCCGGTTCTCGAGCGCACCCGACGGCAGCCGCGTGCCGCATCCGTATCGCTGGGTCAAGTGGACCGGCGGTCCGGTGTTCTCGTCGATGCGCTTCGGCGATCCGGGCTACACGTGGCTCGCCGAGAGCGCGCCCGACGACATCCGTCGTGGCGCCGAGAACGGCAGCGAGATCGGTGCATGGAGCGCTTCGCTCAACCCGATCAAGGAAGCCAGCCTGCTGCGCAAGGTCGAGGAATACTTGCCATTTGGCCTCGCGCCGATCTTCATCCGCGAGACCTGAGAGGGATCCATGGCGACCGAGGAGAAGTCCAGAGACGCATTCGAGCCGAAGAAGCGCTACGCCGCTGTCGGCATGCAACTCGGCCGGGTGCTGCTCGACGATGATTTCAACGAGGCCGAACGCATCCGGCTCGAACAGGAACGTCGCGTCAACATCGACGTGATCGGCCCGGTCGGCAGCCCCGATGATGGGTTCAAGCTGCAGAACGGCCCCGGCACGGCGAGCGGCGTCGACTTCGAGATCGCCGCGGGCACGCTGTACCTCGGAGGCCTGCGGCTATGGAATCCCGTGACGGTGAAGTTCTCGCTCCAGGACGACTGGCTGCAGCAGTCGCCGAGCGATCGGCCATCGCTCACCCCCGACCGCACCGATCTGGTCTACATCGAGGCCTGGCAGCAGCCGGTCACCGCAGCGGAGGACGGCGAGCTGTTCGAGGTCGCGCTCGGCGGCCCCGACACCTCGGATCGACTGCGCACGATGTGGCGCGTGCACATCGCGTCCGAGGTGACCGGCACCGACTGCCCCGACGCGTGGGCGTCGGTAGTGTCGGACTGGGCGACGCTCGGGCTCGGCAGTGTCGACGCGACCGGCGAGCGCGTCGTCGACACCAAGCTGAAGGTGACGTACACCGCCGGTGTCGTCGGCGATCTGTGTACCCCCGCGATCAGCGCCGGCTACCTCGGTGCCGAGAACCAGACCATCCGCGTCCAGCTGCGCGAGCGCGGCCTGTTGACGTGGGGCTTCGACAACGCGGCGCCGGTCTACCGCGCGACGATCAAGACCGGCGATCGCCGCACGATCACGCTGCTCACCGACCCGCGCGACGAGGTGCACTGGCCGACCGCCGGTCAGGTCGTCGAGATCTTGCCGTGGAGCACGGTGTTGTCGAACAACGAGAAGCTGGCCGAGGACAGCGGCCACCTCGGCCGGGTCGAGACCTCGTACACGCCGACCGGCCCCAACGCCCACCAGTTCGTGCTCGCCCTCGCCGATGCGGTGCCGCTCGGGTTCGGCGAGGCGTGGAAGACCCGCTCCGACATGGCGTCGCTCGGCACCGAGTACGTGTTCGTGCGGGTGTGGAACCGCGGCGACGACGTCACGTCGCCCCTCGCGATCCCGTACGTGGTCGGCACGCCGGTCGATCTCGGCACCACCGGCATCCGCGTGACGATCACCGGCACCAGCTTCGTCGGCGGTGATCACTGGTTGATCGCAGCGCGACCGAAGACGCCCGATCAGGTCGTGCCGTGGGATCTCGAGGACGGCCGCCGCATCCACGGCACGCGCCGGTTCTTCGCGCCGCTCGGCCTGATCCGGTGGAAGGCCGATGGCACGTTCGATCTGCTGCACGACTGCCGGCCGTTCTTCCCGCCGCTGACCCGGCTGCGCGGCTGCTGCACGTACACCGTCGGCGACGAGACCTCGAGCTTCGGCCAGTTCACGACCATCCAGGCCGCGGTCAACGCGCTGCCCGCCGACGGCGGCAAGGTGTGCGTGTTACCCGGCAAGTACACGGAGATCGTCGTCCTGTTCAACAAGACGAACGTGACGATCGAGGGCTGCGGCACGCGCTCGAAGATCGCCGCACCCGAGGGCGCGCCGTGGACCGTGCTCGTCATCGGCGGCAAGAACATCGCGATCAAGGATCTCGAGGTCGACTGCGGCGACTCGCTCGGCATCGTGCTGTTGCACTGGACCCGCACCGGCAAGACGCCGGGCGCGGTGGGCGAGGTGGCGTGGATCAGCGGCGCCGAGAGCCTGTCCGGCGTCCGCATCGAGGGCGTGACCGTCAGCTGCCGCGGCCGCGCCGGGATCCTCGCGGTCGGCTGTACCGACCTGTGCATCCGCGAGTGCGAGGTCCTGGTCGATGTGCTCGCCAGCCCGATCATCGGCCGCAGCGATCTGGGCCTGTGGCCCGCGATCGCGCTGTTCGCGTGCGGGTTCGTGACGATCGAGGGCAACCGCGTGATCGCGAAGCACGAGTCGACCGCGCTGCCGGGCGCGGTCACCAGCAGCGGCCAGATCACCTACACGCGCACCGCGATGGGCGGCATCCAGCTCGGCGGCGGCTGCATCCGCGTCGAGGTCCGCCGCAACCTGATCGTCAACGGCAACGGGGACGGCATCACCCTCGGCTCGTGGGCGTGGGTCCCCGATCGCACCCAGCCGTTCGACAAGATGAGCGCGGTGTGGGACTGGTGGGCCACCTTCACGCTCACCGTCAACGCCGAGGGCTGCATCGAGATCGTGTGGGATCCGCCGCCGGGGGGCAACGGCAATCCCAACGAGACCACCTGGACCGCGGTGTCGATGGGCGACCTCGCGGACATCCGGATCATCGACAACGAGATCCTGCAGATGGGCAAGAGCGGCATCGGCGTCGCGCGGTTCTTCGACCTGGGAGGCAAGGACGAGATCATCGCGGTGCACGGGCTCGACATCCACGACAACCGGATCGTGGCGTGCGTCAAGCTGCCGATCCCCGAGCTGCCGTCGCGGATGCTCGACGTCGCGGCGCAGGGCGCGATCACGCTCGCCGAGGTCCGCGGGCTGTCCCTGCAGCGCAACCAGGTGCGCGAGAACGGCCGTCGTCACACCGATCCGGTGTGCGGCGTGTTCGCGCTGATCTCGGTCGGCGCCGTGATCGAGAACAACGCGATCGTCGACAACGCGCCGTTCGTTGCGACCCAGGAGCCGATCCGTCCGGGCTGGCGCGGTGGCGTCGTCTTGACCCAGGCCCTCGCGCCGGCGACGCAGTTGCAACGAGATCGTCGTGCCCGAAGGACGCACGATCGTGATCATCGGCTACGGGCCGATGTCGATCGCGGACAACCACCTGACGACGCGCGGCCCGGCGCTGGCGGACGTCAGCCTCATCCTCAACGGCGGCGGCAACCCGCCGCAGACGCTCAACCGCCTGCTCGATCTGCTCGGCGGCATCGCCGTGACCGTGTTCAACGTCGGCGAGTCGAACGAGCTGCAGTACCTGCAGCTCCGCACGTTCAACAACCTCGGCGGCATGGATCTCGAACCGGGGCCAGGCATCGACGCACGACCGCCGACCGCGGCCTCTGGCAACGTGACGTTCGTCGACAACCAGGTCAACATCGACGTGCTGCGTCCGCCGAACAGCGCGCTGTTGTCGGGCGTCATGCTGATCAGCACCGACGATATCGAGGCGGCGGGCAACCAGATCGAGCTCGATCGGTTCGCCGATCTGATGTTGCTGACGCTCGCCACGCTCGCGATGACGGCGCGCATCGAGAACAACCGGGTCAAGGACTCGATCGGCGACGGCAAGACCGAGGTGCTCCTGACCGGCCTCTCGATCTACTCGATCGGACTCCTGCTCAACATGACGATCGGCAACCAGACCACGCGCTGCATCAACGCGCTTGGCCTGCGAGCGACGTCGGCTCCCAACCAGGTGATGATGGAGCTGTTCCAGCCTGACTTCTGCGCCAATCAGCGCGCGCGCGCGCTCGGAGTCTCGCGCTTCAAGCTGCTCGGCGCCAGCCCGTCGCGGTCGGTGGACACGGCGGCCGGCGCCCGGGCCGACCCGACCGAGCAGGCGATGACGGCGACGTTCGACCTCGCCGACGGCGCGCAGCGGCTGTACGCGCGCGACGCGGTCAGGTACCAGACCGCGCGGGTCGCGGCGAACACGCGCGAGCTGCAGCGGGTGCGCACCGTCGCCAGCAAGAACGCCGCGGCGATTGCCGAGGTCGAGGCGCGGGTCGCCGAGGCCAGCGACTCGCGCGACACCGCGAACCTCGGCGCGGCGCGCGCCAGCGTCGAGCCGGTCGAGGTGAGCCCCGACATCGCGATCGTGCACGGCCTCGTGCTCGACAAGGCCGCGCACACCCGCGCCGGGCTCGCGGTGCGCGCGGTCGATCGCGCCGGTCGCCCCGTCGCGGCCACCAAGACCGACGACAACGGCTACTTCCGCCTCGACCTTGCCCCCGACACGTCGCAGCCGCCCGCCGGTGGCGGCACCGAGACGCGCATCATCACCGATCGCTACGCGCACGCCGACGCCGACACCATCCGCGACTCCGCGCCCGCGCCGGCCACCGGCGCCGCCCAGCACCCCGCCGGCACGACCGGCGCAGGCGGCGCGACCACCGGCGCGGGCGGCGCGGCCACCGGCGGCGGGCGCACGGCGCCGATCGTTCTCGAGGTCGCCGATGGCGAGCGCGTGGTCTTCCGCGACAAGCAACCGCT
>VBLP01000439.1:0-9259 GCA_005887925.1 Deltaproteobacteria bacterium | reverse complement strand
GCGATCGCCGCCGAGCTCCGCGTGATCGAGGACTCGCTCAAGACGTCGAGTCGCTTGAAGCTGCTCGAGGAGATCTTCTCGCTTCAGGCCGCGGAGTCCGACCTGCTGCAGGCGTGCGTCGCGGTCGCGGTCGAACCCTCGCTCGCGCGGGTGTGCGCGCATCTCCAGGACGACACCGCGCGCACGTGGCCGACCGAGGCGCTGGTCGCGCGGCTCTACGGTCATCCCGGGCCGCGCATCGCGTCTCCGGAGTCGTCGCTGCGCCGCTGGGAGCTCGTGCGGGGCGAGACCATCGCGCCCGCCGATCCCGAGGCGCTGGTCTGCGATCCGATGATCCGCGACTGGCTGCTCGGCGACAACCGGCTCGACGAGGCGCTGGTCGGCGTCGCGTCGCTGCGCAGGCCGCAGGCGCCGCTGCCAGGCTGGCCGGTCGACGACTGCGTGCGCCGCGTGTCGCGTTCGCTCCAGGACGGCGAGCGCGTGCGCGTGTGCATCGCGGGTGCGCCCGGTACTGGCCGCACGAGCTTCGCGGCCGCGGTCGCGCGCGCGGTCGAGTTGCCGCTGCTCGTCGTCGACGTCGACCGTGTCGACGACGCGTGGCCGACCGTGTTCCGCCGCGCGCAGCGCCAGGCGTTCCTCGATCGCTGCGCGATCGCGTGGGTCGGTGACAGCAGCGCGCGCCGGCCATGGTTCGACGTGCCGGCGTGCTTCCCGCTGCAGTTCCTGATCACCGAGGTCGGTCTCGCGCGCCCCGCTGCGCCGATGATCGATGTCACGGTCGAGCTGCCACCGATGTCGATCGACGAGCGGCGCGGCCTGTGGCACCGCCTCGTCCCGGCCGCGCGGTCGTGGCCCGACGGCGCCATCGACGGGCTCGCCGCGCGCTTCCGGGTCCCGGTGCGCGACATCGCCGCCGCCGGCCAGCATGGCGTCGAGTCACCCGAGGCGGCGGCAGCGCTGGTCCGCGAGGCGACCCGCGGCGGCCTGGGCGAGCTCGCGACCTGGCTCGACTGTCCGTTCACGTCCGACGATCTGATCGTCCCTGGATCGCTCTCGCTCGCGCTCGGCGAGCTGACCTTCGAGGCGCGCGATCGCGCCGCGTTCTGGGAGCAGGCCGCGGCGCGCCGCCTGTTCCCGCAGGGCCGCGGTCTGATCGCGCTGTTCACCGGCACGCCCGGGACCGGCAAGACCATGGCCGCGCAAGTGCTCGCCGCCGCGCTCGGTGTCGATCTGTTTCGCATCGCGCTGTCGTCGGTGGTCTCGAAGTACGTCGGCGAGACCTCGCAGAACCTCGAGCGCGTGCTGCGCCGCGCCGAGCACATGGACGCCGTGCTCCTGTTCGACGAGGCCGACGCGCTGTTCGGCAAGCGCACCGAGATCAAGGATGCGCACGATCGGTTCGCCAACACGGACACCAACCACCTCCTGATCGCGATCGAGGCCTACCGCGGCATCGCGATCCTCGCCTCGAACAAGCGCGCGAACATCGACCCCGCGTTCGTGCGCCGGCTGCGCTACGTGCTCGACTTTCCGCGTCCCGACGCCGCGCACCGCCTGCAGATCTGGCGCCGCCTCGCCGGTGAGATGGCCGGTGCCGAGCGGGCGGCCGCGCTCGATCCGTTGCTGTGCGACCTCGCGTCGGCGATCGAGGTCAGCGGCGCCGAGATCAAGTACGCGCTGCTCGCCGCGATCTTCGTCGCGCGCCAGGACGGCGTGCCGCTCGATTGCGATCACCTGCTGCGCGGCATCGATCGCGAGCTGGCCAAGGACGGCCGCGGCCTCAGCGAGCGCGACAAGCAGGCGATCGCCCGCCAGATCGCGCGCCCATCCACTACTTCCAGTCGGTCATGACCGCGTCGTTCTTGGTCTCGACGGCCTTCACGACCTTGTTGATCAGGTTGGTGTCGAGCTTGTACGCGTCGAGCAGATTGTCCTTGGAGTCGGTGTGGCCGAGCTCGGCGGCGAGGCCTTCGTAGTACGGCTTCTCGATGTCGTTGAGCGACGTCTTGAGGCCGGGCAGCATGATGTCCTTGTACATCCAGCGGTAGGTCGCGACCATCGCCGACGCGATCTTCTTGGCATCGCTGGGAGTCGTGCTCAGGTGCTTGGTCCACGCCTCGGGGTCGTCGTTGCGCAGCGCCTTGGGCAAGTTCGACCACCACTCGCCCTTGATCAGCAGCGACTGGGTGGTCTTGTCGTCGTTCTCGTCCTGATAGTCGTCGACGTGCAGCGGGCCCTTGCGGTGGGTCTCGGCAGCGAGCAAGACGGCGGGCAAGCCGACGCCGCGCTCGGACTCGTTCTTGTCGAGCGGATCCTTGAGGCGGAACAGATGACCGTCGGGCGCGACCGAGTCGACCAGTGGCGTGCCCTTGAGGCCGATCTGCTTGGCGTAGCCGGCCGCCGCCGCCGAGGTCTTCTTGGCGGGCCACGCGCGCGTGTTGGCGTTGCGGTTGCGGAAGAACTCGACGAGCAGGAACTGGGGCAGGTGATGCGACTCGCGATCGCTGCGCTCGGGATGTCCTGACTTGGTCAGCTCGCCGTGGGTCGCGACGCGCAGGCCCGACTGCTGCTTGTTCTTCGACAGCTCGGTCTCGGCGTAGCTCTTCGCCACCTCGACGGCGGTCGGACGGCCGCGACTACGGCTCTCCTGGAGCAGCCGGCGGAACTCTTTGACGAACCCGGTCGAGAACTCGAACTCGACCTTGCTCGTGTGCCAGATGAACGGATCGGGCGCGACCGCGTCGAGCCGCGCGCGCACGAGGTGGCGGATCTTGGTGGTGTCCTCGCCCGACACGACGAGGCCCGGCGTCTTCATCACGCGGTCCCACAGCGCCTGGCCCTTGCCCTGGTACGGCACGAAGGGCAAGTGCAGGTAGTTGATGCTGATGCCCTTGATCGTGAATGCGCCGCTCTTGTAGGGAGCATCGATCTGCATCGCGACACCGGTGCGCGCGTAGAGAAAGCCCTCGAGCAGGGTCACGAACCGCGGCCCATTCAGCTCGGTGATCGGTTCGTCGTACTGATCCTTCTTGCCGGTGTTCTTCTGCGCGAGCGCGGCGACGCCGGCGATGTCGCCGTTGCTCGGCAAGCTGATGCGATCGATCAGCGCCGGCTTGACCACGGTCTCGTCGGACAGGAACTTCTCCCACTTCGCCGTCTTGGTGGAGAGATCCTTCTTGAGCTGGCCGAACATCTTGACCGCGATGTCGCCGCCCGGCACATCCGACGGCGACGCCGCGGCCGCGATGAACTGTCCGCCGCCCGGACGGAATCTGGTCAGGGTGCCGACCACCTTCTTGAGCAGATCGTCGGTGAAGCGCGGCTGGACGCCGATCGACAAGCTCGGCGGCGTCGTGATCGTCGGCGCGGCGCCGGCGGCCATGCGATCGGCGGCGGCTTCGCGCCCCGGATCGAACGTGACGCCGGGGCCACTCGCGCCGCGCATCGGCGTGCTCCCGTGGTCGCCGCCGAGCGGACGTGAGCCAGTCTGCTGGACCACGTGCGCCAGCTCGTGGTGCAGGATCTCGCCGCCGCCGCTCGAAGCGTGCTCGCCGAGGAACACGTGGCTGCCGCTGGTCGCGGCCTCGGCGCCGAGCGTCGCAGTGAACAGCGACGACGCCGCGTCGTCGTGGACGCGGACGTGGCTGAAGTCCTGCCCGAAGCTGGCCTGGGCCTGGGTCAGTGCGCTGCCGCCGAGCGGATGTCCGGAGTCGTGCGGGATGCCGACCGACGCGGGCAGACCCGGCTCGTCGCTAGGGAACTCCTCGAGCTCCTCGGCGGTGACCAGCTTCGGCTTGTTGTCGCCGAGCTCGCCGTCGCTCGGCAAGTCGAACGAGAACGGCAGCCCGGTCTCCTTCGCGATCCAGTCGCCGACCGACTTCACCATGCCGAGCACGCTGTGGACGAACTCGCGCTTGAGCCACAGGAAGTGCGGTTCGATGAACGGGATCAGGAACTCGCGCCAGTACTTGTTGGGATCGGCCCACGAGTCCTCGACGCCGATCGCGCCGATGATCAAGCCGGTCAGCTTCTGCGTCCAGCCGACCGCGTCGAGGATCGGCCTGATCAACTTGACCTTGGGGATCTTGCCGAGGATGAAGCTGACCAGCGGCGTGTACAGCACGTCGAGCGGCACCAGCTCGCCGGGCAGCTCCATCTCGGTCACCGACTGGGCGAACTCGATGACGTGGCCCTTGGCGTCCATCGCGGCGGAGAACACATCGGACGCCATCGACGCGCCCAGCGTGAGCAACGGCGCGTAGCGCTCGATCTTGATCAACAGCTCGACCGCCTTGTTGAGGATCCACGCCAGGCGCGGCCGCGTGATGATGGCCGAGCGGATCGCGGACAGCGGCTTCTTGATGAACATCTTCAGCTTGTGGAACGCGCGCAGGATCCGCTTGCCGAGGTTGATGAAGAACATCACGATGCGACCGAGCCGACCGCGCGGCTTGGCGCGGTTGCTGGTCTTGGGCGTGCGCGACCGCTTCTTGCGCGCGTCGTCGAAGATCGACGCGAACGCCGACAGCCGATCGAGCAGGCCGAGGCCGTCCTCCATCAGGATGTCCCACAGCCCTTCGGGCGAGGCCAGACTCTTGAAGCGCTCGACGATCAGATCGATGATCCTGGACGGATCCTCCTTGATCGTGTCGATCAGCTCGATCATCTCGGGGTCGGTCAGCGTCTGCGCCACGCCCGCCGCCATCTCGGCCCACATGATCACCTGTCCGCCGGGGAGGATCAGCTCGGCGGCGGTGACGATCACCTCCATGAACCCGCCGATCACCTGACCGGTGACCTGCAGGTCTTCGTTCATGGTCGCCAGCTCGACCGCGAATGCGATCAGCGAGAGCAGCTTGTCGTCGGCGCTGGTGACGATGTAGCGCCCGGTCTGCTGCTCGGTCTCGGTCTCCTCCTTGATCTTCTCCTCCTGTGCGGTGCGCTGCTCCTTTTCCTCATCGGTCGCGGTCGCAGCCAGCGCCGGCAGCTTGCGGCGCGCCGCGCGCTCCTCGGGGATGCCCTCCGCCGACGGACCCGACAGCGCCCACACCTGCGGCGTGGGCAGTCCGAGCGGCGCGGCGCTGTCGTCGATGTCGATCGTGAACAGCGGGATCGCTTGATCGCGCGGGATGTCCTTCGCGTCCTTGTCGTTGCTCTCCTTCAGCACCGACCCCACGCTGCCGCCCACGCCCACCGGCGGGTGGTACGCGAACGGCTTGTGGATCTTGACCAGCCGGTAGGTGCGACTGTCCCAGCTGAACTCGTCCTTCTTGGTGAACGTCGACGCGTAGCGGAACGAGCCGAGCTTGTTGCCGGAGCCGTAGAAGCCCTGCTTGTCCTGCACGCCCTTCAGATAGTTTTCCATCCGCTTCTTGAGCGCCTCGAGGTACGGCTTACCCGCGGTGAGCGACGACACCGTCTCGCTGCGGCCGACGACGTCCTCGATCAGCACCCGCGCTTCGAGCGCGCTCTTCGCCGGCTTGCGCCCGGCCGCTTGCTCGTCGGCGGCCTTGATGCCGAGCACCAGCAGCGGGAAGTAGTAGCCGGGAACGTCCTCGGCATCCGGGAAGTCGTCGTCGAGCTTCTGCGCGAGATCGAGGATCAGCGCCGCGGTCTGGGTCTCGGCGTCGGTCCACGGCTGGACCCGCGCGCGGTAGTCCCAGATCATCCGCAGCACCTTGTCGGGACCGAAGTTCGCGCTGGTGGTGCCGCCGCGCGAACGGTTCTTGAACGCGTCGAGCAGATCGACCGCCTTGGCCTTCACGATCTGGCGATCGAGCGCCGCGATCTCGCGCGAGAACCGGAGCAGGCGCTTCTGCTCGGCGTCGAACTCGGTCGAGAGAGCGCGCTTGATCGCGCTCCAGATCATCATCTTCGTGAACCGACCCTTCGCGTACAGCCGGCCCAGCTCGTAGATCCAGTCGTCGGGGCTGGTCGGCGCGTCAGTGCCGGTATCGGCCGCGATCAGGAGGTCGAGCCCGGGCGCGTTCTTCTTGAGGAACGTCACCAGCGGCGACAGATCCGGGATGACCCAGATGAAGCAGGGCGCCATCGGCCATGCCTTCATCCGCGGGTACAGACGGGCGCCGAGCGGATCCTTCGGGACCTGCAAGATGGTCTTGCCGCTCGAGTTGAGCAGCCGCGCGACGCTGGTCGGATCCTTCTCGCTCAGCAGGTAGAGCCATTTGGTCGGCGCCCACCGTCGCGGCCGCGGCAGCTTGGCCGCCTTCTCCGACACCGGCTTCAGGTCGTACTTGGTCTTGCTCGTGATCGGGCTCTTGTACGCATCGTCGAGAACGGCCTCGAGTCCGGCGGTCAGCGTCTGCAGGTACGTGAGGTTGAAGAAGTTGATCAGCTCCTCGAGCGTGAACGGCGCGGGGACCGGCACCGGATCGCGCCCGGCCGCGGCCGCCGCGGCGACCTCGCTCGACGAGACCCACTCGTCGATCGGCGCCGCGCCGCGGTTGCCCGGGAAGTCCTCGACCATCTTGGCGCCCGGCTCGTTGCCCGGCTTCCAGTCGTCGAGGACGACGATGCGGCTGATGCTGTCGCCGATGATCATCGCGGCCGCGGTCTTGCGCACGCCGTCGAAGCCGGCGAACAGCGCGGCCTTGAGCACCGCGAGCGCGAGGCCGAAGCGATGCGCGCGCCGCAGATCCTCGGCTTGCCCGACCACGACACCACTGCCGCCGGTGGCGGTGTTGGGGACGTACGCCTTGTCCTTGAGATCGGCGGCGAGGTTGAACGGCTGCTTGGCGAGGAACGCCTGCATCGCGCGGACCCACGCGACGATCCAGCCGAAGGTCGCCGACGGAACGTCGCCCGGTTTGGCGGCGACCTTGACGATCAGCGCGGCGACCACGCGGTTGTGCAGCGCGGTGAGGTCGTTCTTGAACGTTTCGATCGCGGCGTTGTAATCGGCCGACTTCGGCGGTGGACCGGCCGGGTCGGCGAACAGCTTGTCGGCGGCCTTGGCGAGCACCTTCTCGAGATCGTCGAGCTCGCTGGTGCGGGTCAGGCCGCCGGCGAACTTGGTCGCGGCCGCGTCGACGACCAGATCCTCGGGGCGGACCCCGAGCAGCTTGGTCATGCGCTCGTAGTCCTTGATCGCCTGGTTCCAGAACGTCTCCGCGTTCGTCGCCGCCGTCTCCAGACGCTTGGCGGTCGTCTGCCAGATCTTGTCCTTCTTGGTCCAGTTGCCGGCCGCGAAGTGCTCCTTCATCAACCGGGCGTACATCGCCATCTGCTCGAGCTTGTCGAAGGTCTTGCCCTTCTTCTTGCGTTCGTCGCCCTCGGCGATCACCTTCTTGCCCCACTCGGCCTGCGCGTCCGAGCGCGACATGTTCATGTTGCTCAGCAGATCCATCGCCATCACGATCCGCTCGTTAAGCGTGTAGCCCTTGGTGGCCTCGTCGGACAGCGTGGCGACCTGATCTGACCAGCTCTGCTTGGTGCCGGTGACCGGATCGGTAGCCATGAGCTGTCGGGTCTTGGTGAGACGCGGATCGAAGATCGGCTCGAGGTACGTGAGGAACAGATCGCCGAACCACGGCTTGAGCCGCGGGTGATCGAGGCCGCCGGCGGCGAAGTCGTCGCCGCGGTGCTTGATCAGCCACTTGAGAAATTGACCTACAGCGCGGTGCCGCGTGTGAGGATCTGCTGTTTCTCGTCTCGCGCGAGCACGGTCGCCGCGGCCTCCCACCACTCATCGCCGGTGCCGCCTTCGGTCATCTCGAGTAGCTCGACGACGAACGACCGCGCGCCGCCGCTGCGGCCGTCGGTGCCGCCCTTGATCTCCTTGACCAGCGTGCTCAGCGCCACGGTCCCGACCGCGGTCTTGCGGCTGTACACGCCGGCGTCGGTCGTGAACAGCTGATCGAGTGGTTGTTGTCGCCCTTGGTGACGTCGAGCGGGAGGACCGCGGTCGGCCTGGGGAACGGCTTGCCGGCAAGCTGGACCGCGCCTTCCCCTTCCATCGCGGTCGCGTGGATCCGTCCGTCGTCGCCGCGGCGGCCGGTCTGCTGGAGCACGTGCGCGATCTCGTGCGCGAGCAGCGCGAAGCCGGACGCCGAGTCGGGAGCGAACGCGCCGCTGGTGAAGAAGATGTTGGCGCCGGCGGTGAACGCGAGCGCGTGCTCGGCGTCGGCGGCGGCCGCCGCGTTGCGGTCGGCGTGGATGCGGACCGCGACGAGCTCGGCGCCGAAGCGCTGCTCGAGTCGTGCGCGGGTCGACGGCGCCAGCGACGCCCCGCGCGACGTGCGCACCGGCGGGCGCGCGGCCGGCGCCGGGGTGAGCGAGCGCGCGACGTCGCGCGCATCGGCGCGTGCGACCCGAGCCGCGGCGTCGTCGGCTTGCCGTTCGAACGTTCGCGTGGCCGGCGACGCGCGCCGACGATGCTGCGCCGCTCGCGTCCCTACCCGCGCTCGTCTGGGTGCCGCGAATCTCATCCCATGGCGACGATATCACCGCGCCCGCGATCGATCACGGCGCGGCGGTCGCCCTGGCGACCTTCGGCTCGCCGACGCCCCAGCTGAGGCTCGCGAGCGAGAACAGCGAACCGGTGCCGCGCTCGAGGCAATCCTTGCCGAAGCAGAGGGTGAACCACGTGGCTTCCTGGAAGGAGCCGTCGAGCGAAGGCGAAGAAGAAAAGTCAAGTGATGCTGGACGCGCGACTCACCACCTGGTGGCGTCTTTCTCCATCGTTGGCGCCTGCCGGCGTGAATCGCTGGCATCGATCAGGCGCGCTTGTCCGGTGTCCGGCCGGATCTCGGACAGCTGTCCGGATATCGGACAAAAACCGGACAGAGGTCAGCTACCGGCCAGCGGCGCAGTCTCACCTCGAGGGAGCCGGCGATCATCCGGAAGTTGTCGATTCAACGAGGACTATGCTTGCTGGATCACCGAGCGTCACGCGCGACGAGGCCGAGCGCTTGCCCGTGGCGCAGGACTTGCTGTCAGCGCGCGCGTGCCGTCGTTCCGCCATCAGGTCCTGGTCGAGCTGTTCCGCAACTGCGGTGAGCTCGCCCCCGAGCTGCTGCGGCGCTGCGCCGGTATCGAACTCGACCACTGCCGCACCGAGATCGGCTCGGCCGATCTGTCGCAGATCGAGTCCCCCGACTACCGCGCGGACTCGGTGATCGTGCTGCACCGCGAGAACAACGCCATTCGATCAGCCGTCATCGTCGAGATCCAGCTTGGCACCGATCGCACCAAGCGGCGCAGCTGGCCTGTCTATGTCACCACCGTGCGTGCCCGCCTC